>DHVH01000229.1 GCA_002412555.1 Marinilabiliaceae bacterium UBA5213 | reverse complement strand
GATTTTTGGGCTGAATGGTGTGGTCCATGTAGAATGGTTGCCCCTGTTGTAGCTGAGTTGGCCGAAGAGTATAAGGACACAGCTGTTATTACCAAAATGGATGTGGACAGTAATCCTGAAACATCTGTTAAGTTTGGAATCAGAAACATACCTACCATCCTATTCTTTAAGAATGGAGAAGTGGTTGATAAGCAGGTTGGTGCTGTTCCAAAAACGATTTTGGCCTCCAAATTAGACGCTATATTATAAGCGAATGATAAAATAAAAAAACCGCAATGATTTTCATTGCGGTTTTTTTATTTTATGGCCATGGGACTTTTCTCTCAAAGTTTTTACAATAGATCATTCCTGAGCATGCCGCAGTTGTAGGATTTTTCCTTCCATTGAAGAGATCCAGATAGTGTTATTGGTGTCCATTTGCAAAGCATTAATGGCTGAATTGCCTGTTTTATGTTGCCAGGCTATGGATTGGTCCGACCTGTTGATGGATGTGATGAACCCGTTTTTAGTAGCCCCAATAACCAAATTGTTGGTTACTAAGGGTGGACAGGGGTTATGGTCATAAGCTATTCCGGCATCTACCACCCAATTGGTTTTAAATTGGTTGCTTTGGGTAGAGACTGAGACTATTGAGTCGTTCATCAATTTGGCAAAGACTTCATGGCCGTCTGGTGAAATGGCCATGGACTCACGCACCTGATGTTTGTTGGTTCTCCATACTTGTTGGCCTGTTTTTAAGTGCAGGGCTGTCATATGCCTGTCAGGAGCCACCAGAAATACTTTTTGGTGACTGATAGCAGGAACAACATTTCCTGGAGAAAGTAGTAGGTTGGGCCGGTCATTGTTCCATTTCCAAAGGAGTTCGCCGGTAGAAGCTGACAAACAATAAAGATGGCGGTCCCAGGCTCCGAATACCAAATAGTCGTCTTGAAGCGTCGCTTTTGCCTGGATGAGGCCATCTATATCGTTGAATTGCCAGTTGATCTGACCTGTTGTGATGTCTATACTGTAAAAAGCAGAACTGCCCCCACCAATAAAGACCTTGTTTCCATGGATAAGAGGCGAGGCCAGTACGGGTGTCCCCACCAATACTTTCCAGATTGTTTCACCTGTTTGGGGGTTGAGGCCATAGATATACCCATCAATGGCTCCAAAGACGACTATGTTATGATCTATGGCTGGCGTGGAATAGATGGATCCATTGAATTTGGTTTGCCATACTTCTTCATTGTTTTTATGGTGGATGGCCTTTAACCAGCCTAATGAATTGCCGTATATGAACATGGAATCTCCTACCAGACAAATACCGGTGAATATGGATGCGGTGTCTTTCCAGGAAAAGGATTCCTTAACTGACGGATATTGGTTGTTAACTGAGAAGTCTGGTCGGGGTGAAACAGGTAAATCATTTATTTCTTCGGGCTTATCTAATGAAAAGGCTATTGTTGCTTCGTTCAGAGGTTCACTGATTATTTTTTCATAGACCAGTAATGAGTCATTCTTTATTTCTACTATGTTATAGCCCGGAACTTCTGAGTTTCTGAGGACCAGCGACCTACCCATGATGCCTGGTATGCCATCAAAATTATGGAGTTTCAGTTGGTGGCCGTGTCCGCAAAATGCGGCCTTGCAGTCATAGGCATTTAATATATCGGTTGCTTCAAACCAATTATCAAGTCCGTCAGCCAACGGGTAGTGTGCAAAGGAGAGCAAGGTTGTTTGAGATAGATCTCTACTGGCCAGTTCTGTTTTTAACCATTGTAAATCCTCCTGTTTGATATGGCCATCCCCCATTTTCATGTATGGACCGGTGCTAAAACCTATCAGTAAATAGTTTTTCCATTCAATTATAAAGCGGTCATTGCCCCATATTTCGACAAATTTCTGTCCGGCGCTTTCCGACCAGTTGGTTTCATGATTGCCCGGAATGATATGGTAGGGAATGTTCAGCTCATTCAATTCCTGCTTAACGGTCATGAGCTCGTCGTTGGAGCCTGAATTGCTGATGTCGCCTGTGATTACAACAAAATCAAGATCAGAGGAGTTGATTTCCTGAATGACCTTCTTAAAGTTTTCGTGGCTTTGAGCTCCCGGGGCTACATGGACATCGGTCAGAAAGGCGAATTTTACACCAGCTGTATCGTGCGTTGTACATGCGGTAACCGTGTATAGGATGGCGGCAATGAGAAGCAGTGAAATAAGGTGGTTTTTGACCATGATTTAGATGTTTTAAAGGACTTTCTATAAAATGCAATAGTGCTTTATCAGAGATAAAGCTAAATAAATTTTTTATAGTAACAATGCTTTTGAATAATATGTATGACAATTTTATCTGCCATGACTTCAAAATGTATCCGCTTTATTATGCCCAAAAAACCGGGCATTTAAGTAATGAGTTGAAAAATGTAAATTGCTGTAACAGAGGTCTTGCAAAGCATTAAATTCATGCATGCTTAAGCATGACCAGTACCAGAGAGGAAATATTTTGAGTTTGCAAGAATCAAAAAAAGATGACATATTTGTGGAATATTGTATCTTTGTAACATGTAATACATGAATACAGGATGCTTAATCGTTGAGAAGGTAAGCGCTTACGACAATTATGAAACAAGTTATCTAGGTATGAAAAAATTTATTTTGTTTTTGCCCGTTTTCTTTTTAGGCATGGCTGTTTGTGCGCAGGTTAAAACAGGAATTGAGGTACTGCGTGACGGTCAGTTTGGCCTGTTAAAGGACAAGCGAGTAGGGTTGATTACCAACCCTACTGGTGTTGATCTGCATTTGAAATCGACCATCGACATCCTGTTTGAAGCGCCCGAGGTTAACCTTGTTGCCTTGTATGCACCTGAGCATGGGGTTCGTGGTGATTACTATGCAGGAGATCATGTTGAAAATACGGTGGATAAAAAGACCAATGTCCCCGTATTTAGTTTACATGGAAAAACAAAAAAGCCCACTGCTGAGATGCTAGAAGGCGTGGATGTTTTGGTTTATGATATTCAGGATATTGGTTCCCGTTCCTATACTTATATCAGTACGCTTGGATTGGCCATGGAAGCGGCTGCCGAGAACAATGTGAGGATGGTGGTGCTGGACAGGCCCAATCCTTTAGGAGGTAATAAATTTGAAGGTCCCTTGGTGGAAGATGAATTTGTGTCGTTTGTCAGTCAGTTTTCAATACCCTATGTTCATGGATTTACGGTGGGGGAATTGGCTCGGTTTTTAAATGCGGAAGGGTTGTTGACTGGTGGAGTTCAATGTCAGTTGGAGGTGGTAAAGATGCAGGGCTGGAAACGTGCCATGTCATTTGAAGAGACCGGGCTGCCTTGGGTAGCTTCTTCGCCTCATATTCCCCATGCGCATTCTGCTTATTTTTATCCTGTCTCTGGTATTCTGGGAGAGCTATACGTGGTTAGTATCGGAGTTGGATATACCATGCCTTTTCAGATTTTTGCTACCGATTGGCTGGATGCAGAAGCCTTGGCCATTCGATTGAATGCGCTTCACTTACCGGGTGTTATTTTTCGACCTATTCACTACCGTCCCTATTATAGTGTGCTTAAAGGTGAGTTGGTTCATGGCGTTCAAGTCCATATTACCAATTTGATGGAGGCTTCCTTGTCACTTATTCAGTTCTATGTGTTGCAGGAGGCATATGCTATGCATCCTGAAAAGAATGTGTTTGAGTTATGTTCTGCTGCACGCTTAAGTATGTTTGATAAGGTTTGTGGAACAGATAAAATAAGAAAATCTTTTGAAAAACGGTTTAAGGTCGAAGATATTCAGGAAATGTGGGAGGAGCGTATTGAACCTTTCGTGAAAAAAGCTCAGCCCTATTTTTTATATCCATAGATGGAGAAGCAATCAATTAAAATGTTTACAGATCAAAAATAGCGCTATCATGTTTAATTCAGATGACCTTAAGTTTGTACTTAGTATAACGGAATCTCCCTCCCAATTCAAGAATTTGGAGAAAATGTCCGTACAGCAATTGATAACTGCCATCAATGAGGAGGATTCAAAAGTACATGTGGCCGTACAGAAGGTATTGCCACAGGTGGAGGAGTTGGTTGTACGGATCATTGAGAGGATGAAAGTTGGTGGTCGGGTATTTTATCTTGGCGCTGGAACCAGTGGCAGATTAGGTGTTTTGGATGCTTCTGAATTGCCTCCTACTTTTGGTGTGCCTGATAATCTGGTGATAGGATTAATTGCCGGAGGCGATGTAGCCTTGCGCAAAGCAGTTGAACGGGCAGAAGATGATCTTGATCAGGCATGGATAGAACTTCAAAATTATGGCGTTAACAAAAAGGATACAGTTATTGGTATTGCAGCTTCAGGCACCACGCCTTATGTCATAGGTGGTATTGAGACAGCTGCTAAACATGGATTGTTGACTGGTTGCATTACTTGTAATCCCGGATCCAGAATCGCTGAAGTGGCAGAGTTCCCTATTGAAGTGGTAGTAGGGCCGGAATTTGTTACAGGAAGTACGCGATTAAAAGCTGGAACGGCTCAGAAAATGGTTCTGAATATGATTACCACCACCATAATGATTAAGTTGGGACGGGTAAAGGGTAATAAAATGGTGAATATGCAATTGACCAACAGTAAGTTGATAGACAGGGGTACCCGTATGTTGATGGAGGATCTTGGCTTGGAATACCGAAATGCACAGGATTTGTTGCTTAGATACGGATCGGTAAAGCGCGCAATAGATGCGTGGAAGGCCAATGAGAGATAAGGCGTAAGCAGCGACCAGAATGGAATTTTGCTGATGTACTTTTAGCCTAAAATCATCCCGATAATGGTGGCTGAAAGCAGCGATGCCAGGGTACCGGCCAGCAGAGCCCGCATCCCTAATTGCGAAAGCATAACCCGTTTGCCTGGTGCCAGCGAACCTATACCGCCAATTTGAATGCCTATGGAGGCCACGTTGGCAAAGCCACAGAGGATGTAGGTGGCCATAATAATGGATTTTTCCTGCATAAAGGCGCCGGTTGATTTGAGCTCACCCAGACTGACATAGCCTATAAACTCGGTCATGATGAGTTTCTCGCCTAATACACGACCAACTAAGTCGATATCCGGCCCCGGTACACCCAACAGCCACATTAAGGGGGCGAAGAGGTAGCCCAACATAAACTGCAGGGAGAGCTCGGTGTAACTGCCATTGGTGGCAGTGGCGATTATTTCGTTGAGCCCGGTCCAATCGCCCACTTTCAAAAAGATAAAATTAAACATGGCAATAAAGGCAATGAAAACCAGTAGCATACCTGCTACATTCACGGCCAGACGCACGCCCTCGGTGGTGCCATTGGATATGGCATCCAGTACATTTTTACCAATGCGTTCCTTGCTGACTTCTACTTCTTTTTCGATGGTCTCGGTTTGGGGCATCAGAATTTTGGCAATGACTACAACCCCCGGCGCTGCCATGATGGAGGCTGCCAGCAAGTGCTTGGCATAGATGAGTTCCTGAACCGGGTCGCCACCGCCCAGTACTTTTATGTAAACAGCTAAAACTCCGCCGGCAAGGGTGGCCATGCCGCCGGCCATGACCAGCAGCATTTCTGAGCGATTCATTTTCTCGAGGTAGGCCTTGATCATAAGGGGCGACTCGGTCTGCCCCAGAAAAATATTCCCGGCTACGGAGAGGCTCTCAGCACCTGAGAGTTTGAGCAGTTTGGTCATGCCCAAAGCCAAAAAATACACCACTTTTTGTATGATGCCAAAGTAAAACAGTACGCTGGTGATGGCAGAAAAAAAGATGATGGTCGGCAAAATGGTAATGGCAAAATTAATTAGAGAGGGCTCGATTTGGCCAGTGACCATGCTGCTGAATAAAAACGCTACCCCTGCTTCGGTAAAACTGAGGATTTTAACGAAAACTGTTCCCACCACATCGAAAATGGACTGGACAAAAGGTACGTACAGAATGCTCAATGCCAGAACTAATTGCAAGGCCAAACCTATAAATACCACACGCCAATTAATGGCTTTTCGGTTGGTGCTGAAGGCCCATGAGATGGCGATAATAACGGCCATGCCGACGATCCCACGCAGCAATCCAGTAAAAGAAAATCCTGCCCCTGCTGGCAATGCTACATCGGTTATGGGGGCAAGGGTTTGGGCTAACAGACCTGAGGCACTAAACAAAATCAGAAGCAGCAAGGCAATGAATTTCTTCATAAAGGTGGTTATGAGAAGGACTATTTGTCCCTTTTTTGGATTTCGTCCCTTATTTTTGAAGCTTTTTCGTAGTTTTCTGATTCAACGGCCTCGTCGAGCATTCCTTGGAGCTCGTCCAGCGACTTGGCAGCTAAAGGATTACCTTTAGCACCCTTGCTTTCGCTTTTTGGGGACGAGGCAGATACAGGTCCATTGGCATCTTTGGCGTCGCCAAAATCGAGCACAATTCCGGCTTTAGCAAGAATTTCTTCGTAGGTGAAAATGGGACAGTTGAAGCGAAGAGCCAGGGCTACTGCATCGGATGTTCGGGAGTCAATGCGCACCACCTCGTCATTTTTAACACAAACCAATTCAGAGTAAAAAATGCCTTCTTCTAATTTGTAAATCACCACTTCGAGCAGTTGCACATGAAAGGCTTTGGCAAAATTCAGAAACAAATCGTGGGTCAATGGACGGGGTGGTTCCAGCCCCTCTAATTTAATGGCAATAGATTGTGCCTCAACACCGCCGATGATAATAGGAATTCTTCGTTCGCCTTCTTCTTCGGCCAGCACAAGGGCGTAGGCACCCGATTGGGTTTGCGAATAGGAGAGTCCCAGTATATTAAGTTTTACTTTTTGTTTGTTCATGAATTGGTGCTTTTCTTCCTGAATATCAGTCGTTACAACCCGTTGATTTCTAGCCTTTACTGGTGGTACACGCCAAAATCCTCATCTTATAAAGACAAAAACATGTTCCAAAAACAAATATAGGAATTTGTTTTTTTACAACAGGGATGTTCATGTCAATTTATTGATATTCATCTCTTGGAAGCATGGCGGTAACGATTATGGATGGCAGTGCCAGGTTGATTACCCAGACTAAAAATACAGAGGCCACAATGCCTGCGCTGTTGGGTGAAAGCATGCTAAAAAGGAAAAGTGCAATAGAACTTCGTATGCCCAAATCGGCTACCGCCATGGTTGGTAAAAGGGTAATGGCTGCATAGTAGGTCATGATCAGACCAAGGTCTGATAAACTGGTAGAAATACCAAAAAACCACAGCATCAGCCAAAGCTGGAAATTATAAACCGAGTAACGCAGTACGGTGAATCCGGTCACTTTTAGAACCCGTTTTGCGCCCAGTTGGGCAATGGCTCTGAGATGGGATATTAACTGTCTGGTGACAGGTCGGGTCTTGAATATGCCTGCCAGAAGATAAATAAGAATGGCCATGGTCACCACAGCCAACAGGGTGATGAGCGAATAGTCTACAATGCCCTTTTGTAGGTTGGCAAAAGTGCTATTGGCACCGGAAGCCTGATTTTTAGTGAGCATAATGCCGGCCATTCCGCCAATCATTAATACTATATTTTGAATGATGCTACCTGTTGCTGAAAGCAGAAAACCTTTGGTCCGTAGTCCGGATGCCAGCAATAGTCCTCTGGCAACGGGCTCGCCTGCGCGCGCAGGGGTAATCATACCAGTCTGGATGCCCTTTACCACCTGGTAAAAAATGTTGTGCCATGATTGTCGTACGATGGTGCCCGATAATTGGCGCCATTTAGCGCTTTCCAGTCCTATATTTACCGCCGCAAGTATTAATTGTAGCATTAGAACGCCGGTCAATTGCCACCTTTGGTGGTAGAGGGCGTCGAAAAAAAGAGCCCAATCCTTAAACTGCACCATTCGCCCAATGATGTAGATCAGTGCGGCCAGAGAAATGGCCCACTGAATAAAGCGGGCGATGGCTTTATGGTTGCTGTGGCTCATGGGCGTGGTTTATTGACAAAGGGCAGGGCGAGTAAAGCGAGCAATCCCAGCACAACAATCATAATATTGAGGGCCCCATGTACCACCAGAGCAAAGATGCCGGCATCACTGCTACTAACACCATAGGCCACCAAAGCGGTGATGACCATGAAATGCCAGGGGCCAATGCCGCCCTGTACCGGAGCTACCATGGCCAGGGTGCCAAAAACAAATACGGTGAGTGCGGCCATGGGACTTAGGTGACTGGTATAACCAAAGGCAAAGAAGTTAAGGTACATCATCAAAAAATAGAAGACAAAGATAAGGATGGTATGCCCGACAAACCAGGGTTTGTTGGGTACGTTCCGGAAGGAGAGGAAGCCTTCTTTGAATTTTACCCAAAGTCCTTTCATTTTATAAAAAGCCCTGCTGGCCCGAATCTTTTTTCTGAACAGCCATATGGATCCAACAATCAGCAGCACTACTATGTAAGGGATGGGGGTGGTAAAGGAGCTGTAAAGTCGTGAAAAATCGAAGGCGCTACCGGCAATGGAATTGAGCACCTTAATCTGTAGCAGCACCAC
>DHVH01000241.1 GCA_002412555.1 Marinilabiliaceae bacterium UBA5213 | reverse complement strand
GATAGGAGCGGGTTTGCTTTGGGTAGGCTGGTTTGGTTTTAATGCCGGAAGTAGTGTTTCGAGCGGATTGGTTACTGCACAGGCATTGACTGCTACACAGGTAGCTGCTGCGGCTGGTGCTCTGGGCTGGATGGTTATTGAGTACATTCATTTGGGAAAAGCCACTGCTTTAGGTTTTGCCAGTGGTGTTTTGGCAGGTTTAGTGGCTGTGACTCCTGCCGCAGGTGTTGTTCTTCCTTATGGTGCTATGATATTGGGATTTGCCTCTGCTTTGATTTGCTATTATGCCATTCTTTTGAAAGATAAACTGGGTTACGACGACAGTCTGGATGCCTTTGGTTTGCATGGTGTTGGAGGTATTGTTGGCGCCATTTTACTGGTGTTCTTTATTCGTGACTCTTGGATGGCCAATGCAGCCGAAGCGGTCGGTGGCAGCTGGACCCTGTGGCAACAATTGGGTGTGCAGGCTGCGGCTGTTGGTATTGCTATTGTGTATGCCGTTGTGGTAACTTTCATTATCCTGTTTGTCATGAAGCGATTTGGCGGTCTGCGTGCTTCTGCTGATGAGGAGATGGAAGGACTGGATCGTTCTTTCCATGGGGAGCGGGGTTATGGTATGCTAAACCCCAATTAGGTGTAATAAAAACAAATAATAAAAACATGAAACTTATAACTGCAATTATTCGGGAGTATCAATTGGAAAAAGTGCACGAGTCATTGGTGAACGCGGGTATTACACGCATTACAGTGGGTCGGGTATCGGGTCACGGCGCACAGCGACGTGAGGAGATGTACCGTGGTAAACGCATCGTGCCAAACCTTTCGCCAAAAATGCGCATTGAAATTGCCGTGAACCAAGAATTTGTGGAAACAACCATTGAGGCCATCGTTTCTGCAGCGCGTTCAACGGTGAATATTGAAGGGGAAATTGGTGATGGAAAGATTTTTGTGACCCCTCTGGAAGAGTGCATTCGCATACGCACCGGAGAACGGGGCAGTAAAGCGATCTAGTTCCAAAGCCCTGTTTGAATTAAATAGCCAGCCACTATTGAGCTTGCAGACAATGGTCTATCATGACCGTTGTTTTGAGCGGATGGTGGTTGGTTATTTTATTTGATACACAGGAATGATCTCCATTCCTTTTTCCAAGAAGCGTTCTTTTACTTCCTGGAAGGCGCGGGTAAAGCCCAGCACAAAACCACCGCCCCCGGAACCACAGAGTTTGAGCAAATACTTGCCTGTACTGAAGCCATAAATCCATTCCATTTCAATAGAGGCGGGTACCATGGCACCAAAATGGGTAGCCTGAAAAAATGAGAGCTCCTGAAGGGTGCTGGTAAACTTATCCAGATTGCCATCGGTTAAATGCTTGATGCAACTATTGTTAAGAGGTATGTACTCGTCTTTCATCAGATTGAGGAAACTTTCATCCTCGCATTTTTTCATGAAACTCTCGACCAGCGGAGCTGTCTTGCCTGGTTTGCCGGTGTTGAGCAGGAAAATGGCATCTTCAGCCGTCAAATTGTATTTGGGTATGCCCACGGGTGATATGTTTTGCTCTTCGGTTAGCAACAAGGGATGCTTCATGTAGCAAATGAGCGGATCAATGCCTGAGCTGGTGCCATGAAACCAGGATTCCAAAATGGCCAACTCTTTCTTCAATTGTCGCACTTCGTTCACATCGGAGGCTCTGCGGGCCAGTGGCTTATCCTTTTTATAACGATGGTAAAGAGCCGCTACCAGTGCACCACTACTACCCAAGCCATAGCCTTCGGGAATGGTCGATTCAAAATAGAGGCCATTGGCAAGGTCTTTTCCCATTTTGTCTGCATCAAAATTCTCAGGTAGCCGCTTGGTTTGAGCCAGTGATCGGATGTAATCGTAGTATTCAGTCAACAAGGAATTGCTGCGTCGGGCATAGTCCAGATCGGTGTACCTGTTTTTATTGATAAATCCCAGTGATCCATTGAAATGGGCGTAAGGAATGGTTAACCCCATGGAACCTAATATAATGCTATACTCTCCAAAAAGCATGATTTTGGAGTGGAAGGTATCGCTGTTCTGACTGCTCTCTTTCGACATATATGGAATATCTGTTGTTAACTACAATTTTACTGGTCCGCTGCCCACCCTGTCATATAAAACCTGCCCGTTGGCACAAAGTGGGGCAAGTACCTGCTCTATCCAAGGCCTGACTTTAGCTTCTTCCCACTGTGGATACAGCAGGTGGATGTTGGGCCCGGCATCCATGCTAAAACCAACGGTTAATCCGTTCGTCTCGCGCGCCTCCCTAATTTTGGCTATGGCCTCCAGTGATCGGGGATGCAATAGGGTGTAAGAGGGAGATGAATTCATCATCAATCCGTGCAGCGTGAGTGCTTCGTTTTCTGCTATTTCAAAGAAATCAGCCCAGTGGCCTGATTTCAATGTTTTCAGTAATTTTTCGGTATGCTGATGTGCTTGTTCAATGCGTGCATCCTTGTAGGGATGCTTGTCCATTAGCTCATGTCCGGCGCTGCTGCTGACTTTTTTTCTGGCTGGATCGATCAGAAGGATCGCATCCTGAATGTTTTTGAAATCGTCAGCGATTTCAAAGTCTGCCACCGGCATCGCGTACATATCGGTACTCTCCTTTATCCCAGTATATTTTCCCCAAAGCGTCCATCCCCCAAAAACGGAGCGACATGCACTGCCTGAGCCAAAACGTGCCAGACCCGAAGCCATAACAGGGTCGGGCAGGGGTGTCTCCTTGCCAAGACTGATGTTGTGCAGCTCGGTGAGACAGAGCGCCAGAGCGCTCATGCTGCTGGCCGATGAGGCAATGCCCGAAGAATGGGGAAAGGTATTGCTGCTTTCGATGGTTAGATGATGCTTGCGCAGAAAAGGCAGGTAAGGCCGGGCTTTTTCCAGAAAAACTTCTACTTTATCGTTAAAGGACTCTTTTTTTACACCATCCAGCATAAATGAAAAACCCGGCTCATCGGCCGGTTGTGCCGTCACTTTGGTACGTGTGACTGCGTTATTAAGCGAAAAGCTGATGCTGGGATTCAGCGGTTCCTGTATGCGCTGCTTGCCCCAGTATTTGACAATGGCCAGATTGGAGGGACTTTCCCATTCCACTGTGGCTGTTATATCAGTGCTTCTTGTCATCTATTTGTTTGTTTCATATCAACTCACCGGGTTAATCATCTTTGTTTGTGAAAAGTTTGGCTCGTGCTCGCTTTATACAGATTCAGTGTTAACGCAGAATTAAAGCAAAAGTTCAGTATTAATAACTATAGCACATTTCTGTTTAATGTACATGCTCAAAAGATTAAACAGCAAAGCAAAGAAAATGTTTGATGGAGGTGACTATTTTTTATACGGTACATTTTGATTTTAAGGCTTTTTAGAGAATCCAAAACTAAGTTAGAAACATTTAATTCAACAGTTTTTCTGTTTTTTCGAAACTAAATTATTTACTGAACCGTATATTGCAGGGATTGGAGTGATCAAATTGGTGGTTGAAATGTAGTTGTCTTAAATATTGGATGGCTTTTTTTTTGACCATTCGGGTGAAGTTTGATTGGTCAAACGAAACAATTAATAAAAAATAGAACATTTTTTTGCAGTTTAATTTTTTTCGTTATGTTTGTATTATCTATTATATAAAATATAGAGTTAATTAAATTTTTATACTTTTTATTTTTTCCCAAACTAAACTTAATTAAAATGAAGAAGCAAGTATTTTTAGTGGTATTATTATGCGCAATTGCATTCTCTGCTACAGCCCAACAAGCTGTGAAAATTGGACCTTTAGGGTTCCTTTTTGGCAACTATAACTTACGTTATGAAAAAGGTATTAGTGAAAAAGGTTCTGTTCAGGTAGGTGCCAACTATTACAGTTATGAATTATTTGATGTTTCCTCTACCGGTTTTGGACTAGATGCTGCTTATAGGAACTACTTCAAAGAGGCTATAAGAGGAGCTTATGTTGCTCCCGCTTTAGGTTTCCAAACAAATACGACTTCGGTTAGTGTTGACGATGATACTTCTGTAGGCTTTTCATTGTTAAACATTGGAGCAACATTAGGCTATCAGTGGGTAGCTGGTGGCGGATTTGTAACCGATCTTGGTTTAGGTTATGGTTACAACGTTGAATTAGGAAAAGACGACCAACTGCTAAATGATTATGGTGGTGGTGGTGTTAAGTTTACCTTTGCCATTGGTTACGCGTTTTAAATATTGCATTTTATAAGTCCTATAGGGGGCTGTCTTTAATTAGGCAGTCCCTTTTTACTTTTTTTACGCCTTGCTATAAAATTCCTTTAGTTGTTGGTTGAGGCGGTAATATTTCCAGATGCCGATGATAAGCAGGGCTACAGACAATATCAGAGAAATGATGCCCAACCACTTGATGCTTTGGAAATCTTTTAATTGTATAAAGGCAATGCCTGCCAGAATGAGATACAAAGAGGTTCTGATGTAGGCAAACAGGGTTCGTTCATTGGCCAGTTTGGTGCGTTCTAAGGCGAGGAAATCCCTCAGAATGATGTCTTCTTTGAGCGTGAATTTTTTCATGATACAAATTTTTAGGGGTTTAGTGTTGACCTGATGTTCCTGCCGGACTGTCGGGGAGCAGGATGTTGGCCAGCGGAAAAAGGGTGCTGTAACCTTTAGCGGCAAAATAGGATTGGACAGTGGTCAGGGAGTTTGGACTCACAAACAATATAAAATCACCTCCCCAGGCGCCCAGGGATTTGATGCTGCCTTTAAAGTCGGGGAATAGGCGCTGCTGTACAGGTGTTTGCCCGGTGGCCCGACCAATGAGGGCTTCGTGTTGTTGCATCAATTGCCCAAATTCGTCAGGGTTATTTGTAGTTGCCATTTCTCGGGTAAGATGAGAGATTTTATCAACTAGAGCTTGTGGCGACTGCTGCTCGCTGAGGAAGCGACGGACTTCCTGTGAGGAGGTCTGTTTTTGGTTGAGCCACACAACGCCCAATTGATTTATGAACGAGGGATGGAAGGGGGCAGGGGTGATCTTGGGCGCTTGAGCGGGTTCACGGCGATAAAAGAGCGGGCCATGGGCGCTGGCACAGGCCAGGTCGTAGCCGGAACCACCAAAGGTGGCATCCAGGAGTGGATAAGGATCTATCTGCAGCCACCGGGCCAACAAACTAAGCAGGGTGGAGCTGCTGCCCCAGCCCCATTGGGGGTCAAATTCGAGATGGGTGGTGACTTGCTGGTAAATCAGTTTGGTGGCGGCCGAAGGGTTTTGAGCTACGGCTTGTTGAAGTATGTTCTGGAGTCGTCGGGCGTGCGGCACACTGCTGCTTTTCACCACATTCAGGTGACTATCAAAGGTGGCATCGAACCACAATCCGGTTGGTGTGCAGGCACGCCATTGCAAACCTTTTTCCGACCATGGTTCCACCCTCAGTTGCTGCCCCTTGTTGAGGGGGACGGCCAGTGCCAAAGCACCCTTCAATACCAGGTATTCGGCAGAAATGAGTAGTTTTCCGTTGGCATGATAGGTTTGTTCCATCGTTAATGGGCTTTTTCCAAAAACTCCCTGACGGCTTTTTGGCTGACGGTTTGGTCTTTAAAATAGTCCTGCGCGGCTGCTTTTTGCTGCTCTGTGGCACCCAGACTGTTCAGAATATTGGATAGGTGCAATTTCATGTGGCCTTTTTGAATGCCGGTAGTGACCAGTGAGGCCACAGCACTGAAGTTGTTGGCCAATCCTGCTGCTGCGGCAATGCTCATTAACTGCTCTGCGGTGGGTTGCTGAAGTATTTCCATGGCTTTGGCGGACAAGGGGTGCAGGCGTGTCAGTCCCCCAACGGTGCCCAAGGCCAGTGGCACGGTCAGTGAAAAGGTGAAGTGGACGTCGTCGCTTAGGGTGCAATGCGACAAGGAGCGGTATTGCCCGTTGCGCGCCGCGTAGGCGTGCCCGGCGGCTTCTACCGCACGAAAATCATTGCCGGTGGCCAGTACCACCGCATCAATGCCATTGTAAATGCCTTTATTGTGGGTCACGGCCCGGTGCGTGTTGTGGATGGCGATGTCTACAGCGGTCTTAAAGCGGCGCGCAAACACATCGGTCGGAAGTCCGGCTGCATAGGGTGCGAGCTGCTCTGCTGGACAATCAACGGTGCAGGTAACCAGACAGTCAGGCGTATGGTTCGATAAAATGGCCATGATGATATCGGGCTGCGACAACTTGTTTTGTGCAAAGAAATCGAGCAGGGGCTCTTTCATGCCTTCCAGACAGGAATTGATGAAGTTGGCGCCCATGCTGTCGGCCGTGCTAAAAGTGACCTGTAACTGATAGATGCCGGCCATTTCTTTTTGGGGAATGAGCTGCATTTGTCGGATGCCGCCTCCCCGCTGTTCCATGGAGGCGGTGAGGTGACTGACCGCTGCTGTTAAATGGCTGCTGAGCTGTTCTTGAAGCGATAAGAGCTGGTCGGGCGGGCCCGACCATTCCAGCCAGATATGGCCGACTTTGAGGGTGTTGTGAAGGGTGGTTTTAAAACCGCCGTTTTGGGCCCAGAAGGAAGCGGCGCGTGAGGCGGCGGCAACGACTGAGCTTTCTTCGATGACCATGGGGACGACATATAATTTTCCATCAATTAAGAAATTGGGCGCCACGCCAAAGGGCATATAAAAGTTGGTAAGGGTATTTTCTGAAAAGTCGTCGAACAGGGCCTGTTGGGCAGGATGCCTGAACTCCGCCAGAGTGGCCGCCAAATCACTACCGGACTGCAGGGATGCGGTGAGGTAACTAATTTTCTGGTCGCGCGATAATTTGGAGAATCCTTTGATGATCGACATGGTCTGTTCTGTTTTCATGGTTAGCCCTGTGCTTTTGAGCAATGCCTTACCTGACTTTCAGAAAATGATCGGCCAGCAACAGGCTTTTTTCTATCTGTTTCACGAAGGTCTGCAAGGTGGAATAGTCTTCCCTGGCATGCTTTAAAAAGGCCGAGCCCATACCAAATACAGCTGGTAACTGGCTGCCTTTTACCAGTCGGTACCCATCCAAAACATTGGTGATGCCACCGGATATAATTAGTTGGCCGCAGCGCTGGTCGGGCGACTCCCTGACAATTTGGTTGACCATGGCGGCCATTTCTTCGGCGGAATGCCCCACATGCCCAAAGGTATCGAAAAGTTCAGTATCGGTTTTAGTATGGCGGGCCAGCTCCAGCTTGGTAAAGTTGGTGCCGCCCAGTGCGCCAAATTCAATGGCTTGGATGGGCAGTTTGAGCAGGGCTTTCAGACTTTCAGGTCCCATGCCTTGTCCGACTTCCTTCACGATGACCTTCAGTTGTGTTTGCGCCAAAAAGGCCTGGATGGTCTCGATGGGCGCCACTGCCAATAGGTCACCTTCGGGCTGAAAGACTTCCTGTAAGGGGTTGACGTGGATGATGAGGCCATCTGCTTGCAATCGATACACCAGCTCGTCTATTTGGTCGGTATTGCCTTTTTGGATCATGCTCTCCAACTGGGCGATGCCCAGATTGGCATAGAAGGGAACATCAGGGCCCAAGATGGGACGTACATCAAAATCGGGGAGGTATTTATCATCCTCCAACAAAATGCGACAAGATCCAAGTCCCATGCCCAGCCCAAATTCAGCACAGGCCTGTGCCAGATTGCGGTTGATTTTTCCGGCCAGGGCAGTGCCACCCGTCATGCTGGAAATCCAAACTGGCAGGCGCATGCTTTTTCCCAAGAAAGAGAAAGGTTGTGGTCTTTGACTGGGGTGCGGTGCCAATAAGGGCTCATAAAAGAAATGGCCATTGGCCTCAGAGGCTTCAATACGCGATTGAAAAGCAAGGTCTATATGGTCTTTTTTTCTGTCTTCCATTTGATATTAGGTTGGTGCTTCACTGTTCTAAAAAATAAAAGTACGGAATATTCTGTATAAGTCCACTAATTGCTGTTGGAGATAAGCGTAGTTTGAAACTACGCCCAGCTTGGATTTTGGTCAGCTAAATTTCGCGAATTGACACGAATTGAAAATCGACGGAGTCAATCGAAGATCGATACAATTATTTTTTTGTCCACAGATTAAACAGATTAACGCAGATTTTTTAACTATAAACCCTTAACCCTTCCAACCCTCAATCCATTTTCCCCGTTCTACCCAACTTCCCCTTTCTACCCTTCAAACCCTTCTCACACTCCCAATCCCCTCGAAATCACCAGCCTCAGGATTTCAGAGGTGCCTTCACCAATTTGCAGCAGCCGCTGATCCCGGTAGAAACGCTCAATGGGGTTGTCCTTAAAGAGACCAGAGCCACCAAAAATCTGAACAGCCTCATCGGCCACCTCACGGGCAATCTCAGAGGTATACAGCTTAGCAATGGCCGCTTCACGGGAATAAGTTTGCCCGTTATCTTTAAGCCAGCAGGCTTTGTATAGGGTGTTGCGTGCCAGTTCCAGTTTCATGTCCATGTCGGCCAACTTAAAGCTAATGGCCTGGTTGCGACCGATGGGTTTGCCGAATTGCTTTCTTTCTCCGGCATGCTTCACCGCCATTTCAAAGGCGCCCTGCGCCAATCCCAGTCCCATGGCTGCCACTGAGAGGCGACCGCCATCCAGAGTCTTGAGCATATAACGGGCACCCTGTCCCTCTTCGCCCAGCAGATTGGAGAGGGGGACGCGACAGTCCTTCAGATAAATACGGGCTGTATCGGCCGCGCGCCACATCATTTTACCGAGCATGCGCTGGGTTTTGAAACCGGATGTCCCTTTTTCTACCAGCAGGGTGGTAAGTTTGGGCTGGCCGTTATCGGTTTGCGTCATCACCTGCAGGGTTACGCCTAGTGTAACAGGGGTAGAAGCGTTGGTAATGTAACGCTTGGAACCGTTGATGACCCACTGGTTGCCTTCCCGCACTGCAGTTGTTTCGGTGCCCCGGGCATCAGAACCGGCATTTTCTTCAGTAAGTCCAAAAGCCCAAAGATGCTCGCCTGAAGTCAGCTGCGGAAGGTATTTATCTTTTTGTTCCTGGGTGCCGTAGTCTAGAATGGGCACTAGGCCCAGACTGTTGTGTGCTACCACGGTTGCGGCCTGAGAGCTGTCCACGCGCGACAATTCTTCAACGGCTATGATGTACGAAAGGGTGTCGAGTCCCTTCCCGCCATACTGTTGCGGTATATTTATACCAAATAGGCCGGCATCCCCCATTTTTTTGGTGAGTTCTACCGAAAAGGCTTCTTCCTCGTCCAATCGGGCCGCTTCCGGTGCAATAACTTTTTCTGCAAATTTTCTGATCTCGCTCCTCAGTGCTTCGTGCTTCTCGTTTAAAAAGGGGTTCATATGGTTTACTTCTAGTTTAAGTTGTTAGGTCATTGGGTTGTTAGGTCATTAGGTCAATAGGTTGTTAGGTCAATAGGGATTGGTTCAATTACTGTTTTCAATATCTATTAAAATTTCGTTGGCCTTAACTTGTTGACCCACTGAGGTTAGCACTTTGGTGACTCTGCCTCCATGAAGGGCATTCAGGTGGTTTTCCATTTTCATGGCTTCCAAAATAACCAAAGAGTCACCGGCTTTGATCAAGTCGCCCGGCTGTACCATCACTTCGATAATTTTTCCCGGGATGGGTGCTTTGATTTGAGTGGCGCTGTGGTTGGTCTTGTCGTTGGTGCGACTGCCACGGTTAACCCCCACTGGATGTATGGTCCATACCTGCGGTCGGCTCTCCAGAATTAAGTGATCACCCGCTATAAAAACCCAAGAGAGGACAAATGGTTCGCCCGCCACTGAAAAAAATAATTGCGATGATTTCAGTCGGGCATCATCAATGGAATAACGGTTTTTATTGTTGATGAGGATGTGGATGGATTGGCCGCTTGTCTGCCAGTCAATGTGGAAAGGCTCACTGTTGACAACCAGATCCGTTGACTGTGCAGCGCGCCAATAGCCCACGTTTTGCCAGACAGAATCTCCTTGTTTCTTGTGCAATAAGCTGTGTAAAAGTGCAGCCACAGCAATGACTTCGGGATGGATGAGGAGGTCAGACTGGTAATTGTGTCGCTCACAAAACCCGGTGGTAGTGTTTCCGTTTAAAAAATCTTTACTGTTATAGACGGTGGTCAGATAATGGATGTTGTTGATACTGCCGGTCAGTTGCGTTTGTTCTAAAGCCTTTATTTGTTTTGCGATAGCACCTGCCCGGGTAGGGGCGTGGGTGATAATTTTGGCCATCATTGGGTCAAAATCTGGCTGTAGGTCGACAGCCTGGTTGAACCAGGTGTCGGTCCGCGCAATGGAGGCGGATGGCCACTGAACGTGGGCTACACGACCCGGTGCCGGTCTAAAGCCATTGAGTGGGTCTTCGGCATAAATGCGACTTTCAATGGCATGGCCTTTTATGGAGAGGTCGGCCTGACTAAAAGGAAGCGGCAAGCCCATGGCAATGTTGAGCTGAAGTTCAACAATATCCAGTCCGGTAATGCTTTCGGTGACCGGGTGCTCTACCTGCAGTCGGGTGTTCATCTCTAAAAAGTAGTGGTTACCGGCATCATCCAATAGAAACTCTACTGTTCCGGCATTGTAATAACCAATGGCTTGACAAAGCCGGAGGGCATCTCGTGTCAGCACGTCCCGCTTCCCGGGAGTGATGTTTACACTGGGTGCTTCTTCAATGATTTTTTGATAGCGGCGCTGTATACTGCATTCTCTCTCAAAGAGATGTACAATGTGGCCGTGCTGATCACCCAATATCTGCACTTCTATGTGGTGGGGATTTTCAATATACTGTTCAACGTAAATAGTGCCGTCGCCAAAGTAATTGGTTGCCTCACGAACGGTCTGCGGCAATTTTTCCACCAGCTCATCCGGGTGGTTGATTTTGACCATCCCCTTGCCACCACCACCGGCTGCGGCTTTAATGAGAAGTGGATAGGGCAGCAGTGTGCTTTTGGCCAGCAGTTCTTCTATAGATCCTTGCATGGATTGGGTGATGGGCACATTGTGGCTGGCGGCAATTTGCCGGGCGGTTATTTTATGACCCATTTGGTCGATGGCAGCAGGGGAGGGACCAACGAATAGCAGTCCGGCCTGAACCACTTTCTCGGCGAAGCGGCCGTTTTCCGACAAGAAGCCATAGCCGGGATGGATGGCATCAGCGCCGTGGCGCAGAGCCAAAGAGATGATGGCATCAGCATTCAGGTAGGTCTCGACCAAAGATGATCCCTTGATAAACGCTTGCTCATCGGCCACTGTGTCGGGTTCGGCATGAGTGACCAGTCCAATGGTGGTAATTCCCATCTTCTGCGCTGTTCGGTGTATGCGAACAGCTATTTCTCCTCTATTTGATATTAGTAATCGCTTAATGGGGCGATAGGGTATCTTATTGTTTGTCATTCCAATTGGCTTTGCGTTTTTCGAAGAAAGCACTCACACCCTCCTGTCCGTCCTCCGACTTCCGTGCCTCGGCTATCAGTCGGGCACAATGCTCTTGTACTTCTTCGGTAATAGGAACAATGGAATTCCCCAATCGGTTCACCAGTCCCTTGGTCAGTCGTAGGGCTGAGGGACTGTTTTTGGCCATTTTGGTGGCCAGCTCGCGGGTCTTGACCGATAAGCTTTCTTCAGGAAAGAGGTACGAGACCAATTGGAAATGGTGGGCTTCGGTGCCCGAAAATTTACTGGCCATGAGCATGAGTTGTTTGGCCAGGGGCAGTCCGATGCGCTTAACGATATAGGGGGCTATCGTGGCCGGAATGAGTCCCAGTTGCACTTCACTGAAGAGAAATTGAGCTGATGGGGTAGTGGTCACAATATCGGCACAAGCAATTAGCCCCAGAGCGCCGCCGTAAGCGCCCTTATCCACCCTTAGAATGATGGGTTTGGGGTAGTTGTCCATTTTCTCGTACAAACGATTAAAGAGTCGGGCATCCTCCAGGTTCTCGTCCATTGATTGGCTGGCACCCTCCTTCATCCATTCCAGATCTGCCCCGGCACAGAAAAAATCGCCACTGCCACTGATCACAAGAACTTTGAACTGACTGGTTTGGCCTGTCTCCTCAAAAAAACGGATCAAATCAACCACCATGCCCTTATTCAGGGCATTGCGCTTTTCGGGCCGATTCAATTTTAAATAACAAACCCCTTCACCAAATTTCTTAATAAGTGTCATATTTCTCGGATTACACCATTTTTACTTTATCTGAAGCCCGGCGTAGTTTCTAACTACGTCGCTATGCTCAGCGTACTTTGTAACTACGCTGTCCTTTCTATCCCGATACACCGGGATTCCGTTTCGCACACCCCTTTTTTTGCCCCTTGACCTAATAATCCCACTTCGCGGGTACCGATTTTCGGTATTTCACTTCGCTACAACTCCTGTTACGTTTGTCTCGCCTTGCGGGATTCCGCACGGCTTATCCCGCATAGCGGGATTCCGCACGGCTTATCCCGCCTTGCGGGATTCCGCTCGGCTTCACATCCTAAAAACCCCATACTTCGGCTCCTTAAACGGCGCGTTAAGCGATGTTTCAATCGCAAGGGCCAGAATATCACGGGTGTGCATGGGATCGATGATGCCATCGTCCCAAAGTCGTGAGGTGCTGTACCATGGGGAGCCTTCTTGCTCATATTTTTCAAAAATGGAGGATTCAATTTTTTTCAGTTCCGCATCATCTACCTCACCACCTTTGGCGGTGGCCTGGTCCTGTTTGAGGGCCATTAAGACCTGAGCTGCCTGTCGTGCCCCCATCACAGAAATCCGTGCATTGGGCCACATAAACAGTAAGCGGGGATTGTAAGCCCTGCCACCCATAGCATAATTGCCAGCCCCGTATGAGCCACCTATCAGTACCGTGAAAAAGGGCACCGACGCATTGGCCAGTGCATGGACCATTTTGGCACCATCCTTAGCAATGCCGCCCTGTTCATACTCTTTGCCCACCATAAAACCGGTGATGTTTTGCAAAAACACCATGGGGATGCCCCGAGCATTGCACAACTCAATAAAGTGGGTGCCTTTCAGTGCCGATTGTGAAAACAGAATGCCATTATTGGCCAGGATACCAACCTGATAGCCATGGATTCTGGCAAAGCCAGTCACCAGTGTGTTGCCGTAATTCTTTTTAAATTCCTGAAATGGCCCGCCGTCCACTATCCTCAGAATGATTTCCCGTACATCGGGCCATGGTTGTCCCTGTGTGGGAATTAGCTCATAGAGTTCTTCTGCAGGGCGAATAGGGGGAATGGTGTTTATCCGGTCGAGCAACTGTTTGGGTGCCCGCGGCAGGTTTTTGAAGATGTCCCGACAAATTTCCAGCGCGTGCTCGTCATCTTCGGCCAGGTGATCGGCCACGCCTGAAATGGAGGTATGCACCTCTGCGCCTCCCAGTTCTTCGGCGGTCACTTCTTCACCGGTGGCGGCTTTTACCAGCGGCGGTCCCGCCAGAAAAATGGTCCCCTGATTGCGCACAATAATGGTTTCATCACTCATGGCCGGTATGTAAGCGCCTCCTGCAGTGCATGAGCCCATTACTATAGCTATTTGGGGAATGCCTGCGGCCGACATGCGTGCCTGATTGAAGAATATGCGGCCAAAGTCATCTTTATCGGGAAAGACACTGGCTTGCTCAGGTAGAAAAATGCCCCCTGAATCCACCAGATAAACGCAGGGTAGTCGATTTTCTTCGGCGATTTCCTGAGCCCTCAGATGTTTTTTTATGGTTTCGTGAATATATGTACCACCTTTAACGGTGGCATCGTTGGCCACAATCATCACTTCCCGGCCGTTGATGAGTCCGATGCCTGTGACAATGCCTGCCGATGGAAATCCATCATGGTGTTGGCCGCTCGCCGCCAGGGGCGATAGCTCTAAAAATGGCGTGCCGGTATCTATCAGTCGGTTGATGCGATCGTGCACCAACAACTTGCCTCTGGAGGTGTGCTTTTCGCGCATCTTTTGGGGACCTCCAAGTGCTACCTGCCTCAATTTTTGAAGCAATTCGTCGGCCAGATGCTGGTTGGTTTCAAGCCTGGATTTTTGAACATCTGACTGTCCATTTATATTTTTTGTTGAACTTGACATGCTATAAAGTTAAACCTTTTCTCTCTTAAACCGATATTTAAAAGAAAGGTTTAGGGGGAGGGACGATTATTTGGTGGGAAAGGGTGGGAAGGATGGGAAGGGAGGATAGAGTTGGAAGGGTTGATGGTTGATAGAATGTTAGGGTGATAGGGTGGAAATAAAAAAAATCAGTGCGCATCTGTGCTCCCGCCATGCGGGATTTCGCTCCGCTCAAAATCCTGTGGACCTAAAATCTTAGGATGGGCGTAGTTTTAAACTACGCCTATCTTCAAGTGAATCAGTCTATTCCCAATTAACTCCGTTGATCTTCGATTGACTCCGTCGAATTTCAATTCGTGTCAATTTGAGAAAATTCTTTGACAAAAAATACGTAAATTGCAGAAACATAAACCCATCTATGTTATGAATCGATTAATTCTATTACTGCCGTTGATGTTTTTAGTTGCTTGTCAGGGAAAGGCTTCTTCCGGAAAGGTGGATGAGGCTGGTAAAAAACTGTTGCAGCATGAGTTTGTGGCCTCAGCTGCTGATTCTTCGTTTTTTGATGAGGTGATGAAAGAGGTGTTGGAGCCGATGGACACAGTGGTGCCTTTTAATCAGCGCATAACTGCTGCTGCCAAAGCTTTTTTGGGAACGCCTTACCTCGCTGCTACTTTGGAGAAAGAAGGAGAAGAGCAGCTGATAGTTAACCTTA
>DHVH01000123.1 GCA_002412555.1 Marinilabiliaceae bacterium UBA5213 | reverse complement strand
GTATGTGGAGCGCGATAAGGTAAAACCCTTTATGGATCCTTTGTCCATTAGCAAGATTCCCATGCTGGGGCCCAAAACCTTTCGCTTGTTGCGCAGCATGGGCGTAGATAAAATAGCGACTTTGAGTCAGTTGCCGCCCGATGTGATGGAGCGGGTGCTGGGCAAGAATGGCATTGACCTTTGGCGCAAAGCCAATGGCATTGATTTGACGCCCGTAGAGCGCTACTATGAGCGCAAGTCCATTGGCTCGGAGCAGACCTTTGAGGCCGACACCACCGATATGCGGTTTTTGAGCGAGTGGTTGGTGCGGATGACCGAGAAGCTGGCCTTTGAGTTACGTACGCGTGGCAAGCTGACCTCTTGCGTGGTGGTTAAAATTCGCTACTCCGACTTTGACACGCACACCATACAAAAGCGCATTCCTTATACCTCGTTCGACCATGTACTTATCAGGGAAGCCAAAGAATTGCTGCATCGCCTTTATACGCGGCGGGTGCTGGTGCGCTTGATAGGGGTGCGCTTTACGCATCTGGTGTCGGGCAGTCAGCAACTCAACCTGTTTGAAGATACGCCTGAGCAGGTCAATCTTTATCTGGCCATGGACCGCATAAGGAAGCGGTTCGGGAAGGATGCGGTGGGGCGGGCAGTGTAGTCTTTAATAAAATACGCCAAATACTGTCCCGATAAAGCGGGATAGACGGTTATTCTCGGATACCTAACTGATCCCGCCTTGCGGGATTCCGCTGCGCTCCACCTCTAAATATAACGACCTATTGTATCATACATGTATCTGAACTGTCATACTTATCACAGTCTCCGTTATGGGGTGTTGTCGCCTGAGGCCTTGGTGCAGCGATCGGTTACGGCCGGTGCTGAGGTGTTGGTGCTGACCGATGTGAATAGCACATCGGGGGTGTTTGATTTTGTGAAAGCGTGCAGGACTGCGGGTATTACGCCGCTGGTGGGACTGGAATTCAGGCATGAGGGGGAACTGTTGTACACCGGCATTGCTAAAGACTTCAAAGGCTTTGGGGAGCTGAATCGCTTTTTGACGCAGCATCTTTTGACCAAAACGCCACTGCCGCCCTATCCGCCTCCTTTTAACGATGCCTTTGTGGTGTTTCCGCTGGAAGGTCTGGCCCCTTTGACCTTGCGCGACAATGAATACCTGGGGATCCGGCACAACCAGCTCAACCGCCTGGTTACCCAGTCGGTAGCGGCTAAAATGCACAAGTTGGTGGTGTGGCAGCCTGTGACTTTTGGCAACCGGACCGGTTTTGAAGTGCACCGGCATTTGAGGGCTGTGGATAAAAACACCTTGCTGAGTCGCTTAACCGCTGCCGATATGGCGTCGGAGTATGACTGGCTGGTGGCGCCCGGGCGACTGAAAGCGGCTTTTGAGCGCTATCCGCTTATCTGGTTCAATACCGAACAATTGTTGAAACAGTGTTCTTTTGATCTGGATTGCACAAGCGTGAAGAACAAGCAGACCTATGCCGGCAGTCGCTCAGCCGATGCCGGTCTGCTGGAGCAGCTGGCGCTGGATGGCATGGTGCAGCGTTACGGGCCTAAGCACCGGGAAGCCCGTGAGCGGGTAGACAAGGAATTGGCCATTATTAACAAGCTGGGCTTTGCCGCTTATTTTCTGATTACCTGGGATATTATTCGCTATTCCATGTCGCGCGGATTTTACCATGTGGGACGGGGCAGCGGGGCCAACAGCGTGGTGGCCTTTTGTCTGAAAATTACCGATGTGGACCCCATTGAGCTGAACCTCTATTTTGAGCGCTTCCTGAATCCCAAGCGCACCTCGCCGCCCGATTTTGACATCGACTATTCATGGCGCGAGCGGGAAGAGGTGCAGCAATATATATTTAAGCGCTACGGTCGGGAACATGTGGCCTTGTTGGGTGCCATATCTACTTTTCAGCAAAAATCTACCATTCGGGAACTGGGTAAGGTGTACGGACTGCCAACGGAAGAAATTGAGCAAATGACGCATCCCGGTGCCATGGGCGACGGGGTAACGCGCAAAATACTGAGTGTCGCCGCCCATTTAACCGATTTTCCCAATCTGCGCACCATACATGCCGGAGGGATTTTGGTGACCGAGCAGCCCATTACGGATTATACGGCCTTGGATCTACCGCCCAAGGGCATGCCCACCACGCAGTTTGATATGTACATGGCAGAGGATATGGGCTTTGAAAAGCTGGACATCCTGTCGCAACGGGGGATTGGACACATCAAGGAGTGCGTGGAGATTGTGGCGCAGAACAGAGGCGAAAAGGTAGATGTGCATCAGGTGGAGCGTTTTAAGCAGGATGAGCGGGTCAAGGCTTTACTGGCCAGAGGGGAGACCAACGGGTGTTTCTATATTGAAAGTCCCGCCATGCGGGGACTGCTCACCAAGTTGTGTTGCTCCGATTATCTGACGCTGGTGGCTGCGAGTTCCATCATCCGGCCCGGCGTGGCTAAATCGGGCATGATGCGTGCCTATATTGAACGTTTCCATAATCCGCAGGGCTTTACCTATCTGCATCCGGTGATGGAGGAGCAGTTAAATGAGACCTATGGCGTCATGGTCTATCAGGAAGATGTGATCAAAGTGGGTCACCACTTTGCCGGATTGGATTTGGCCGACGCCGATGTACTGCGGCGGGCCATGAGCGGTAAGTACCGCTCACGTGAGGCTTTTCAGCGGATAACAGACCGGTTTTTCAGCAACTGCCAGGAGCGGGGCTACCCGGATGCTTTGGCGCAGGAGGTATGGCGACAGATAGAATCCTTTGCCGGCTATTCTTTTTCAAAAGCCCATTCGGCCTCTTATGCCGTTGAAAGTTTCCAGAGCCTTTATTTGAAAGCCTACTATCCCCTGGAGTTTATGGTAGCGGTGATTAATAATTTTGGCGGATTTTATGCTACATGGGTGTATGTGCATGAGGCCAGGCGCTGGGGGGCTGCCATTCATGTGCCCTGTGTTAACCGAAGTACCTATGCAACCTCCATTACGGGGAAGGACATTTTTCTGGGCTTGATACATGTACGTGACCTGGAGCAGCAATTGGCGCAAAGGGTGGTGGAAGAACGGGCGCAAGGGGGTGCTTACCGCGACTTGCCTGATTTTATTGAGCGGACAGGCGTCGGTCGCGAGCAGCTCGTCCTGCTGATTCGTCTGGGCGCTCTTCGCTTTACCGGGAAAAACAAACCCGAGCTGTTGTGGGAGGCGCATTTGTACCTGACCCGCGAAAAGGCGAAGGTGCCCGTCACCCGTTTATTTCCTGCGCAGGCCAGAAAATACCAGTTGCCGCAACTGATTCAGCAGCCCATTGAAGATGCTTATGATGAGATTGAACTGTTGGGATTTCCGGTGGGCTATTCCTGGTTTGACTTATTGCAGACCAGTTTCAGGGGGGCGATTAAGGCCCGGGAACTGCAACAAAGAGTGGGTGAAAAGGTGCGGGTGGTGGGACAGCTGATTACGATTAAGTATGTGCGGACCGTCAACCGCCAAATCATGCACTTTGCCGCCTTTATTGATAATGAGGGGCAGTTCTTTGACACGGTTCATTTTCCTCAAACCTTAAAAGCTTATCCCTTTAAGGGTAATGGCGTTTATCTTATTTTGGGCAAAGTCGTGAGTGAATTTGGCTTTCCTTCCATCGAGGTGGAGAAGATGGGGGTATTGCCGCTGAAGCCCGACCCGAGGGGCGGGTGAGGGTAAGTTTTTTAACAAAGAACATCCCGATGGCTCCGGACTTTTTGAGCCATGGGGATGTTCTTCTATGAATCCTTAATCTATTGGTGATTTGTTTTAACGCACCATTACTTTTTCAACTTTGATACGGCCATTACTGTCGGTGGCTTTTACGATGTAAATTCCTTTGTTCATGTCAGTTGTGCTGATCGACTGAAGACCTCTTGTGTTAGAATTTTTAATAGTGCTCCCTGCAAGGTTTATGATTTCAACGCTGACAACATCGCCGCCAACTTTGATGTTTTTGGGCGTGGCGTAGATTACTATTTGAGCATCTTTAGTGCCGTCAATAGAAGTTGCACCACCAGCACTCCAAAGTCTGAGATTTTCGATACGCAGGTTACCGTTACCCCAGCCCCTAAGTGCAATTCTTATGGGAGAGGAAGAAGCCACGTCGTCTGTGTTTACTGCTGTTTGGAATAGCGCATCTTCAGCAATGAATTCATCTGCTTCCGGATTCTGAAAAACGTCTCTTCCTATCGCTGGATAGTCGGGCGATATTTTGGTAAATTCATCACCCACTTCATCGTAGGTGGCTAAATAGATGGCACGTTGGCCGGTAACTGATAGGTTGTTTCCAGAGCGATAGTCTATTTCAACCTTTGAGCAGGTGGGGACTTCCGGAAAAATGATTGCTCCTGGAATGGCCCTATCCTCCCTCTCCATGTCAACCATTGTGTCGCCTACCTTGTAGCGGCTATTTCTTAATTCAAAAGCTGCTCCTCCTGGAGTGGTATAATTCCAGCTTCCATAGACGTTGGTGGTGAATCCGTCAGCGCCGGTCGGATCCCAGTCCTCAAAGTTCTCGTCAATCAAAAGTGTTTGTGCTGGGGCAGTTCCGGCAAAGGCCAATACGGCGATTAATAACAAGTAGATTTTTTTCATAATTTAAAAGTTATATAATAATTAGTAATGATGATTAATTAATGTAAATGTAGGGTAAATGAAGGCTTCCAGTGTGTTGTGAATTGTCTGAATGATGGAGAGAAATTGTCTGGATACAACTTTGTTTGATATGGAAGGTGCTTGTTTGGGATTTATTTTAAAAAGGTCTGACAAAGATTAGTCGTGCTTGAAAAGATTTATACTATTAAATGTTAGTTGGAAAATGGAAAAATTAGTTCTGTGAAAGAGCAACGAAAATATTTGACAGGGAATCAATTTTCCTGAGGAAAGTTTCTTTTCTTTGCGGCACAAAATTGAAGTGATGAGTATTATATTCTGGTTGGATTATATTGGTACCATGGTATTTGCCATGAGTGGGGTGTTGACAGCAGCTGAGAAGCGCTTCGATTTGTTTGGTGTGATGTTTATTGGCGTGGTGACGGCCATTGGCGGTGGTACCACGCGTGATTTGCTGTTGGGCATCACACCGGTAACCTGGTTAAGCACCCCTATCTACTTATATTTGATTCTGGCTGGCGTGTTTCTGGCCATGGTGTTTAGAAATGCTTTGGCATCGTTGCGACGTACGCTGTTCCTGTTCGATACCATAGGTATTGGGGTCTTTACCATTATTGGACTGGAAAAGGCACTTAACCTGGGTGTTCATCCGGGAGTGGCGGTGTTGATGGGCGTTACTTCTGCCGTTGTGGGAGGTGTTATTCGGGATACCTTGACCAATGAGGTGCCCTTGATTTTTCAGCGGGAGATCTATGCTACCGCTTGTATTGCCGGAGCACTGGTGTATTTGCTGTTGCGACACCTGGGTGTCGACCCGGCGCTTAATCAGTTGTTTACTGCTGGTGTTATTATTGCAACCCGACTGCTATCCATTCATTTCAATTGGTCCATGCCCATTCTCTCCATGCCGGAGAAGAAGGAGTGAGTCCGAGTTAAGCGTCTTCTTCGCTTTCTTCCAGAGCTTTGCCAATGTTCTTGAAGGTTTTGGCTTTTTCTGTTTCGCCCATTTTGGTGCATACCTTGCTGAGAACCTTATAGACTTCAGGATCGGATTCGCGTAGGTGCATGGCTTCCAATAAATCCTGATAGGCCGGTTCCAGATGGTTGAGTTGCAGTCTTATTTTTCCGCGCAACAAAAGCGCTTTAAAATGGCGTTGTTTGATTTTTAAAAGGGTGGTGCAGTCTTTTTCGGCACTAGTCGTATCACCTGTCTTTCTTAACAGGGTTGCCCTTCTAAGCAAGGCATCTACAAAGTGTGGATTGAGTTTCAGTGCCTTGTTTAGGTTGGCAATGGCCGATCGGTCGTCCTTAAACTTGACCTCACACTCATTGGCCATGAGATAATATTCACGGGCAAATTCCTCTACATTTTGCTGGTTCTGTTTCAGACGGGCTTCCAAATCAATGATTTGGTTTTTGTAATGATCGATGAAGCGCATTTCTTTTGCGATGAAACGTTGCAGACCGGGATTGCTCAAATCGTTACGGTATTCAAGGGCCTCGGCAAAATGGCCAATGGCTTTGGGCCAGTCGAGTAATCTAAGGGATTGCAGTGCCAGTGCATAGGCACTGTCGGCTTTGGCTTTTTTTAGCTCTTCCTCTATCAGCTGTTTGTTGTTAGCTGCTCTCGCAAACTGCTCTACCTCGCGGTTGACAATGATGTCGCTTTGTTTGACCGGGGTTTTAAGAACCATGCCCTCCAGGGAGCGACAGCGACTGAGCGCTACATAGAGCTGCCCTCCGGCAAAGGCCCCACCACTGAAGTCGATCACCACCTTGTCGAAGGTCAGTCCCTGACTTTTGTGTACGGTAATGGCCCAGGCCAGCTTGAGGGGGAATTGATTGAAGGATCCAATTTCTTCAGCAATGATGCGGTTGTTGGCTTCATCGTATTTGTAGCGCAGGTTCTCCCATTTTTCGAGCGTTACCAAATGGATGTTGTCGTTCTCGAGCCGCACGTAAATGCCTTCTTCGCTGATTTCGTCTACCATTCCCAGGCTCCCGTTGAACCAGCGGCGCTCCATATCGTTTTTGACGAACATCACCTGCGCATTTTCTTTCAGGATGAGGTTTTTTAAGGTCGGCAGACTCGATTCGGGATATTCACCCGAGATTTTCCCGGTGAAGCTGAATTCGTCCCCCTCCAGTTCGCTGAGTCGCTGCTCATTGATGTAATCTACCGTATCGCGCCGGGTAGCCAAAGTGATGAACAGCTCGTCCTTAGGTGTTTGAAAATGTGAATTGAGTTGCTGATTGATGCTTTGGATTTCCTGTTCAGCTGCTTTTTTTAAGCGAATTTTATCCAGAATATTGACAAAGTGCGGATCGCTTTGGCGGTAAACCTTTTGTAATTCAATCTGCACCAGTGGGATTTGTTGAAAGACTCTGGCCGAGAAGAAATAGGGGGTTTGATAAAAGCGGTTGAGTATTTGCCACTCGTCGCGCTTCACCACCGGCTCCAGCTGGAAGGCATCGCCCACCAGCAGCATTTGCTTGCCGCCAAAGGGGGTGTTTTTATTGCCCGAATACACTCTGAGCACCTGGTCGATAAAATCCAACGTGTCACCCCTTACCATTGAAATTTCATCGATGATAATCAGCTCCACCTCTCGTATGAGTTGTATTTTGGCCTTGTTGTATTTCAGAAAGTCATAGATGCGTCGGTCCTTGGTTGCCAAGTCCGGATCGTTAGGCAATATGGGTCGGAACGGAATTTTGAAAAACGAATGCATGGTCACCCCGCCAGCATTAATGGCCGCAATGCCGGTGGGGGCAAGCACGATGTGCTTTTTATGGGTGTTATTGCATACGTAGCGCAAGAAGGTAGATTTACCAGTGCCTGCTCTCCCTGTTAAATACACCGATGAGGAGGTGTATTGTATCAATCGCAGGGCATCCTGAAACTCAGGATTGTCCGTATCTATGTCTTCAGGAATTTCTATCATTCTTGGTCCTCGTCGTATTCTTCCAGTTCGCCTGAACTAATCCCGTATCGCTTAATCACATTGTAAGCTTTGAATATTCCCAATTCCCCAGCTTTGCTTAAATCAAGAGTTCCTGTAGCTTCATTCTCCAGGAAAATGTGCGTTAAGCCCCTGTTGAACCAAGCTTCGGCAAAATCGGGATTGGCTTCAATGGCGACAGAGAAATGTTCAATGGCCACTTCAAAGTTACGCATTACTGCCTGAATCATCCCTAAGTTGTAATGGGCAAATTCAAAATCCGGATTGATTTCAAGCACTTTTTCGAGGTCTTTGCGAATAAGGTCATAATCAAGAATACGGCGCTCTTCCTCTTGCGTTTGTGCAGTGGTACGTGTTGTAACAGCACCCATTTGCAAGGGCTGTTGCGCAGAAATTTCGGCTTCCATGCTGCGAATGGTCTCCACCATTTTGTAGCGGGTATAAGCCCGGTTAAAGAGGGCCGGCGCATTATTTGGATCCAATTCCAATACCCGGTTAAAATCGTCCAGCGCATTGTTGAGGTTCAGCACTGTGTTATATAGAGTGCCCCTCACAAAATAGAGGATGGCTTTATCCGACGCCTTGGCCGTTTTTAGCTGTTCAGATATGGTGTTTATTTTTGTAAATATGTCGGCAGCCTGCTCACGGTCAGGCTCCTGCTCCACATTGGCTATTTGAATGGGCCTGTCGAGCGGTTGGCGCCTGTTAAGCGCATCCACCTCAATGTCGAAATAGCGCAGACGGTGCACCAGCGTGTCGCCGGGGTAAAAAGTGAGCGCAAAGACTTGTTCCATATCAATGATGATATTCCTGTCCTGAATACGTCCCCTCAGCGGGTTGGTAGAGGCCTCTTCGTTAGGTTCATTGCCAAAGTCGTCCAGCACAGCCACTTTGTCATAGTTTCTGATGTCGGTATCTTTTTCGGTCCGGGTGGCTTTGCGTTCCTGACTATTTTTACCATCTGCGGGCTGATTCGCAGCTAGCTGGGTGTCGGTAGCGGGTTGGTCCGACTGCCGGCGACGTTCCAATTCCAGTTTAACCGCTGTGCCATAGTCCAGTTCCGCACCATAGGCATCCCCGAGTCTTTGCTTGACCTGCGATCGGTTTTGGAAGACGGGTGCAAAATCGGGGTAGTTATCGGCCACAATGTTGAGGTCGGCCAGCGCTCTGCGCCACTCCCCAATCTCCATATAAAGCATTGCCCGGTAATAAAGCGTTAGCCAGTCGTCGCTCTTCAGCGCCAGCACCCTTGAAAAGTCTTCAATGGCCCTGTTGGTATCGCCCACCTGAGCTCTTAAAATACCCCGGTTAGAGTAGGCCATTGCATTTCTTGGTTCCAGTTCAATCACCCTGTCAAAATCTTCTACTGTTCCCCTTAAATCATCCATCTGGTAACGGATAATTCCCCGATTCAGATAGAAGCGGGCATCGTCGGGACGCAGTTTTATGGCCTCGTCCAAATCGGTCAGTGAAGCCTCGTAATTGGCCTGTTGGTAATAAATAATGGCCCGATTGGCGTAGCCATCGGGTATAAATGGATTGAGCGAAATGGCCTTGGTAAAATCATCGAGTCCGCCCGTGGTATCCTGCAAAGCCACCTTCGCATGCCCTCTGTTAAGCCAGGCAGACACCAGTGTTGGCGACAGTTTAATGGCCTTAGAATAGGTCGCAATGGCCTTATCGTATTCTTTACTGTTTATTTGCGCAATGCCTTTATTGACAATGAGGTTGATGTTTTCCGGATCAATGGTCATCCCCTTATCGTAATCGGCTATCGCTTCTCTGGTCCTGCCCAGTTTTTGACGTATAATGCCTCTTAAATTGTAGGCATCCACGTAGTAGGGATTGATTTCGAGCGACTTGGTAATGTCTTGTTCAGCACCCTTGAGGTCGTCCAGACTATACTTGCCAATGGCCCTGAAGTAATAGGGCTCACTCAAAAAAGGCTTGGCTTTGATGACATGGTTGAAATATTGGATGGCCAACACATAGTCCTCAAAGTACAGTGCATTGCGACCGATGATGGTCATCCTGTCCGTATCTACCTGAGCCTTTAAGGGCATGTTGCCCAAAACGGTTACAAAAATGAATATGTAGAGTAGTTGGCGCATCTTTTGTATCTCTTCTTAATAGGTAAATTCGGCACTCAGGGTACTTTGATTGCCGGTATTATCAGTGGCAATAACCTCCAGTAGGTGTTTAGAACCTTTTTTAATGCGCAGGTTTTTGAAATAACCCGTGAGTGCATTGTTTTTAGGGTCGTATTCAAATAAGGCCCACTCTCCGTTGATGGTGCAATGGTAGGAGGCTATGCCCGAAAAATTATCTCTTATGTCAATTTTAATGTGATCACGCTGGCTGTAATTGCGTTCCGAGGGTATGTTTAGCAGACGCAAGGTGGGAGCTGTGTTATCAGTTGTTAAGCAAAAGGTACCCGCCTCGCGGGTACGAATAACGATGTTTTTGCCATTGATCTTTCCGCCGGCATGACTTAGTTTTCCGCTTCTGACCATGGCGCCGGTCAGGCCACTTTTTCCTCTTGCCTCATCGGGAATAGGCAAGGTTACTTCAAAGAAGTTGTGGATGGGCACATCCGCGTTCAACACCCTGAAATGAGGGCCAATGCCCGTTCCTGGATTGGGAATTACTTCAAACTCGGCAGGTACTTCGGTGTAAAAACTATTGGCCGGAAAATGGGCTTTGTAGTTTTCCAGACTTATAAAATAGGGATTGTTGGGGTTGATCTTTAACAGTTCAGGGGCGGCTTTGACTGCCGGTGTTTTAGAGGCCGGGAGACCATTAATATCGAAGCTGAGGTGCGAGATGTTGCCACTTGCATCGGCTACTTCGTAGCTGAGTTGGTGATTTTTACCCGGTTGAACGAATATTTTTCCTTTTTCAGCCGTGGTTGTGTAAAACTCCAATTGGTTGTTTTCATCCAGAAAACTTTTTTGAATAACGTTGCGGTTTTTTCGTCGCCAGGCATAATCGATGTGACTGTTTAAATAGCGGGTGTGATGGAAGAAAAAGCCATCAATTTGGGAGCGAAACCACGCCTTGCCATCCAGCTTAAGCTGGATGCTGTAAACACCACACTTGCGCCACGAGTCGGTAGAATAGTCGATGGTTTCTATGCCCACACCAATCTGCCCCGAAGCTGTTAGTTTGGGATTTCCACTTATGTGATACCTTCCGCCGTGAAAAGTCGCCGGCAGGTACATGGGAGTGTTTTTGCCATTAACCAGACTGTTGGCATCTAAGGGGTAGATGCATATCGCCTGAATGAGCGGGGGAACGTCATCTTTAACCGGCAGGTTAAAGAAGTGGGGGTTGATAGGCTTTTGCGTAGATGTTTCCCGTATTTCGAAATGTAGATGTGGTCCTCCCGAACTGCCTGAATTTCCTGAATAGGCGATCATCTGTCCCCGATCAACCTTAATTTGGCCGGCAGCAAAGGACTCGTCTATGGCAAAGGATTTTTTGTTGTACTGAATCTCGGTCACTATTTCTTCAATATCCTCTGAAAACCATTCGCAATGAGCATATACTGAGGTGTATCCATTGGGGTGATTTATGTAGATGGCTTTGCCAAATCCCACGGGAGAAACACCGATACGCGATACATATCCTTCATCAATGGCATACATTGGCAAGCCGGTTCTGCCCTGCGTGGTAAAATCAACACCGGAATGGAAATGATGGCCCCGCAATTCGCCAAAACTACCACTGATAAAAGTGGTGTTGGAAAGCGGAAAATGAAAATCCCATTGGGGATACATCTGGCCATTCATGCTTAATGGCAAGGTCCACAATAGTATAGCGTATATAAGGTTGTGAGTTGATTTCGCAGGTTTGTTGAACAACGGCATAATAAATACTTGTTATTGTTTGACAGGATGCTAAAATAAGCAATTATAGCGCAATTTTCAGGCCAAGACCATCTTAAATTGATTTGTTATTATAATTAACAAGCCAAGGTTTGTTACGGTTCTCGAAAAGTGATTGTGTTGAGCAAAATTCTATATTTTTTTCACCCTTTATTCTTGAGTTGGAAAGCAAGTCTGACCTAAAGGTTATTCTTCAGTGGATGTCGTTCAATCTGTATGGCTTAAGCGGACTGGTACTGCTAAAAAAATATTGAAGCCATTAAGCAACCTTGGTATAAGATCCACATCATTAATGAAAGTGAAATTCGCGCTTACTGATGTTTTAGCAGTAATAATTTAAAATGGAGGGTATATAATGAAAAAATGGTTGTTTTTAGGTTTGGTTATCAGTTTATGGATGGCCATGCCGGGATGTAAAGATGATGGTGGTTACTCGTTGAACGATTATTGGGTATCAACAGCTACCATTGAAAAAGAAGGAACTGGACCCATTTTGATAGTTACAGACAATGGAGATCGACTGTTTCCGTCCGCCACTGCCGTTCCGCGTTTTGAGTATCACATCGGACAGCGTGTATGGGTGAGTTACACCATTCTGGGCGATGGAGATGGGGATATTGATCATTTTGTAAAGGTGAACGACATGGTTGAAATTCTCACCAAAGGCATTTTTCAGTTGACGCCTGAAAAAGAAGACAGCATTGGGAATGATCCGGTTCGAATCAGGGATTACTGGTTTACGGATAATTTTCTGACCATTCGGTTTACTTACGGAGGTGGTGCCACCATTCATTTTATCAATTTGGTAAGTGATGTCAACAATCCGCTGAATGATGATGGTTTGCCGGTGCTGCAATTCAGGCACAACCGGAACAACGACCCCTACAATTACCGAATGCATGGAACCGTATCGTTCAACCTGTCGTCTTTAAAAGATGATGAAGCTTCTTCGGTGGACTTTGTTTTGAAAGTTACAGGTTTTGATGGAGATGCACCTTTTGAGGAAATTCTGACTTATGAGTATGGGGAGTAAAGTTCTATAATGGAAGGACTTAAAGTTTTGATGCAATGTAGGTAAGGCGGCCGTCTAAAAAGTCATTGACTTTTTAGACGGCCGCCCTTTGTTTACCGGAATTTGGTTTTTACAAACCATATTTCTGAAAATGCGATGCCTAAATTAAACTTTAAAGCGGAAGTCTGTATGGTGTTTTTACCCGAGGCATCGTCCTTTTCATAGGATACAGCCAGATTGAGCATGGAATTGTTTTTGAGTGGAATGCCCAGACCAACAGACCCTTTATAAATAAGCGGGTTTTCTCCCCGTATATTATATATAGAGTTTTCTATGCTGAAGCCCATGCGGTAGTTAGTGGCTTCAAGCAGGTTGCGTGCCACACGCGGTTTTGGAATAAATTGCGCGCCTATTGTGAAACGGTGCATATCTGTAAAAGTAATGACCGACGAATTGCTGCTGTTTTTGCTCCAATCCTGATTTAAATAGTCCACACCGAAGGTCCACTTTTCACCATATCCTGAATGGATGCCCAGACTAAAAAACGCTGGCAGGTAGCCATTGGTGCTTCTCAGTTTGTCATGAGTGATGATACTGCCATCGCTTTCCATTACATTCAGCTCATTTCTTAATTTTAGCCTTTGGCTGTAGCCATAGGTCAGCCCCACGTTAAACGGTATTTTTTCACTGATTCTTTCTTTGTAAATCAGGCCAAAATCTGTATAAAAAGATTTGCTATAAGATTTTTCCTCAACAGTAAGTGCATTTTGTATTTCTTCGTGGGAAATGCGTCCAAATAAGTAAGAGGCATTAAACCCTAAAGTTAAGGCGGGAGAAAACGCATAAGCGTTGCCAATAAATAGTTTAGAAATTCCACCACTCCCTTCAAAGTAAATGTTTTCTGTGACCGAAGTGCCTTCGATGTACTGACTGTCTTTTATTCTGTAACCAATGGTGGTCACGGGAATGAAGCCGGCTGAAAGTCCCCAGTTTTTTAAGGGTTTCAGGCCAATGGCCAGTCTGTTGAAATTGCCCTCGGTACGTGATTCTGAGTTACTTGCCGACTGGTAATTAAAGCTTCTGACCGAAATGCCCAGGTCAAAGTAGAATCTTAAGCTGTCCAGTCCGGTTAAACTTGCAGGGTTAGCGAGGTTGATGAATGTGTTGTCTGAAATGGCCGTTCCCAGGCCTCCCATGCCCGCTGTTTGTCCGCCCTCGTTCGACTCGGGCTGTCCCAAGCCATACATCGAGTAGGGCGAAGAGGTTAAATTTTGTGCTTGGATGAGGTTTCCCAGAAGGATGGCCATTATTGTTACAAGGCTGAACTTAGTCATAAATATTATATATGATTTGTAGTTTAATTGGTTCTGTTGAATGATGGGAATTGCCTAAAATCAGGCTTTTTAAGGAGCCATTCATTTCGTTGTCGGGCAAGGTTAAGAGCAGTTTTTGTTTATTGATGCCAATGGCATCCATTTGTGAGCGGATAAAATCAGTTATGGTAAAACTATAGTAGGTATCAACCATAAAATCATCATCAATAGTCAGGTTGCCGGTTTGCATGTCTGATCCATAATTGGTTGTAATGGCATCTACGGTGGAGTTGGTGTCATCTGCAATATATAGTTGTATTTGTTCGGGCAAAGGGTTTTGTTCATTGTAGGTGTGAATAACCGGTCGGATGGTCAGCGTAGCCTGTTGAACCGACCCTGCTCTGCTAACTTCGAGCAGTGAGCTCAGATAGGGGATTTCGATACGGGTGTAAATGCCGATCAATCCAAGCAGGAACGATTGATTGCCAGAGTGTTTGGCTTTTAGGCCCTCATACCCTCTAGTCAGATCTTTATAGGGCGTTGAACTATAATCATGTTCCACTGCATAAAAGCTGGTTGATGTTTCGGTGGTTATTGTCAGTTCCCTTTCCTCCTTATATTCTTCAATAAAATGATAATAGACTTTAATAACGGCGCTGCTATCGTTGGCGAGGTAATTAAATAGGGCGTTTTCATCCGTCTGCGAGGAGGTGATGGCGAATCCAGGAAAGTATTGGTTGAATTTTTCCGCACTTGAAAACTCGTCACTCCTCGTACTGATTTTGTCCAGAATATCCTTTCCTAACTCGTCGGGCAGACGAATACTTACAACTTCTCCGCGGTTTGGATAGGGTGTGAAGGTTTTTTCTGCAAGGATGTTTTCATCGTACGCAACCGATGAGGTGTTATAAAAACTGCCTGATTGTGGCAGGACAAGTTTGTTGATCAGATTGTGCAATTGAAGCGTTTGCAGGGTGGTTGTATCACCTGTGTATACACTTGAATAGTACATTTCATAAGTGATGGAATCAAATCTTAGTGGGGTAATATCATATTTCCGTGACTCTGAATAGGACGGAAAATTAAAGGAGAGATAATTCTTCAAAGCAATCTTTCCAAGGTTTTCATTGGAAAGAGCACCGGCTATAATAAGGCCTTTTCCTGAAGTCTGCAGTGAGTCAATTTTAAGGGTTGTCAATGACACCGTACAGGTGTCAATGAGTGTTGTGTAAGCAGAAGGTTGTGTTAATTCGTTCCCCAATCCGTTATCCGTATTCTCACATGAACTCATTATAATGAGACTCAGTAAAAAAAGTATTGATGTCATTTTTCTCCACCACATAATAGTTTGTCTAATTAAGAATAATAGACAAATGAACGGATTGGCCAGAAATAAAGAAAAGAAAGTAGGCGAGCCATGAGGATTTGCAGATGAATACAGTCATTGTTACGACCAAAGTGTTATTTAGTCATATATCTGCTTCAACTGAGAAAAGGCGCCATTCGTCGACAGAATACTCCAGGTAAACGATTCTTTTTTGATGGCCGGTTGTTGCGCGGTAATTTCGTCTATTGAATTAATGCAACACAAATGGGTAACACCTAAATAAACTGATAATATGGAGAAATTTTTGAAATTGAGCTGGGTTATTTTGATGATAATAGGTCTGGGATTTTCTGCTTGCAGCGATGACGATGATGAGGATGATATAGGGAACTGGGTATCCCGGTCCGACTTTGATGGCGTAGCCCGTAACAACGCAGCCGCCTTTACTATTGGTAATAGTGGTTATATAATGGGTGGTTATGATGGCCGCGATCGCTTAAATGATTTGTGGCAGTATGATTCTGAGAATAATTATTGGATCCAACGGGCTGCATTTCCCGGTGAAGCGCGAAATTCGGCCGTAGCTTTTTCAATCGGTGAAAAGGGCTATGTTGGCACGGGCTATAATGGACTTGACTATCTGGGCGATTTTTGGGAATACGATCCGAAAACAGATACCTGGACACAAAAGGCCGATTTTCCGGGAAGTGCACGCTTCGGTGCCGTAGCGTTCTCTCTCAGTAATTATGGATTTATTGGCTGCGGGTATGATGGTAACCATCAAAAAGATTTCTATCGCTACAATCCGGATAGCGATAGTTGGGATCAGCAACCATTTCCCGGATCCAAGCGGGTGGGAGCCTCGGCTTTTAACCTGGATGGCCATGTTTACTTGTTGGGTGGCGTAAGCAACCAGCAGTATGTTAGGGATTTTTGGATGCTCGATGGCGAAGATTTTTCATGGGTGCAGAAAAGAGATATAGCCAATACCAGTGATGAAAGCTATGATGATGACTATGCTATTGTTAGATCCTATGGCGTGGCTTTTACCATAAACTCATTTGGATATTATACTACAGGTACAAGTGGATCACTGCGCACGGATACCTGGGAGTATAATCCGCTTACGGATGTACTTGCCAAG
>DHVH01000313.1 GCA_002412555.1 Marinilabiliaceae bacterium UBA5213 | reverse complement strand
TCGCGCGATTTCATCTTGCCCTCGGGCAATTCTACCATGCCATAACTGAAGTGCACCAGATCTTTACCCCAATCAAATCCCAAACGATCTAAAATAATTGAAAGCACTCGAAAATGGTAATCCTGCTCATTGCCCACCACATACACCATTTTATTGATCTTGTAATCATCGAAACGCAACTTGGCCGTGCCAATATCCTGCGTCATATAAACAGACGTACCATCACTGCGAAGCAACAACTTCTCATCCAGCCCATTGCCACTCAAATCGACCCATACGCTGCCATCGTCCTTGCGCAAGAAAAGCCCTTTCTCCAGTCCCGACAGAACCATGTCACGTCCCTGAGAATAGGTTTGCGACTCATAATAAATCTGATCAAAATCAACGCCCAGATTTTTATAGGTCACATCAAAACCGGCATAGACCCATTGGTTCATCATTGCCCATAGCTCCACCACTTCCTGATCTCCCGCTTCCCACTTCAGCAACATTTTTCGTGCTTCAGCCATCAGTTGCGACTGGTTTTCAGCCTCTTCTTTACTGAATCCCTTCGCCTGCAGGTCCGCGAGTTCCTTCTTATATTCCTTGTCAAATAGCACATAAAAATCACCAACCAGGTGATCACCCTTTTTGCCAGTGGTTTCTGGTGTAGCACCCTTGCCCCACTTCTGCCAGGCTAGCATCGATTTGCAAATATGTATGCCCCTATCATTGACAATGTTCGTCTTTACAACGTTATAGCCGGTAGCGCCAGCAATGCGTGAAAGAGAATACCCGAGCAAGTTGTTACGGATATGTCCCAAATGCAGCGGCTTATTGGTATTGGGCGATGAATATTCAATCATCATCATGGGCGATGCATCCGTCACCTTCTGAAACCCATGCTGTTCATCCCTGGTAACAGCATTGAGCATATCTAACCAGTAGTTTACTGACAACTTCAGGTTCAAAAACCCCTTAATCACCTCAAAAGACTCGACGAAAGTCAATTTTTCCTGCATGAATCGCCCCATCTCATCACCGGTCACCTCAGGCTTTTTCATAGAAACCTTCAACAAGGGAAACACAACAATGGTAAAATCACCATTCTGATCTTTTCTTGTCAGCTGAACCTGAATCACACCCTCTTCAAGATCAGCTCCATACAAACTTTTTACTGCTTCAAGTGCTGCATTTCGTAATTGTTGTTCGATTGTCATGGTAGAGTTGAATTATATTTTTTTTATAATTGTATCGATTTCAAAGGAAGTCCGGACAAAGCAATTCACCAGACCAAAACCCGTGCAAAGATAAAAAATCTATCCGTTATTGGTCAAACCAATAATTACCGATAAACTTAAAATGCGAAGAATAGAATAATAGTTCAATAATATTAAACTTACTGATTCTAAAAAAGGGAAAAAAAATGTATATTTAATGTTTAGATGAAAAAAGTGAAATAACACAACCAACATTAGATTTTGCCGTAATGATTAATAATCCTGACAAAATATAAGACATGAGCCCACTTTTTACTATTTTTTTAGCCGCATCATATATAATCCCCCAAAAAGGAATTTCATTGTTGACTGTTCATTTTCATTCAGTTCAGTCCGGTGACGGCTATTCTGTGGAGCAATTCAAAACAACTTACCTGCTTGCGCTTTTTGCAGTAGGTATTACTATGGCCATTTTCCTGGTATATAATTACAGAAATAACCTCAAGCGGCAAAAAACCCGACACATCAAAGTTGCTTCAAGTTCTTCACCTACAATATCACCTGATGATGAGCCATTTAAAGCCCTTGACGATCATCCAACTCCCAGTGCCATTTGCCGCAATGACGGCATAATCATCTATGTCAATAAAGTGTTTGCAGCAGTTTTTGGCTCAACACCTACCAACATGCAACGCTTACTCATTAATAACATACTTCCAGCTCATGTTTCAGGTACCCTTACAGAGGCCTTTAGTGCGTCAGCACCTAACACCGTTGAATCCTTGTCCGGCTTTTATAGTCCCACCACCCATACCCGCTACAAAATAGTATGCCAAAAGTATGGTAGAAACGTGCCCAATAGCTCCAACATCCTTGTAACCCTTGGAAAAATGCCCCACCATGATGAGGTGCCTGCTGCTTCCGGGGTTGAGGCCAAGGAGGTACTACTTCAGTTGTTAAACATGGCGACCTACGCTATTTTTATTGAAGATTATGAAGGTCGCATATTAGAGGTTAACCATGCGGCGTGCGAAATGCAGGGCTTTGAAAGGCACGAGTTGATTGGAAAAATTTTGGACGAGTTTTCGCCGGGTGATTTCCGCAAGGAAATGGCCCATAGACAGCAATTTATGGCGAGCAACAGCAGTGTGGTATTTAAAAGCATTACCTATCCCAAAAACAGCCCCCCCATTCCGGTGGAAATTCAGGTCTCCAAACTCAAATATTTTGGGAAAGATGCCCTTATTTTTGCTTTGCAGGACTTATCTGAATCCATAGAAAAGAAAAAGGAGCTGGATGAATATAAAATTAAAGCGGAAGAAAGCGACCGACTAAAATCGTCTTTTCTGGCTAACCTTTCTCATGAGGTGCGGACACCTATGAACTCCATAATGGGTTTTGCCGAACTGCTGGCTGAATCGGATATCAGCGAGAAGGAGAAAAAAGAGTTCATCAAGATGATTCGGCAAAGCGGAAAAGAATTGCTGACCCAAATCAACAATATGATTGATTTTTCAAAGATTGAGGCCGGTCTTGTTCAACTAAAGATTGAGATCTGCAATTTTGAAACCGTTTTTCATCAGCTTCATGAGTATTGGCTCGAAGAAAATCGGAGCGAAAATGAGGTGAAGCTATTCTTTGAGTTGCCGCAGGAAATGCTTAGAAATGGCATCGCCAGCGACAGAATCAGATTAAAACAGATTCTGAAAGTCTTCCTATCGAACAGCATTAAATACACCAAAATGGGGGTTATTGAAATTGGAGTTCGGCCAAAAGCACCCCAATTGTACGAATTTTATATCAGGGACACCGGCTTAGGAATTCCAGAAGACAAGCACCGTCAGGTTTTTGAAAACTTTAGGCAGGCAGATGATACCAATGAGCGTCAGTTCAGCGGCATGGGCGTTGGCCTTTCAGTGGCATCCCGCTTGATTCAATTCTTGGGCGGACATCAATGGGTGGTTTCAGAGCCTGGCAAGGGATCTGAATTCAGATTTGTGCTGCCCGACATGCTGTTTCCTCAACGTTCTCCTTTTTTGCAGGTATCATGCGGCCCGGTTACCATGTTAAATAAAATCATGGTTGTAGCGCCCTCAGAAGAAATTTATCAGGATTTGTGCCAGAGTTCAAAACCAGTCAACTACCAGATATTCTGGGCTCAAAATGCCCAGGAAATGAAATCCATGTTGTTATCCAACAATATTCGATTCATTATTATAGCCGTTGATCAACTACCCTTTTGGCAGGAAATGCTGCCAAAAATACGCGCCATCAATAGCAGCCTGCAAATGATTGGTGTTTCCAATCAATTGGATGCCAAGCGGAAAGAACGGCTGATGTCAATGGGACTCGATGAGGTTATCCGCACACCCGTCAACCTACCAATTTTACTGAATATACTGGAGCGTAAGGAGGTTACTACTATGAACATGTTTTCCACCGTGTTCCATCAAAATTAAGGAGTTTATTGACCAGGTCGAACACATGCCATTCAGTACATTGTTGTTCTTGATTTACTTCTTTAGTTCAAATAGGATGGTTATTTTGTAGATGCTTTCTAGTTTCTGGTTGTTTTGACGTTCAGGAACCCAAAGCCACTCATCCGGCAAAGAATAAGATGCCTTTAATACAGGATTGGCCAATAATCGGGGATCATTGTCACCAGTATAGCGATTGACAATCTGCCCTTCGGGCGAAATAACCAAAAATAAATCTACTTTACCTTCCATGCCATTGTCATAGGCCCTGGCCGGATACCCAACCAACGAAGAAATATGAGCATAGGGCACCAGTGAACTACCTAAAAACATACACGGAGAAGTTTCAGATAGCATGCTTTGTTGTTCTCCGCCAGCAATTAAAACCAATGAGTCCCTGTCATGATCATATTTGAACTCAAGCACATTGCCCAAATTGCAGTAGGTCCACACACCCACTTTCTGTCCGTTCCTATATTGCCCCGATTCAATCAAATGGGTTTTGTAGAATAACTCGTATGGTCCATGCTTTATGCTAGTGTCCTTATTGGATACATAAAAGTATTCTATCAGTTGCCCGTTCATTAAGACAGAGGTCTTCTTTTTACCAGTGATCCCTGTTGCAGCGGACAAACCGACCATAAGAAAAACCGTAAGAACGGGTATCCTAATATTTAATTGTCGGATCAGACTAATCATTTTAACTCAAATTTAATACCTGGCTTAATTCTACAAATAAAGGTCAATAAAAGTAAAACTTTTTATTGACCTTTAGCATGTTATATACAAAGAAAGACAGTTTTCTTACCTGTCCTATTGATTGGATTGTTCATTCAACTGCTGAGCCAATGTTTCGTACTGATTAGCAAATTGCTCTACCATTTCCTTTCTCAAATTTTTATAATACCCCCGTACCAGTTTGGAATTATCTTTTCCATCCGGATGGTTGGTTCTTTCTATGAACTTATTTCTAAAATCAAGTGCCTCTCCTATGTATTTTGCCAACTCTTCATCACTGATTTTCTTAAAAAGAAATTGATTCAGATAGGCCTGAGTAACCAGCTCAGAAGTGAGGAAATTAATATCCTTTTTTAACGATCTAATGCTTGCCATAATTTAATAATTAACCATTTAACACCAGGAATAGCCAAAAAACAGCCATTCATCAACAGCCCAAATATATAGTATAATAGCGGAATTTCCTAACAGCTAAAAATTCAAGTAAAGCCAGCCCTAATCCACCCAATCGGTTAAAATTTCTTTGACTTTAAGCTTTAAATCATCCGGAAGATTGTTGATACGGGTCAGGTGACAGCCATGCGGATCCACAATTTGAATACTGTTTTTCAAACCTGTGACATCGGGACTTGTAGCACTCCAAGGGTCATTGGCACCTATAATGTGTAGCATACGGGCATCTGCCTTTTGTAAACGCCTGCTTACTTTTTCAATGCCAGAAATGTCAAAAACAGGGTCAAAACCGACTTCCGGCACCATTAGCTCATTGCTTACAATATCGGTATTGAAGTGCACTAAATAATTCTTCAAATAACTGGCATCATAAGCATAATAGCCTAACTGAGTGTAAGCCTGATAAAAAAACGGTCCGGTAGCAATCGCTTCCTGTTCTGAAAAGTAACTGAAATCAATACCACGGTACAAATGGTCGAATAATTCTTGTGACGAGGCGTTGTGCTGTGGAATCTCATTCAAAGGCACACACCATTGCCAGAGGCTAAATGGGTATTCCAATACAGACAATTCAAAGACCTGATCCAGATCCAAAGAGAAACTCAATCCTTTAGCGTTCACCCAATCCTCGAAATGCGGCATAATATCATTCCGTCGATTGAGTATCTCCACTTGAAAATTTCGAATTTTGCGACGCTCCTCCACTGTTCCAACCGTTTCAAAAAATGAAATCAAGCGCTTATCCTCCATTTCCAGATTAAAGGGAGCCACATAAGTCACCGTGGCATCAACTTGCTTGGGATACAAAGCCCTGTGAATTATTGCAGCCTGTCCCCCTTTACTAATACCTGTGGTTACCCAATTTCCTTTATACAGCTGTTGAAAATATTTAAGAATTTGTTGATGGTCACTGGCTGCCTGCTCAATGGTCAGGTACTTCCAGGGCATACCTTCAGGTACAGAGGCGCCAAAGAAACGGTGCTCCACCACTATCTGGTTAGCGTTAAGTAAATCGGCCAATTCAGACTTATAAGGAGCTGGGGCACTGTAACCTTCAGTGACCATAACCACCGGCGCAGCTACATCCTTGTGCGAAAGCCATACCCGTTGTTTAAAAGTGCCAACGCCAGGATCGTTATGATCTATGGGCTGTTCAAACCAGACCAAATAATTCTCTTCAAAAAACGAATCACCTGGCACCGACTGGAAGTCGACTGCCTCTGAGGCAACTGACAGTGAAGACAGCGTATTGTACCTGACAGCACAGGATGACAAAAGATAAATGGAAACAAAAAGCAAAATGGGTAAAATTTTATTCACCATAATTTTTATGATTATTATTTAAGAAACAAAAAAGCCTTAAAGTCAAAGAAAATTCAGTTTTTTTTAAAGGTGGTAATGTAATTATACGCAATTTTGTGCTATATTACATATAATTGATCAGCATCTTATACACAAAGAGCCACAGAGTGACTTTTAGACGGCCTTATTAGTTGAATTCATGAGACCATTAAAAGAAAAGGACTTTTACAGTGAAATGACCTTCAGTGCTTCGCGAAGCAGTGGCGCAGGCGGGCAAAACGTCAACAAAGTCAGCTCCCGCATTGAACTCAGGTTTTCCATAGTCCAAAGTAATTTGTTAACGGAAGAAGAGAAGTTACTGATACAAAAAAAGTTGAATAATCGAATTAATTCTGAAGGTGAATTAATTGTTACAGCACAGGAGCACAGGTCGCAGGTCAAAAACAAAGAATTGGCCATTGACAAGTTTTTTGCCCTACTGGCCATGGCATTAAAGCAAGCAAAAAAAAGGGTTGCCACAAGGCCTAGCAAAGCATCCAAAATTAAGCGGCTCGAAAGCAAACGTATGCATGCTCAAAAGAAAAAACTGAGAGATAGAAACAGTATATAAAACAACAAATCCAAAATCACATGGTAAAAAAAGACATTAAATTAGGCAAAGGTCTTGACAAACTAAAATTCGGCATGACCCGTGAGGAAGTAAAAGCTGCCATTGGTGAACCCAATGAAGTGGAAAATTACAATCCTCTTGAAGAAGATGAAGGGGAATCAGAAGCATGGCACTACGACGAACTGGAACTCTCTGCCTCCTTCGATGAAGAAGATGACTTCAGACTCACTTCTTTGGCAGTAAGTTCTGCTGAATATCTGTTCGAAGGCGTTAATTTGATTGGTCTCAGTCAGGAAGAAGTCATGCAGCAAGTCGAATTAATGGATTTGGGAGATGTTGAACTGGAAGCTGTGGCTGAGGATGACAGTCTGCAACAGTCTGTTGGCAGCATAGCTGAAGCCAGTCTAAACCTGTGGTTTGAGGACGGACAACTATCAGAAATCCAATGGGGACCTTTCTGGGACGAGGATGAAGAATGTTATATATGGCCCGATTAACAAACTGTTAACTTATATTGGTAAACTATTCCTACCTGTGTGCTGTTTTAGAACCATCAGTCAATAAGACGTTATTTTAATAAAAGCAATACAGATGAAAACTTTACTTAAAAACGAGAAAGACCTGGCCTCCCTAATTCTTCGGGTAGGTTTGGGTTTCTTTATGGTGTTTGGACACGGCTTGGGTAAACTTCAAATGCTTATCAGTGGTGAAATACAGTTTGCTGCATTATTCGGCTTAAGTCCCGCCATTAATTTAACTTTGGCCGTACTGGCTGAGTTTTTTGCTGCATTATTAGTTATGATAGGACTCAAAACCCGATTGGCATCCATACCCGTAATTTTGACAATGGCCGTGGCAGTATTTATAGTGCATTTCAGCGATCCTCTTTTTGCAGCATCTGGAGGTGGATCTAAGGAATTTGCCGCCATTTACCTTATTGGCTATTTAGGGATCCTGCTCTTGGGATCTGGGAAATATTCTTTGGATGCATTGATTGATAAAAAATAAGCAGGGTTTTGCTAAACTTAGTTTCAGAGGGCTGTCGCACAAACGACAGCCCTTTTTGCTACAATAAAAATAGGGCAATTATCAAAACAATACATTTTATTCTTATATTTACAAATAGGACTGACAGAACCTTAACAAATCATTATAATATGGAAATTACGGATATTCATGGAACAGTTACCCTGTCCAATGGCGTTAAAATGCCCTATCTGGGTTTGGGTGTATTTAAGAGTCGTGATGGCGCTGAAGTAATGAATGCAGTCTCCTATGCTTTCGAAGCCGGCTACAGGCATATTGATACGGCCGCGGTCTACAGGAATGAAGCAGGTGTTGGCGAAGCTATCAAAAACCATCCACTAGACAGAACAGAAGTTTTTATTACCAGTAAAGTATGGAACTCTGACCAGGGCTATGACAGCACCATAAAAGCCTTTTATGAATCCTTGGAACGATTGGGAACCGACTATTTGGATCTCTATTTGGTGCACTGGCCGGTAGCAGGCAAATTCAAAGATACCTACAAGGCTTTGGAAACGCTCTATGAAGAGGGTAAAGTTAAAGCCATTGGCGTTAGTAATTTTCTGGCACATCACCTGGATGAACTTCTTGAAAGTGCAAAAATCCGTCCCATGGTCAACCAGATTGAATACCATCCACACCTTACACAAGCAGACCTGATTCAAAAGTGTTTTGATCTGAACATTCGTCCCGAAGCCTGGAGCCCACTTATGCAAGGTCAGATTTTTGATATCAAAGACCTGCAAAAATTGACCAACAAATACGATAAAAACGTAGCACAAATTGTTTTACGCTGGAACCTGCAAAAGGGGGTAATTACCATTCCTAAAAGTGTAAACAGACAGCGCATCCATAGCAATGCCGAGATATTTGATTTTGTGATTTCGGATGAAGACATGAAACACATCGATCATTTAAATCAAAACCAGCGTGTAGGAGCCGATCCCGATAACTTTAATTTCTAGAGATTTTATGCCAACAAGTTCGACGCCTGTCAATGAGGATCAAAATGCAGTAGGATTCAACAAACAAATCTTAATTGATCTGGTCAGGATGCGGATGCCCTACGGAAAATACAAAGATCGGATAATCTGCGATATACCGGAGCACTATCTGGTTTGGATGTCTCAACAAGGCTTTCCCAAAGGCAAATTGGGGGTGCTGTTAGGCACTTTATATGAGATTAAGCTTAACGGCCTGGAATATTTACTAAAACCTCTCAGATAAATAAAAGGTAGCACAATAAATGAAAGCATTCCATCACCTGACAGAATAAGAACTTATCTACATTAAGGCCAATTGTCGTGCCTAAACTTTGGCACTTCGTAAATTCTTTGTGATTCTCCGTGTAACAAACTACACAGAGAACCACAGATTGTCTTTTAGAGAATTGCTTTTGCGCATTACTGAGTGATCTTCTCGAGCCCCATTTCCCGCAATTTGTATTTTTGAATTTTCCCACTGGCCGTTTTCGGAAAATCATCCACAAAAAACACATGCTTAGGAATTTTATACCGGGCAATTTTGCCTCGGCAAAATTCCTGAACTTCCTCTTCTGTCAACTTCTGTCCATCTTTCAACTTTACAAAGGCACCAACGATCTCGCCATATTTTTCATCTGCCAGACCGACAACTTCCACCAGTTCTACCTGTGGCATCTGAAACAGAAAATTCTCAATTTCACGGGGATAGATATTTTCACCACCCCGTATAATCATGTCCTTGATGCGACCGGTTATTCTGTAAAACCCATCTGCTGTTTTTACAGCCAAATCACCTGAGTGCAACCATCCAGCCTTATCAATGGCTTTGGCTGTAGCCTCAGGATTATTGTAGTAACCTTTCATTACGTTGTAACCCCTGCAACAAATCTCTCCCTGCTCCTCCACAGCACATTCCTCTCCGGTCTCAGGATTCACCACCTTCACCTCTACCCCGGGCAAATTGGTACCGACTGTAGTCGCTCTGATTTCGGGTGAGTCAAATACCCGGGTTGTCGTCATGCCCGGAGAAGTTTCAGTTAATCCATATACAATAATGATATCCTTGCAATGCATTTTATCCATCACCTCGCGCATGGTTTCCACGGGACAAAGAGCACCAGCCATAATACCTGTGCGCAAAGAAGTCAAATCAAACATGCTGAACATCGGATGATTTAATTCCGCAATGAACATGGTTGGCACCCCATAAACTGCTGTGCATTTTTCCTTCTGTATCCCTGCCAGTACACGCAAAGGGTCAAAATCTTCGGTCAGTACCATAGAGGCACCATGAGAAACAATGGCACATACAGCCAGCACACAGCCGAAGCAGTGAAATAAGGGCACACACACCAACAAACGGTCCTTATTGGTATAATGCATATTCTCCCCCACCTGAAAACCATTGTTCAGAATGTTGTGATGGGTCAACATCACCCCTTTAGGAAAACCCGTTGTGCCGGATGTGTATTGCATATTCACCACATCCTGACAGTCAATAGTGCGTGAAATATCCGTCAAAACTGCATCATCCACGTGACTGCCCAGCAGCAACAATTCCGGCGTATTATACATTCCCCTGTGCTTCTGAGGGCCTATAAAAACCACATTTTTAAGCTCAGGAAAACGCGCAGACTGCAACTTGCCTCTTTCAGAGGTTTTAAGCTCTGGCACCAGTTCAAAAACCATAGAGACATAATCACTGTCCCTGTACCCATCAATAATACACAAAGTACTTAGATCAGCATTCTTAATCAGGAACTCTAATTCAGACAATTTATAACTGGTATTCACCGTCACCAAAATGGCACCCATTTTGGCTGTTGCAAACATAAAAGTTAACCAGTCCGGCACATTATTGGCCCAAATCCCAACTTTATCGCCCCTTTTCACACCAATTTCCAACAAGCCCTTGGCCAGCTGATTGACCCGCTGGTCAAACTCAGCATAGGAAAAACGCAAGCCCCTGTCGGGATACACCATGAAATCCGTATCGGGCGTCTCTTTAGCCCATTTCTCGAGCATCCCCCCTAAGGTATAATCTAATAATTCCATACAGTCATCCTTTTATAGAGGTAAATAAACTACAGCCAAAACCTTAGCTGAATTATTGTCCGCACTATAAACCTGGTGTTTTACAATTGAGTCCAGATAAATACTGTCGCCTGTCTTTAATATATACTCATCCTTGCCATACGCTACTTTTATAGAGCCTTCCAAAACATAAAGAAACTCCTCACCTTCATGCGTTGAAGCCATTGGATTAGATGATATGCCCGGTTTAATCTCCACCAGGAAAGGTTCCATGTGCCGGTCGGCCTTCTCGCGGGCCAGACTAAAAAATGAAAGTTGTTCATTTTTAACCACATCAGAATTAGACATACTTACAGAAGCCGCTTCATCACCTTTCCGAGAAATAACAGCGCCAGTGCGCACCTGATCGTCCAAAAATGTGCCTAAGCGAACACCTAAAGCTCTGGCCAATTTAATAAGAACGCCTAATGATGGCGCAACAGAAGCATTTTCAATACGCTCAAGTTGTTCATTACTGAGGTTTACACTCTGTGCTAAATCACTTAAAGCTATTTTCTTCTCTTCCCGTAAGCTTTGAATTTTTTTACCTGGTTGCATGCTAAATAATTTTAATTCATTATAAAGAATCCTGTTTTTATTACACAATTAATGCAATTGTTACAAAAATATATTAAATCAGTAATTTTCATTCATAAATATTCAACTATCCGACAAATGCGATTTATTTATAATAAATCCATTTAATTAGAAATATCCATCTATATTAACTAAACTCCGGCAAAACTGAAGAATTTTCCTTTAATTCGTAAATCTCTATCAAAATCAGACAACAAAATAAACCAGCCTTGCGTAATAAAGATAAGTGCAAAAAAATAAATAATTTGTAGCGATAAGTAGGCTTATTTTATTCCATTTCTATATATTTGAACCATTGAAAAACCGATGAACCTAAAGGCCTAAACTTATTGTTAACAACTAATCAACAGACAGATAGTATTTTTTAATGTGCCTCCAATGACCTATTAACATGGTGCAGAATGTAAAAAGTTTAATTGCTTAGATATAATGCCAACAGAAACAAACAATAACCAAATGAAAAAAAGCCTTTTAGCCACAAAAAGCATCTATAACAGTTTTGATGACGATGCCGACCTCGATGAAGATTTGGATAATTTCATTGAGGAAGATCTGGATTGGGATGAAGATGATCTACCTATCGATGATGATCTTGAAGACGAAGACTTTGATGAAGATGACGACTTCGAAGGTGTAGATTTTGATGAAGATGATCTTGATGCTCTCCTGGATGATGAGGATGAACTTGATCCCCTTTTGGAGGACGAGGACTTTGATGAGGATGACCTTTAGAAATATCCTTTAATCGATTTTTTGGACCAACGGCTGCCACTATATAATGGCAGCCGTTGGCTGTTTAAACCAATCATCCGCACTACCCTCAGCAACCTGCCGGAAAGCAATAAAACCTCTCGCAACACCAGTATTATCAATTAATTAAGACTAAATATAAATAGTCCGCAATCGCCCATTCCTTATTTGGCATTTGAATACTTATATGTATTTTTACTAAAATCAAAGTTTGAAACATGCCAAAACCTCAACTTCATTACTTTATTCCACCGGATCAATGGAAGTTTCCGGTCATCGTGATTTTGGGCATACTTGTGGGGCTCGGAATATTTGTAGTCCATTTGGCCAAAGTACCTTCCTACTTGTCAGACAGACCGGAAACTTGTGTCAACTGCCACATTATGGCGCCACAATACGCTACCTGGAGCCACAGTGCGCACCGTGAAGTAACAAACTGTAATGATTGTCATGTACCCCATAACAACGTCCTCAATCACTACTACTTTAAAGCCATGGATGGCCTGCGTCACTCCTATATGTTTACCTTTCGTTTAGAACCTCAGGTAATAACCATTAAACAAGCCGGTAAAGACGCTGTACAGGCCAATTGTGTCCGCTGTCACACCCAACAGATCCATGACACAAAGCTGACCACCATGCGTCCCGATTTCCATGCCAACATTGAAGATAGATATTGTATAGAGTGCCACCGAGAAACCCCTCATGGTACCGTCAACAGCATTTCAAGTGTACCCGATGCCCGGGTACCGGTACCCTCTAGTCCGGTTCCCGAATGGCTCAGAAAAATAACACAGTAAACAACCCATCTAAACCACACAAACATGCGACCAATCAGTGATTTAATAAAAGAGAAACCATGGCTGGGATGGCTCATCTTCTTTGCTACAGTGGTGATTGTATTTATTTTGGGACTCTTTGCTTCCAGCATCATCGAACGCAGAGCCGAATCAGTCTTTGCCTACACCCCCCAAGTCAATCATGGGCAGTTTGAACCCCGAAACGAAGTATGGGGACAGAACTTTCCCCGCCAATATCAGTCCTACCAGCGTACGGCAGACACCTCATTTGTAAGTAAGCACAATGGTGCCTCTAAGCGCGATGCCCTTGGTGAAAATCCGCGAATGGTGGTCCTATGGGCAGGCTATGCCTTTTCAATGGATTACAACCAGCCACGTGGTCATCATTACGCCGTTGAGGACATTCAAAACACACTGCGCGTGGGCGCTCCCATGGATGGAAAAACTTCCTTTCAGCCCAATACCTGCTGGACTTGTAAAAGTCCCGATGTTCCCCGCTTAATGGAAGAGCATGGCATTGCTGAATTCTATGGCGGGACTTGGGAAATGTTGGGAGATCAGGTAGTCAACCATATTGGTTGTGCCGATTGCCATGACGCTAAAACCATGAACCTACACATCTCCCGACCGGCTCTGGTTGAAGCCTATGAGCGCCAAGGCAAAGATATTACCAAGGCCAGTCATCAGGAAATGCGCAGCCTGGTCTGTGCACAATGCCACGTGGAATACTATTTCGATAAAAACAGGGTAGAAGGCGTCAACTACCTGACCTTACCCTGGGACGATGGTTTGACTGCTGAAGATATGGAGGCCTATTTCGACAGAATTGGCTTTAGCGATTGGACGCACGCTTTAAGTCGCGCCCCCATGCTCAAGGCGCAGCATCCCGACTATGAAGTGTATGCCACAGGCATACATGCCGAGCGCGGTGTTTCCTGCGCAGATTGTCACATGCCCTATAACAGCGAAGGTGGCATGAAATTTACCGACCACCACATCCAAAGTCCCCTCAACAACGTGGCCAACTCCTGCCAGGTATGTCACCGTGAAGAGACAGCTACGCTGGTCAAGAACGTATACGACCGCCAGGATAAAGTTTATCAAATACGTACCGAGCTCGAAGACAATCTGGTAAAGGCACATGTTGAAGCTAAAAACGCCTGGGACTTGGGAGCTACAGAAGATCAGATGCATGACATTCTCATCGACATTCGGCACGCCCAGTGGCGTTGGGACTATGCAGCGGCCGGCCACGGCAATTCCTTCCATAATCCCTTGGAATTGAGCAGGGTTATTTCTACGGGAAACAATAAAGTTCAAGATGCCCGCCTTAAACTGGCACGCATTTTAGCCGATTTGGGACACAACAGGCCCGTCGAATACCCGGATATTTCAACTAAAGCCAAAGCACAAGCATATATTGGTTTGAATATGGATAAGCTCAATAGCGAAAAAGAAGTATTTATAAAAACTGTTATTCCTCAATGGCTGGAAGCTGCCAAAGAGCGTGAAGCGAGCTATCCTGTAACGGTCAATTAATCCATCGTGTTATTGCTAGCTTTCATCACATTCTGTAGAATGAGGTTTTTTATTAGCACACATTTTAAAGAAAAAAGCCGGCAGTTCAAGTGCCGGCTTTTTTTAAAGATATCCCCTCATCCAATAAACGCCTTTACCCACCCACTCTTTGAATAACAATTCCCAGGTAGCTAAAACAGAGGCTGATGGCATCAAATAATCTGAGGGCACAGCTGGTGAAAAAGGATAAAGTGGATCGGCCCCAACAGGTCTGACGACAAAACCCTGTTGCTCAAAAACCTTTATTGAGCGCGGCAAGTGCCAAGCCGAAGTCACTAAAATAATCTCCTTAGTCCAGCCCTTCGCATCAAACAATTGTCGCGTATTCACAGCATTTTCAAAGGTGTTCCGCGATAAGGAGTCCACTACAATCATTTCCTGGTATAGCCCTGTGCCCACCAAAAATTCCTGTAAAAAAGCAGCCTCTCCCCTTTCCTCAATCAGTATAGCTGCTGAACCTCCAGATATTATGAGGTGCTCCACCGGGTTATTATGGACAATTAATAAAGCCTGCATTAACCGATCCCCGCTTGAGCCAAAGCGCACCCTACCGGAAGCCCGATGCTCAGAGCTCATGCCTCCCAGAACCACCACTTTATTAACTGTTGAATCATTAACCGGCAATGCCATAGGAATGGGCTCCCATGCCATAATCGTCCGCCTTAACAAGACAGGGTTACTAAACACCAATAGTATTGCAGTTGCTACGACCAATAATCGCCTGCTTAATGGTACATGCCAAAAAATATTCCATCGACCTGTTGCCCTTTTGCTGACGAACAACCTAAGTAAAACAGAGGTCAACATAAGTAGGACTGCCAAATTAAAGGGAGACAACAGAAAGGTGGCGAGTTTGGAGAGAATGAAGAACATTTTTTTTATAAAGATGGGTTAATTGGGAGGGAAGGGTGGGAAGGGTGGGTAGGGTTGGTAGGGTTAGGTGGTTGGGTGGGTAGGTAGAGTAAAAAGGGTTGAGAGGGCTGAAGAAAAGTATTATAAACCTTTTGCACCCATCATACCCCATATACCCTAGCTACCCTTTTGTCCTTTTTTCCTTTTGTCCTTTTGTCCCTATCAACCCATCCTACCCCATCTACCCTTTTTTCCCCTTCTACCCTATCAACCTTCCCTAAAGCTCATAGTCCTTACCATAATTATCCATCACAAAGTCGAGATCCTTATCTCCACGACCGCTCAGGTTAACCAAAATGGAAGTCTGTGGCTCCCTTTGTGCCAGTTTAATGGCATAGGCCACAGCGTGGGCACTTTCAAGAGCAGGAATAATGCCTTCTAAGCGACTGAGCTCAAAAAAGGCATCGATGGTCTCTTTATCGTTCACTACATCGTAGTTCACACGCTTCATATCGTGCAACATACTGTGTTCGGGACCAACACCTGGGTAATCCAAACCACTGGCCACAGAGTAAACGGGACTGGGTTCTCCTTTGTCGTCCTGCAACAAATAGCATTTAAAGCCATGGATCATGCCCGGTTTTCCCAAGGTCATGGTAGCAGCATGCTCACCCAGCTCCATGGATCGTCCGCCTGGCTCAACACCATATAATTGACATTCATCATCAGCCAGGAAGGAGGAAAATATACCCATGGCATTACTGCCGCCTCCCACACAAGCCACCACACTATCAGGTAATTCGCCGGTCATTTCCTGAAACTGCTCACGTGCTTCAATACCTACCACACGCTGAAAATCACGCACCATCATTGGAAAGGGATGCGGTCCGACCACAGAGCCAATGCAATAAATAGTTGTTTCCGGATCTTTTAAATAAGCTTGAAAAGCTGAATCAACAGCCTCCTTCAGCGTTTTTAACCCGTGAGACACCGGCACAACTGTGGCCCCTAGTACCTTCATACGAACTACATTTGGATGCTCCTTGGCCATGTCTACCTCGCCCATGTGAATTTCACACTCCAAACCAAAATAGGCAGCTGCTGTTGCCAAAGCCACACCGTGCTGTCCTGCTCCGGTTTCAGCAATGAGCTTCTTTTTACCCAAGTACTTAGCCAACAAAGCCTCGCCCATACAATGGTTCAGCTTATGAGCCCCGGAATGGTTGAGGTCCTCACGCTTCAGATAGATACGACCACCATACTTTTCAGATAACCGGTTACAGTAATAAACAGGGGTCGGACGCCCTTGATAATACTTGCGAATGCTCCGTAACTCAGAAATAAAATTATGAGATTTGCTGATGGCAAAGTACGCATCATTGATCTTCTTCATCTCCTCCTCAAGGTGAGGTGGTAAAAATGCACCACCATACTCTTTGAAGAAGCCATCTTTCGACGGATAGGTTTTGAAATAGTTTTCAGACATGGGCTAAATCTTTTATTGAGGATTAAAGTTAAAATATCACTTCTCCATCTCTTTCCATACCAAAGCACTTGCGCCAACTATCGCAGCATCACCAGCACTAAGTTTGGATGGCAAAACTTTGATTTTCTTTTTAAAGATGGGTAACAAGTGATTTTCCATACTCTCAATTGTAGGCTTGAAAATATAATCACCGGCAGCTGTTGGTCCACCAAACAGGAATATTGCTTCGGGTGATAAATGATGTACCGTATCCGCTAATCCTTGTCCCAGATATTTTCCCGTCAATTCAAATACTTCCAAGGCTATTTTATCCCCTTTAACCGCTGCCTGATAAATTTTCTTTGAGGTCATATCCTCAAACGAGTCCTTGGCCAGCAAACTATCCATATCATTGTAATGAGCCAAAAGCTCAAAAGCTGTCCGCTTCATGCCTGGAGCTGAGCAGTAGGCCTCCAAATGCCCCTTAGCACCACATCCACACAAGCGTCCACCCGGAATAAGTGTAGTATGACCGCACTCACCGGCAAATCCATCATGGCCATATACAAGATCACCATTAACAACCACACCACTTCCAACACCGGTGCCTAAGGTGTACATGACAAAATTTTTCATGCCTTTGGCACCGCCATAAATCATTTCACCAATGGCAGCAGCATTGGCATCATTGGTCAATGCCAGGTACTGATATTCCGGAAACTCCGCTTTCAACAATTTCACAAGGTGAACAACTCCCTTAAACGACAAATTGGGCGCATACTCTATTGTACCGCTATAGTAATTGCCGTTAGGAGCCCCTATACCCATTCCAAGAATTTCAGAATCAGGATTAGTTAGTTTAACATTTTTGGCCATATCTTTAACAGCCACGGACATTTCTTTCACATACCGGTCAATATCACCATGCGAAGGCGTATCAATACCACCTTTTACCAACACATTGCCTTCTTCATCAACAATGCCTATGGCGGTATTTGTACCACCAATATCAATCCCTATCGAGAATTTCTTCATAATATAAATGTAATTAATTATAACTTCCAAGACAACAAAACAAACCCACCATCCCAATAAGGTGGTGGGTTTGTGTTAAAAGAATTCTTACCTGGCTACCCTTATCTTGCTTCCTTTTACAGCATAGAAGAATATATACAGGTAACATATAGCCGGTACAATATATGCATAGGTGTAACCATAGTTATCGGCAATGGATCCCATTAATGGAGGAATAATGGCTCCACCAATAATTAGGGCATTGATAATACCAGATGCACCAGCCAGTTCTCCGCCTTTGAGGTCCTTAACCGCCAAGGAGAAGATATTGGGGAACATGATTGAATTAAACAAACCAATAGATATAACGGTCCAAAGCGCTACGTGCCCCTGAGTAAAAGTAGTTACCAAGCCTAGCAAACCAGCAACCAAAGCAAAAATAGCCAAGGTACGGGCAGGCTTGCCAGCACCAAATTGCATGATAATGAAATTCACCAAAGCAACACCTGTGAAAATTCCACCAATGGTCCAGTTCCAGTCAGTAACAAAAGCCCCAGATACCAAAGCCAATACCAAAACAAGGCTTACATAAATATACTTTTTAAGGCCATTCTTAATATCAGAGAACATAATGGATCCAAAGAAACGACCCACCATGGCACCTCCCCAATAGATGGCTGCATAAGTCGAGGCCATCTCAGCGGATAGCTGAAGAGAACCACCTCTTAAATAGTTAACCATCAATCCGGCGTTACCTACTTCAGCACCTACATAGCAGAAAATAGCAAAAGCACCTAAAAGTACGTGCGGGTGTTTGTAAACGCTTTTTCCGCCTGTATCCTCCTTATCAACAGCAATCACAGGCAGCTTAATTAAAAAGAGAGCAATAGCCACAACAATTACTATCAAAGCCATCACAATAAATGGGAAAGGAATTCGAGCCGCCACTTCAAGTCCGTAAGCCAGCTCCTGTGCTTCAGTAGGTATAGCAGGCAGATCCAATCCTTTAAAAATAGCCACAGCAATTAGCCATGGGGCTACCATTGTCGCAATGGAGTTTAAAGCTTGTGTCAGGTTCAGACGACTTGAAGCAGAACTTTCCGGTCCGATAGCAGTAACATAAGGGTTGGCAGCAACCTGAAGAAATACTACTCCTGTAGCTAAAATAAATGTAGCCATCAAAAACAATGGATACGATGGTATTCGGGCAGCAGGAATAAACACCAGACTACCAATAGCCATCAAAATCAATCCAAGACTTACCGTCCATTTATAACCAATACGATTAACCAAAATACCTGTTGGAACAGACATAATGGGGTAAGCAATAAAAAAAGCAGAGGTCAATAACTGCGCTTGAAACTCAGAGAGATCGAACACGGCCATAACCGGTGCACTCAACTGGATAATAAACGTTGTGGCAAAGCCGAAAATAAAAAAGATGGCACCGAAGACCGACATGCCAACAAGAAGATTGTTACTCTTTCTTTCCATAATAGTTAAATGTTAGATGTGTTGTGCAATGATACTTTAAATTTCAATTTTTCACAATATTTTCAAGATTGAAATGCCATAGAAAGGGAAAAAAGTGGGCCAAACCATGAAAGAAAATTGTGAACAAAAAGTCGAGTTTAAATTTAACACCTTTGTCTGTAAGAAAATAGCAAATCTCAGTTAATAATATTTCCATAATTGAAACTAAAAGCGTAATTTTGTGGCCGTTTCGTGTAATCTCTTGCTGAACATGTGGGTCAGACAATATTGCACGGGTAATTTTAATCTTCAAAAGCAAAGAAAATGGACTTGATGAAAGTTGCTGAAGAGGCCTTTAATACAGGTGTTGAAGTTCCGGCATTCAGCGCCGGTGATACCGTTTCGGTTCACTACAAAATTAAAGAGGGAAACAAAGAACGTGTTCAGATTTTCCGAGGAGTGGTTATTCAGGTTAAAGGCACAGGCATTAACAAAAGGTTTACTGTCCGAAAAATGTCTAACAACATTGGCGTAGAGCGTATCTTCCCCATGGCTTCTCCCTTCATTGAAACGGTAGAAGTCAACAGAAAAGGAAAAGTACGTCGTTCAAGAATTTACTACTTCCGTGAGTTGACAGGTAAAAAAGCCCGTATCAAAGAGAAAAGAGTTTAATCCAACAGGATTTCATTTCATTCAAAAACCGGTATCTGAAATTCAGATACCGGTTTTTTTTGTGCGTTACTGCTGTTAGCTAAAACCTACCTGAATAAATCCCTTAGTTTCTTTCCGGCTTCTTCAAGCTTCTCTTTGGTATCCTCGTCCTTGAGCAGTTCGTCAAGCTTCTTCTCAGCCTCTTTAACCACTTCCTCTCCAAGTTTCTCAGCCTCTTTACGTATCTCGTCTTTAACTACATTCGATAGTTCTTCTGTACTTAAGCTCAACTTAGGGTCAGAAACCGGTCCTGTTATCTTGATACCTACCAATATATCTTCACCAGCTGGCAGTGAACCACCCAGCAATCCAGCCACACTGCTGATTTCACTTCTGCTGACCGGCATTTTAATGAGATAATCCATGGTTTGGTCAAGACTTTGGGAACCAGATATATTGGCCTTTTTTCCAAACACATTCACATCAAATGGATCCACAAACACATTGCCATTGTCAATTTTAAAATTGACCAGAATGTCGCGCGCTCTGGCAATACCATACTTATCATCTTTCAACAAAGAAACCAATGCTGTTTGCACTTTAGCGCCTGATATTTCAATTTCACTGGAGCTTAATTGACCATTACCATTAAAAGTGCTTAAAATGGGAGAGAAATCATCCCCTATGAGTGAACTAAACTTCAATTTTGAAGAAACACTGCCATTGGCAAATTGAGCGACGGGCATCATCGACTCCACCATTGTAAAAGAATGCGCCGCCTGGTTGAGATCAACCGTGTTGATGGCCAAATCAAAATCTACAAAGGGTTTGAGCGTATCCTGGGTGTTGTATTCACCATTCATGACCATCGTACCTTTCAAAAGACTGGTTCTCAATGCTTTCATTACAAGACGAGCATCTTTCACAATCAGTTGACCATTGATGTTACTGAGGGTCAACTTATCGTACAGCAATTGATCAATCTGGGTACTTATTACAAAGTCGAGATTTGCCGGAACCAACACTTTGCCCAAAGGCTCAGTCTCTTCTTCGGAAACGACTTCTTCTTCGCCAGCCATGGCCATCAATTCGTTTGAATTGATGTATTTTGAATTATGTTGCAAGGTGCCTTTCAAAGTTCCATCCTGTAAGACGTAAGCCAGATAATTTTCGAGGCGTCCTTTCATACTAAAATCACTCTCTCCTACCCGACTCATAAAATTTTTCAATTCCAGATAACGGGGCGAAAAGGCCAGATCAGCTTCGCTCACCAAGATACCCATGGGGAAATCGGGGCTCCTGAACTCGAAACCCTTAAGCACCATTGTTCCGTTGGCCTGCAGATCTTCATACCGTTCCTGCTCAATCATATTGTAATTTCCGTCAAGGGTCAAATCAGCTGTTACAAGCCCCGTCATTTCAATACTATCCATAGGAATAGCTTGGGTCAATGAAGCAAAATTAATGGAACCCTTCATACCCCCCTTAAAAGTCGCGTTCGAAACGGGGGTAGAAACCACTAAATGCGCATCAAAAGGATTGTTATCCAGCTCAAAATGGAAGGACTTTATTTCCGTTAGGGTGTTATCCATACTACCCCCAGGGTTATCCACCACCATGTGCACCTGAATGTCATCAATCGATTTAGGCAGATCAGGATAACGAATGTGGCCATCCATCACATGCAGTAAGAAATTAAAAGCCGGCATATGATCTGTATCCACAAACACTCCTTTGGCAGTAGCTTCCAAAGTCATAGACCCTTCCGTCTGCAGACCTTCCACATCCTTCAAGTACTCAGCTGGCACCAAGGCCAATAAAGTTTTGAATTCTGTTTCGCTGGCAGCCAGACGTAAATCCATGTCATAGCCTTCTTCCAAAACGGCCAAAGTCCCTTCCATAAATAAAGGCACCCCACTAAAATTTAGCTCATTGTCCTCAAAAGTGAAGACCATATTATCTAAATCTGCGCCAATACTTGCGGTCAGGTCAATTGGTGCAGCATTAATGTACCTAACCTTTTCAAAAACCAGATCAAGAGCCTCTATGTCGCTTTCAATTTCAATTGTGGTATACGATTCTGTTAAATCACCCCGCATTGTGGCATTGAATCCTCTTAGGGAAGTGCGGAAATCCATGGTAGCATCGGCATAAGACAGAGCACCATTAACAATCTTGAACGACTGCAACTGCACTTCAAAGGTAGCAGCCTCACCCTCCTTTACCTCCACTTCCACCTCTTCAGATGGGGGTACAATATCCCAATTGGCAATACTGTCAGCATTCACCTTAAGGTTAATTACCGGCTGGTCGATTAAAATGGATTTCACCTCAATGGCATTTCCTCGCAGGGCGCTCATCAAATCCACCGAGAGGGTGAAATTTCCCACTTTTACCAAAGTATCTCCTTCAAATGGGGCATCATTAACCACTGTAAACCCTTTAAGACCCATACTTAAATTAGGGAAATGGCGGATTAAGGATAAGGAAAACTTGTCCCATCCAACAGTCGCATTGACCTCCTCGTTAATTACTTCCTTCACTTTTGCTTCAATTTTGCCCTTAAAGGCAAAAGGTAATATTAACAACAGCAGGAAGATACCTGCTATTACTCCCAAAAATATTTTCAAAAATCGTGTCATAACCATATAAATTTATTCACCGTTAAATGTGTTTTTCAAATTTAAGAAAAACAGATTAGATAAATTCTATTTTCACCAAATTTTAAAAACAACCCGTCGAGTCCAAACAATTGGCACGCGCTTTTTGTTAAAAAGAAACATTTTCACTAACTTAATCCACCTATTGTCTGGAAAACAACTTGTTTATTTCTTTAATACCTTAAAATTAACAGCATTAGAAAAACCGATAATCAGTAATATCCCATATACTATGAAAGACCGACATTACTTTTCATTTATCCTTATAGCCCTTGGCATGAGTCTGTTTTGGTTAATAACTGCCTCCAAGTGCTCAGACAGCAAAGATGCCTCTTTTGATTACCACATATCCGACAAAACATTGGCCATTGCCAATTACGAGCGCTATTGCGCCTCCTGCCACGGACTCAACATGGAACGTTTCTCAGGTGATGACCGTGAAGCCCTTTTCAATACCCCAATGGCAGACATGATAGCGGTTATCAGGGATGGAGACCTGGAATCAGGGATGCCCGCCTTCGGACAGACCCTTTCAGAGCAAGAAATAGCTGATGTTTCGGCCTATATTCTGACAGATATAAAGGCAGCCAGTGCAAGTCACGATTACCGTCCTGAATTGTCGGCCGTCCACGAAAGTGAGGCCATCAATTTTAAACTAGACACAGTAGCTTCTGGGTTGGATGTACCATGGGGTATGACCTGGCTGCCAGGTGGCGATATGTTGGTAGCAGAGCGCGGCGGAGAGTTGTTTCGCTTCCGCAATGGCGTTTTTATTGGTTTGATAGAGGGGCTGCCAACAATATATGACCACGGACAAGGGGGGTTGATGGATGTGCGATTGCACCCCGATTATGAGCGCAATGGATGGATTTACCTGGCCTATGCTACTTATGGCCCCGAAGGTGCCTCACAAGGGGGCAATACCGCCATTATGAGGGCCCGACTGCAGGACAACACCCTGGTTGATAAGGAAGAATTATTTAAGGGTACACCCGATACCCGCAGTGGTGTTCACTTTGGATGCCGCATGGTATTTGGGAACGATGGTTACCTTTACTTTTCAATAGGTGATCGTGGACACATGTCCAATGCACAAGATTTAACCAATCATGCCGGTAAAATTCACCGCATAACGGAAGACGGCCAGATACCACCCGATAACCCCTTTGTCAATACCCCTGGTGCCATGGCTTCTATTTATTCATACGGACACCGAAACCCGCAAGGGTTAGTAAAGCATCCCGTAACCGGTGTGCTTTGGTCGCATGAGCACGGTCCGAGAGGTGGTGACGAAATCAACATCATAGAAAAAGGTTTGAATTACGGCTGGCCCGTGATCAGCTATGGGATTAATTACGATGGTTCAATTATTACCAACGAAACTGAAAAGCCGGGCATGGAACAACCCGTGCTGGAATGGACCCCCTCCATTGCACCTTGCGGAATGACCTTTGTGACCGGAGAACTATTTAAAGCCTGGGAAAACAGTATTCTAACAGGCTCGCTTAGCTTCAGATATTTGGTACGTAACGAGATTCAAAACAACCAAGTGGTGCACCAGGAAATACTGCTGCGCGAAATTGGACGTGTCAGGAATGTAGAAATGGGTCCCGATGGCTACGTTTACGTAGCTGTAGAAACACCGGGGGTCATTTTCAGGTTGATTCCGGTGGAATAGTTTTTTCCCAAATGCAGTGGCTCTGGAATTTCAAATAGGTCAGTTTATTTATGGTAAAACTTGTCATCCTTCTCATATTTTGTGTGTTATTTACCTTGGCTCCTGCACAGGAAGTCCAATATCAACCAACTCAGAAGAAGGACTCTGTACGCACCGATCGTTTAATTTCCGGGCAACTGGACGAGATTACCATCACTGCCACCCCTTTCAAAAGAAAACTGGGCACGGTAACCGGTACCGTGTCTCATATACCCGGCTCTGTCATCGCCAAGTCGCAGCAAACCGACATCCAGCCAATTCTGGAGCAAGTGCCGGGTATACAAATGCAATCCGGTGCACTGAACACAGCCCGCTTGACCATTCGTGGCATTGGCAGTCGCACCCCCTATGCCTCCAACAGAATCAAAGCCTTTTTTGACGACATCCCCCTCACCTCCGGTGATGGTGCCACTATTGTGGAAGATTTGGAAATGGGTCAGATTAGTCAGGTAGAAATCATTAAAGGTCCCTCTTCCGCCCTCTACGGCCCCGGTTTAGGCGGAGTTATCGCCATTGAATCATTGAAGCCAAAAAGTGGCTGGCATGCTTCGGCACTGGCCGAAGCAGGTTCGTACAACCTGCGAAAGACGGGAGGCTCCCTATCGTATGGGCAGTTGAGCAACTACCTGAAAGCAGCCCTGACCCATACCAGCACCAACGGCCACCGTGAGAACAATCAATACCAGCGGACCAACCTGTTGCTTCAGGGCGGCCTTACACACAGAAATCATCAACTTTCGGTGCTGGCCAACTATATTGACTTAAGCGCCCACATCCCAAGCTCAATAGATTATGAAACCTATACCAACACCCCACATAAAGCGGCCGCCAATTGGCTGGCCATTAAGGGGTATCAGGAATACCAAAAATGGCAGACGGGACTGGTACTAAGGTCACAATTCTCGACTTACCTCAACCATAAAATCATTGTCTACGGACTGGTTAACAATGCCTACGAACCTCGTCCATTCAACATTCTGGATGAGGGATCACAGACCATTGGCCTGAAAGAAAACCTCACCTACCAAAAAAACAACCTTGCCTTGTCGCTGGGCTATGAACTCTTTAACGAAAGTTACCAGTGGAAGATATTTGAAATTCAAAACGGACAACAAGGATCGCTTCTCAGCAATAACAAAGAGCAGCGCTTTTTTTACAACATTCAGGCACACGCTGAAGCAGAGCTGGGCACCTCCACTGTGGTCTCGGCAGGCATCAATCTTCACCAGCTGCAATACCGCACCCATGATAAAGCAACCGACCAGGATCAGCAAAATCACAACTACCGTGTGGTTGTGTCACCACGTATTGGAATCAACCAAAGAGTAAGCACACATATGTACCTTTACGCCTCTGCCGGCCATGGCTTCTCAGCCCCATCACCGGAAGAAGCGCTCCTGCCCGATGGCTCCATAAACCGTGCGCTCAAACCGGAGGAAGGTGTAAATCTGGAAGTCGGATTCCGCTCCGCCTGGTGGCATGACCGGTTATTGCTGGACCTGACCGGTTACCACATCAAGGTTAAAAACCTTTTGATGACCCGAAGGGATGCAGAGGATGTGTTCTATGGTGAAAATGCCGGAGAAACGCGGCATGTTGGACTGGAGTCGCAACTCAAGTTTCACATTTTGCCCAAAGGCATTCAACGCGAACTGTCTTTCAGCGCTTCCCAGACCTGGATGAACAACCGTTTCATTCATTTTATTCAGGACGATGTGGATTATTACTCCAAACAATTGCCCGGGCAGCCCTCCTCCATGCTTTCCTTATCATTATTAGCCCAAAACGCCACAGGCGTTTTTCTTCAACTTCAATACAGACATGAAAGCAGTCAGTTCCTTAACGACGCCAACACCATAAGCTATCCGGGACATCAGCTGTATCATTTCACAGGCGGTTATAATCCGCCATCTGGCATCCTAAAAGGGTTCAGATTCAATGCAGGTATTCGCAACCTGATGGATTCCAGGTATGCCTCCATGGTACTGGTCAATGCCCCTTCATTTGGAAATACTCAACCCCGATACTATTATCCCGGAATGCCAAGGAATTATTATATTGCGGTCCATTATAGCTTATAACCATGCAGAAGGGAGCGCTCCAATTCATCTTCAAAGTATTTGGCACACCAGTCATGCAGAAAACCCTTCTGCTGATGCTGATTATGTCCTTAGCTGCACTTTGGTGGCCATCGAAACCGCCAGAAAAAAGTCCTGAAGCACAAACCAAAACATCCACCTCAACCTTGTTGGAATATGGCTATGCCACGTATTACGCCTCTTACTTTGAGGGACGCCCAACTTCATCGGGCCAGTTGTATTACCACCATCTGCCCACCGCCGCTCATCCCAGCTTGCACTTGGGCACCAAGGTAAAAGTCACCAACCTCAATAATAACCAAAGCGTGGTGGTCACCATCAACGATCGAGGCCCCTTTGTACAAGGTCGCATCATCGACCTTTCCAAATCATCCTTTGGCGCCATCAGCGACCTCAGGAGAGGCGTCATTTTTGTCTCCGTCGAAGAAATTGATTAATAGCCCTGTAAATCAATGGCATCCCCATCTACCTGCGTCGCAATCTTCCCCATTTTTTTCTGAATGACTTTAAAATGGTGTTGCTCTTCCGGTGAAACCAGAGCAATGGCCTTTCCCGGAGATTCAGCCCTGCCTGTGCGGCCGATGCGATGAACATAATCCTTGGGTGAGCGTGGCAGCTCATAATTGATGACGCAGGGTAAAAACTGAATGTCGATACCACGAGCCATTAAATCCGTCGCCACCAAAACGCGAAGCTCACCAGCCTTAAATTGGCGAAGTGCAGAGGTCCGTTTGCCTTGACTTTTTTTACTGTGAATAGCCTCTGCATCAATGCCATTGGCCTTCAATTTAAACACCACAGCATCGGCCCGGTGCACCGATGAAGTAAACACCAATACTTGCTGCAGATCGTTTTGCTTGATGATATAGCGCAACAAAGGCCCCTTTTTTTCTTCAGCAATCATATACGCCGTTTGTCGTATCAAATCCAGATTAGTGCCCTCCTCTTCCTCAACCTTAATCACCAGCGGATTCCGCAGTAAGTGCATTTGAAGTGTACTCAAATCACTGCTCAAAGTGGCTGAGAACAGTAAGGTCTGACGTTTGGCTGGCAGTCGTTCCAGCACCTTGGTCATCTCCTCTTTAAAGCCCGGATTTAACATCTTGTCGGCCTCATCCAAGACCAAAACCTGCACTGCCGAAAGCGAGGTAGCGTTGGATCCTATCAGCTCCAACAGTCGCCCCGGCGTTGCCACCAGAATGTCTACGCCCTGCAAGTCCATCATCTGAGGGTTGATGGACACACCACCGTAAACGGCCAGACTCTTCATCTTCATCGGTAAATATTGACCCAGCGTGACAAACGAAGCGTGCACCTGATCGGCCAGCTCTCGTGTGGGCACCATCACCAGGGCTTTAACATGTCTGTTTTTTGCAGGCAGGGTTTGTTTCTGCAATATTTCCAAAATAGGAAGTACAAAACTGGCTGTTTTACCCGAGCCCGTTTTGGCAATGCCCAAAACATCTTGGCCCGTTAAAATAGCAGGAATAGCCTCCTTTTGTATGGGGTACGGAGAAGCAAGTTTTAGTTCAGCAATCGCTTTTAGCAAAGCAGACGATAGTCCCAGAGAAGAAAATGACATGAAAATGAATTAATTAACTATATTTATCTGCGCAAAGATACACCGAAAAGATGAGCTGGCTCAAATATCCCTCTTATTAATGGTATCTTTGCGCCCAATCAGCCAGAAAAATTCAGGCACAATACAACTAAAATGTCTCATTCCACCATACTTTCACGCTTTAACATTACCGAGCTGAATGCCATGCAGAAGGCCATGCTCAAAGCCATTCAAAAGCCCAACGATGTGGTATTAATTTCCCCCACCGGCTCGGGCAAGACCATCGGCTTTCTATTGCCGGTTCTTGAACTCCTCGTCCCCGAAAAACAGGGCGTGCAAGTCCTCATACTGGTACCCTCACGAGAACTGGCCCTGCAAATAGAGCAAGTTTTTAAGCAAATGGGAACCGTGCATAAAATCAATTGCTGCTATGGCGGCCATTCAGTGGGCATCGAAGTCAACAACCTGCAACATCCTCCTGCCCTACTGGTCGGCACACCTGGCCGAATTGCCCACCACCTGCGTAAGAAAAACCTCGTGCTGGCCCAGACGGCCACCATCGTGTTGGATGAGTTTGATAAATCCTTAGAGATGGGGTTCAAATCAGAAATGGAATTCATTATTCAGCAATGCAAGAACGCTAAAAAACGAATTCTTACTTCAGCCACCCAATTAAAAGAGCTTCCCGACTTTGTAGGCATCCAAAACAAAGTCGAGTTGAATTACACAGAACACCAAGCAGAATCCCCTTCTGCCCTGGTCATGAAGTCCGTCAAAGTACCCGGCGACGATAAACTACATGCCCTGATGCTTCTTCTGGGTCATATTAATGCCCAATCGACCCTGATATTCTGCAATCACCGGGAGGTGGTCACCCGCATATCTGAGCAATTGAGCCTCCACAAAGTAGAACATGGCCTTTACCATGGGGCCATGGAGCAGATAGACAGGGAAAAAACACTCATAAAATTTCGCAACGGAAGCATTAACCTGTTAATTTCAACAGATTTGGCAGCCAGAGGCCTGGACATCCCCGAAATTGAAGCTGTGATACATTACCAACTGGACCCCTCAGAAGATATAATGGTGCACCGCAATGGACGGACAGCGCGCATGCATGCAGGTGGCACCGCCTATTTCCTGCTCGACCATAAGGATTTCCTGCCCAAGTTTCTGACCACTGCACCTGAGGAAGAAAAACTGCCGCAGAAACTCAGTTTACCCAAGCCATCAAAATGGAAAACCCTCTACATTGGTGGTGGCAAAAAAGACAAAATCAACAAAATGGACATCGTCGGCATGCTGTTACAAAAAGGTCAACTACAAAAAGAAGAATTGGGAAAAATTGAAGTCCTCGACCATTCTGCCTACGTAGCTGTTAAAAGCCAAAAAATGCAAAAAACCCTGCAACTGATTAAAGACGAAAAAATCAAAAACAAAAAACTCAAGATGGAAGTCTCCAGTTAAACGGCTAACAAAACCATACCGCAAACAAAACCCCGGTTTCGCAAGCGAAACCGGGGTTGTAAAAAGAATTGAATGGCCTATTTCACATAAGAATCCAGACCAATATAACCTTCCAATGATTTCAGATAAGCATCAGATTTATAATACTTGATATTGTCCTCGGCCACTTGAATTTTATGATGCACAGAATTCAGAAACTTTTCATCCAGATCAGGCCATTCTATTAAATATTCCTGCAGGTAGCTTAAATGCTTTTGCCACAACGCAATGTCACCCAATTGCTTGTTAAGCAAACGCTCCCGGTACCAATCGCTTTTCACCATGTAATCCCTGTCAAACAGTTTTCTCACTTCCGGATCATCCAGTGTTTTACCATTATACTTTCCATAGGCCATGATGTTCAGAATGGCTTTTAATGGCGGGCAAGCGCCTTCAATGCTGCCATCTTTAAAATAACTTTCAGCCACCCATTGATGTGCTTCCACAATATTGTCAATGCCATCCACAAATATATCCATTCCCTGTAATTCAGGCTTTAGCATCTCTTCATTGAAAACCGCATCCGGATTTTCAAAAACACGTCCCAGAAAATTCCTGGCAAACTTGGCAGTAATACGGTATCCAAGCCTTGATGCCAAAATCGTTCGGCCATTGTATTCAAAATCCTTCAGCTTTTCAATTAAACCATTCTCAATCAGAAATTCAGGTTCCGTCTCATCGGTTCTTAACCTGCTCCATAATTCAGGTACTAAAAGACTTACATCATGATTGACCCTGTAATTGGGCCCCACCCAACCGGCAGCAGTAGAAAAACCGTTATAGCCGGTTATAATATAGGATACAAGGGCATTGTTAAGATCAGTAACAGGGCTCAAGGCATTAAATGGCCCTTTTGTAAGCGCTCCTTCCGATCCGGCTCCTGTTGTAGAAGGAGATTTTCCGGTAAGGCTACAAATGAAATCCATAAACAACTCAGGTAATTCCTGGTAATGAATGGGATTATAAACAGCCAAGGGACGCACATTTTGCTCTGGCGGATTATTTCTACGGCCTGCAAGTACGGCATTCACGGGTTTCAAAACAGGCTTATCTGCGGGCACTTTTCGCAACAAACGCGTTCCCATCTCAGAAATATATTTCTCACGATGCTTAATAAGGTCAGGCCTGTTTTGGAGGTATCGCATATTCTTAGAAGGGCTACCTTCGTAAATGCGCGGATGGGCAGAGGACACAAAGTAAGTGCAATCCTGCTGCTCGACCACACTCTTAATCAAGGATTTGACAGGATAAGTAAACTGGTCAAACTCAATGGCATCTTCGATAATCTCTTTGGCATCATTAACCGTGAGTGGCTCAAAATTGGAAATAAAAGTATTCGGCGTGACCAAGTCTGCTTCAGCCTGTTTGTCATAACCTCGGTGTATGGCATCATCAGGACGTTGGAAAAACCGGTACTCACAGTTAAAAGTAAACTTCACGGAGGACTGCTTACAATCAGCCGACAAATACTCCAACTTGCTGGTAGGTATAACTATGGTAGATGTAATATCATCTTCCATCTGAATTTTTGCAGCCGCAATATAATCCTGCCTCAATTTAAAAGTCCGCCATGCCCCTCCACTTTCCAAACCAACCCTTAAATAACTGGCCACCAACTTTCGGTTTTTAAATTTCAGTTCATTACCATAGCGACCATCGATGATGTCAACTGTAAAATACTTACGCCAATCGTTGCCCCATTCTGTTTTATAAAACCGTTTGACAATAAACACCAAACCTTTTACGTAATGGGGAATGGTTTTTAACCAGTCATTATAAGGCTCCTTATACCGCGTGGGCGATGGTGTGAGCAGTTTAATAACAGATCCCAGGGATCTGTCAGGACTTAAAACAGGTCTGGATTTGTCGGTAACGACATACTCCTGATAGGCATCCGTATAATCCTTATTAATGATCTCTTCAACCATCTTAAAATCATTTTCATAATCGGCTATAAAAAACGGACCGTATATGATGGCATCATTAATGGATTTGGATATTTCAGATTTTCCACCACCTGAAACGGTGCAAGGCTTATGACAAAAAGTACCTTCTGCAGCTGTCCCTATTAAACGCCATGAAGGAACATAAGGGTTCTTCGACATGCGGACTTTATATCCGGCAGGTGAGATGTAGGTACATTTGGGATTTAAACGGATAGAAAACGCCTTGCCCTTTTTTTCCCAACTCGCTTTTTGTTCCACCAAATTAAAAACGGCGCTTTCAGGCACATAGATGATATCCTTGTATGTTCTGTCAATGGCATATCCTTCTGGCATTTCTTCCATGATACTGCCATACATGGCTACCATTTCATTAAAAGCAAGGCTGTTTTCGGCGAACTGGTTCCAATCTGCGAAACCATCCCCAAGATTATAAGATGGGAACGCTATGGCACCCCCAGCATGCTCTTCCTCAACATTGCCCATTAAATTGGCAGCATAACTGATCTGGGTTTTAATTTCCTTCTTTGAATAGCCGTAGTAGTTATCTGCAATGAGCGTAACAATAATGCCTTCTGAAGTACGGGCTGTAATTTTAAATGCGCCACCTTCATTGTAAAGCTCATCCTCCTTTTCCCAGCACATGCCGTCCCGTTTCTGTCTTTCAGTGGCTTTGCTTATATGAGGGAGTCCTACATCCTTTTTCTTTACCAGAATAAGGTGAGGCGCAAGGATCACGCATCCGGTATGACCTGTCCACCCCTCCACATCCAAAGCTGAATCATTCTGTGGTAAAAACGGATCACCCGCATTGCCAAAAATAGATTCAACAAAATCCAGATTGCTGACCAGGTTTCCGGGCACAAAAAAACGAATTTCCATTCTCTTTTCTGCGGAGACCCCGGGAACAAAGGGACTGACTACTGGCCGTAATAAAAGGGAGACAAACAGTTTAGCCTTCTCTTCCTGAGTGGAGGTAAAGGGCAAACTCAGAAGCTCATCTGGCGGATCTAGCGCCAAAGTTAATAAGTGCCCGAATGTCTCTTTCGGCACCGCTTTTTTATCATCCGGAATGGGGAGGCCACCTTCGGCCACATGAAAAACGCCTTGAGTTGTCCGGCGATCATATTTGGGATTATTAAGTACACCCTGCTTGAGTCGGTAAGAACTGACAATATCTGAAGTAAACGCGTCTTTATCAGTAGGCAAGGACAGCGCCCGTGCAATTCCGTGACTATCAATAATAAAACTGTTGGATGGAATACGTGGACTTAAATCTTCCTTAAACTCTGCCAGATAGTTATCCAGGAAATTCTGAATGCGCTGATCAGCAGGACAGAGATAAGAAGACAATAAACGGTTTTTCTCCTTGTGATTCAGTATAAGATCATTGGCCAGTTCAAGAAAGGCTGTTTTTGTTTCAGATTGATAATAGGGCTGCCCTAATGCAGCCAGTTTTAAATTGATATATTCCCGCATCCGCTTTGGTTTGGGAATTTCATTGGTGCCATCAACAGTGATGCCAAACGATTTCTTTAAATCCATATATATATAGTTTTATTATACTTCAAAGCTAAAAAATAGTGGGGAGAATGGCCAATTTCATAACAGATTTTACCACATCTGCTCTCTAAATACACCAAAGAAGAAAGACCGGGGGGACCAAATAGTAATTATTGCATCCCTTTAACTTTCGGAGGATTAGAAAAATTCAACCAAGCCTCTTCCGCTTGTTCCTTAGTCCACTGCCCATCAAAAGTGATTACCCGGTATTGGAAGGTATAACGATTTCCATAAACCATTTCCCAGCTACGATTGCGAATGGGTGAAAAATTAATAAAAACATTCGCTTGTCCGCCATTTGCCCCCTTGTCCCATGTGCGTAAAGGCTCAGGGTGATTGAAATTGACCGGGTGACTCATAATAAGGATCCCCGAAGGATTATTACCTGTTTCATTAACCAGGCACCATTTGGCCGGGTGCCCGTCAGAATTGTCCTGATTGTGCCCCTCAGAAGTGAGCATTTGAACCGTATAGCCGTTCCATTTTTCACTGCCCCTGAAAACAAAACCGCCATACCGGTATTCCTCCAAAAAAATGCCTTCAGGATGTGCACAATTAAAGGAGGTCGTATAATCAATAATATTAATATCCTTGCCAGAATCAAAAACCCTCACCTCTAATTCCTCATTCAAAGCAATATCGCCACCTCCTTCATCCTTTAGCGCCACATGCTGGTGCAAAGTTTTCAGCGACTGAAACACATCGCCTTGGATGGTTGAAATGGTTCCTGCAAAATCCACCCGCCCCTGTTTGTCGCCCAGATTCCAAAAATCCACCTGCTTACCCATAAATTGAGTGCGCGTCCAGGCATTCCACAGCCCGTAATGGTGAATATGATCGGGCGGTTGAATCGAGGTGAGGACTTTGCCCGCCGGACTGAATAAGGGATGAATAAACCCGCTTCTGGAATAAGCTGTATCAACACCCTCTGGCAATTCCGCCTTGGCATGGTTGTAGTGCAAAACTGGCAGGTTGCCATTGAAAAGGATGTAGGCTTCATCATCCTTTCGGATTGGTACTTCTGAATAATTCGATTTTTTGTCCTTGGCACGTAGCTCAAAAACACGGATATTTCCCTCCTTTAAAAGGCCCTCAACCTGCCACCAGATTTTATAATCTGGCCCCTGTTCAATTTGAAAAGAAACTGCATACTCACCCTTATCGGTCACTTCAAACAACTGTAAACCATTTTCCAGGCTTGCAGCCGTCAATTGAACCGGTGAATTCACAAAAACGTTCTTTCTGTCATAATCACCAGCACTAACCTCAAACCTGGCCAATGTTTGTGCTTGCAAAAAAACGATTGACAACATGAAGCTAAGTACTAATGCAAAGTGTCTCATTGATTCGTAGTTTTTAAAATCTATATTAACCCCTAATTAAAACAAGGAGTAAAATAAACAATTAAATTTGTACTTCTATCGAAAAAAGGCACGATTTTCAACAAAAATCAAAACATAAATCCCTCTGACCCTTCTTCAATGAGAAGGTTTTTCAATAACTCAGTGCAATTGTTAAGCAGAATTGTTTACATATAGATTTTTATGCCTCCCTTTTGCTGTAACGAAAAATAAGTACTCCTAACCAAATCATATGAACAATGATTGCAAGTGTTATGACAAGCAGTGATTGAGGTGTTTTGATAATCAATGAAAGCCAATAGGGTGGAAAAACCCATGATAAAAAAGTTAGCCACGGCAGTGCAAACAAATCCGTAAAAGCAAAAAGCACCAAAGTATTCAGTCCTTTGGCAAAAGTTAGTCCTTTCACCTTATCTTCCGCTCCGGAAAATATCAACAAACCGATAATTGCTGTATAGAATGCCGATAATACCGATAGAAGAATAATGGAAAAGAAAGGCAAATTAGGCCATTTAAAAACAGCAATGCCTATCAATGCGTAAATGATTGACAAGGTGGAAGCAAATATAAGTCGATTGGCCAGATAGCCGATCCTACCCAGTGGCGTGACTTCCAATAATTGAGAAATATTCCCATCGCGCTCGTCTAACATCATAAACCCGGTAACTATTCCCAACATACCTGAATTCATCAACAAAACAAAGGCTAAAACATAAGAAAACCAGGGGGTCATGTCAAAACCGACTTCAGCAGCCAGATAGGGCACAAGGAAAAATTCAAGTAATTCAAAAACAACAATTAACAACAATGGAGCAAGCAGCAACAGAGTCATGATGGGATCACGCACAATCTGTTTTAGGTCGTTTTTAAAAAGTGTAATCTGTATCATATTTAGTCCTGATAAACAATTCTTTTTTCAAAAGTCGTAACCGCCAATTTTAAAAGTATATAGTTGATGGCGAAAAGATAGATCACTAGCGCTGCCGTTTCAAACCCGGAGATTCCATGGTATGCTCCCAGCATGAGTTTCAATGCGGCCACACTTGGGATAATAACAAAAAATTCTGAATACGGAAACCCAAGTAAAGCAAAACAAGGCAGGATAAAAAGCAACATGTACGGTATGGTTCTCAGCATATACTGGTTCACCGTATTGCATCCGGCGTTAATCATTATTCCCAACAGGGTAAAAATGCCCGATGTAAGAATGGTTGCCACCAAAAGCAACCACCAGTTTACGGTTGGATAATTGCTAAACCACGTAATGGCCAAAGCTGCCAATACCGAAACGATTGTCAGGGATAGGACTTTTGAAAGTATATATTCAGAGGTTCGCAACGGCGAAACAACCAAGACCATTAATACTCCCTGCCCTTTTTCCATGAGAATAATTCCTCCAATAAAGAATAGCCCTAATACTGATGGATCAGAAAATACAATTAGGGGCAATGCGACGGATAGAATATTTTCGGCCAAAAACGACAGTATGATTAAATACATTACTGTAATTATTGCATAAACAAGGTAGAAGCCATGTTTTAGTTGAAAGCGTATATCGGCCAAAACGGCATGAAGCAACCTCATACTAAGTTCCTCCCGGTTAGTTTTATGAAAATATCCTCCAGGGTGGCTTCGCAACTGTGTATGGTTTTTATTTCGGCGGTTCTTAGCATGTCCATAAAACCATTGTTCTCACCTAAGTTTTGCAAATCAAAGCTTTGTTTGTGGATGCTGCCATTCTTTTGGTATTCAACCTCAACAATGCGCTTGCCATGCTCTATCATTAAATCCTTAGGAGAACCAATTACCACAATTTTTCCTTCAACAATAAAGGCCACCCTGTCGCAAAGCTGCTCGGCAACTGTCATGTTGTGTGTTGTGAGAAAAATTGTTTTGCCGGCTGCCTTTTGTTCAA
>DHVH01000173.1 GCA_002412555.1 Marinilabiliaceae bacterium UBA5213 | reverse complement strand
CAGGAACGGGCACGCCCCAGTTGAGGTCGCGGCTTACCGCCCGGGGTTGCAGACCCAGATCAATCCAGGATTTACACTGGCCATATACATTGCTCTTCCACTCTTTGTGGTCTTCTAAAATCCACTGTCGTAAAAAGGCCTCATGTTTATCTAACGGCAAGTACCAGTGCTTAGTGGCTTTGCGCACGGGGATGCTGCCCGAAATGGTTGATTTGGGCTGAATCAGATCGGTGGCGTTCAATGAAGTGCCACAGCTTTCGCACTGGTCGCCATAGGCACCCTCTTTGTGGCAATGGGGACAGGTGCCTGTAATGTAGCGGTCTGCCAAAAACTGGCCAGCTTCCTCATCGTAATATTGTTCTGACTCTTTCTCAATAAACTCCCCTTTGTCGTACAGCGTTTTGAAAAAATCAGAGGCTGTTTCGAAGTGGGTCTTGTTGCTGGTGCGGGAATATATATCGAACGAAATACCAAAGTCCTCAAAAGATTTTTTGATAATGCCATGGTACTTGTCCACAACATCCTGTGGTGAAACGCCCTCATTACGCGCCTTGAGGGTAATGGGTACCCCGTGCTCATCTGAGCCGCCAATGAGTAGTACATCCTCACCCTTCAGACGAAGGTAACGGACGTAGATATCAGCGGGTACATAAACGCCTGCCAGGTGACCAATGTGAACGGGACCGTTGGCATAAGGAAGGGCGGTAGTAACAAGTGTGCGTTTAAAGTTTGTCATAGGAAAATTTAAAGCTATTTTTTAGGGAAAATATGGTATCCGATTTTTTTTTGATAATTTGCACAAAGATAATTATTATCATCAAGAAAATGGACTTTTACGGGTCTTTGATAATAAGTCGGACAAGACCATTGAGACAATAGTTCTTTTATTGTTGAATTAGAAAAATTCAGAAACATTATAGGATGATTTATCCCGCATTTATTAAACCTGGTGCCTTGGTAGGCTTGGTGGCGCCGTCCGGAAAAATTGCCCCGCGATTTGTGGAGCAGGCTGAGAAGTACTTGGAAGGAATAGGGATGCGCCATCTGCGCGGCAAGCATGTGGCCGGGGCGTGGCATCAGTTTGGGGGGACTGATCAGCAACGGGCGAATGATTTGAACAGCATGTTGCTCAATCCTGAAGTGGATGTTATTTGGTGTATGCGGGGGGGGTATGGTGCCGTACGCATATTGAAAATGGTAAATTTTGATTGGTTGTTGGAGACCCCCAAATGGTTGGTCGGCTTCAGTGATATTACCGTTTTTCATGCCCTGTTGCAAAAAAAAATAGGCTTGGCTTCGATGCACGGACCCATGCCCAAAAATCTGGATGATGGCATAGCCGCCGATACCGGGATGGATCACTTGTGGCATTTTCTTCAAGGGGCGTGGCCGGTTTATCCGCTAAAACCACATCCTTTAAACCGGATGGGGCAGGCCACTGGTCGGTTGTGTGGCGGCAACCTTACCATTTTAACGCTTCTCAAAGGTTCAGAACTTGATTTTGACCCTAAGGGAAAAATCCTTTTTATTGAAGAAGTGGGTGAGCATCTTTATCATCTCGACAGAATGATGTACGGCTTAAAAGTGGCTGGAAAGTTAGAGGGGCTGGCTGGTTTGGTGGTCGGACAAATGACGGATATGCAGGACAATAAAACGCCCTTTGGTGCCACCGAATATCAGATTATTGGCCATGCAGTGGAGGAATATGATTATCCGGTATTATTTGGTTTTGAGGCCGGCCACGGCAAATGCAACTGGCCGCTGTTGATGGGCCATAAAGTTAAGTTGGAGGTGATGAAGGATCGTGTAGCATTGGCTTACGTCAAAAAATAGAAATGAAACCCTGATCAATGGCCGAACACAACGAGTTGGGAAAGTTGGGTGAAGAGAAAGCAGCCGATTTTCTTATGCATAAAGGCTATCAAATAGTTGATAGAAATTGGCATTTCCATCACAAGGAAGTCGATATTATTGCCTACGACGGAGACGTGTTGGTGATTGTAGAGGTGCGTACCCGAACCAGCAGTCATCTGATGCACCCGCGTGAGAGTATATCGCCCATGAAAGTGCGCTATTTGGTGCTGGCTGCTGATGCCTATGTACGGTACAAAAAAATAGACAGCAGAATCCGCTTTGACATAGTCACCTGTCTGCCAGTTAATAAGACCGACTGGCAGGTTGAACACATAGAAAAGGCCTTTACTGCCCAAGTCGAATAATGTGTTTGTACTGAATTCATAAGCACTTATGTCAACTCGTTAACTAAGCCCCTTCGATAAAAATCGAAAAAACAGATTTAAGCATAAAAATCTAGAGGAATGAATATAGAAGAGCTACGCACATATTGTCTTTCCCTTCCCCATACGACTGAGGATTTCCCCTTTGATGAGGAAACTTTGGTGTTTAAAGTCGGAGGAAAAATTTATTTACTGACCGGTCTTACCGGCCAGTTTTACATCAATCTTAAGTGTGATCCTGAATATGCTATTGAGCTGAGAGAGGCGCATGCCGCTGTTCGTCCGGGCTATCACATGAATAAAAAACATTGGAATACGGTGGATGTGGATGGTTCTCTGTCGGATGGTTTTTTATGCGAATTGATTGCCCACTCTTACCAGCAGGTGGTAAAAACCCTGACCAAAAAGATCAGGGTTGAGTTGTTTGGAAGTTAGTCTTTTACTGCTTTTAGGTCAGTGCCTTAAACGAAGAGGTAGCCGCTGCCAGTTGCTGTGACAGTTCGCGTAACTCTGATGAGGACTGATTGATTTCGTCGGCATGGGATGCGTTTCGTTGTGTCACTTGGTTGAGCTCCTGAAGAGCCAGATTGATTTGCTGTACGCCCGTTACCTGTTCGATGGAAGCTGCTGATATTTCTCTGATTAAATGGGCTGTTTTCTCAATTTGAGGGGTGAGGCTATCGAGTAATTCGGTGGCCAATTTGGACGAGTCATTGGTGACTGAAGATGCCTTGGTAATGTCCTGAGCGGCGGCCTGGCTGCGTTCGGCCAGTTTGCGGACCTCCGCAGCTACAACCGCAAAGCCACGTCCTTCCTGTCCCGCTCTGGCGGCTTCAACAGCGGCATTGAGGGCCAGGATGTTGGTCTGGAAGGCAATGTCTTTAATAACCAGTATTTTGTTGGTAATCTCTTCCAGATGGTGGGCGGCTTCTTTGCTTCGTTCGTTGCTTTCCTTCATTTGGCTGGCAGCGCTGGCTGAAATCCCTTCGGTTTCTTTGGCATTTTCAGTGTTTTGCTCAATGACCGCGTGCATTTCTTCCATCGAAGACGACACTTCCTCTGCCGAAGAGGCCTGTTGGTTGGCACCCTCTGCCAGATCTAAAGCTTTGCGACTCAGATTTTCACTCGAAGATGAAATGGCCATGGATGTTGTAATAATTTGACCTATTAATCTGTTAAGGTTCCTTGTCATGTTGTTGAGCGCTATGGACAGGCGACCTATCTCATCTTTCCGGTCTTCCTCGATTCCAACAGTAAGATCTCCTGCCGCCACTCTTTCAGCCATTTCAATGCCTCGTATAATGGGTCTGCTGATTGAATTAGACAACAGGAAAATAAAGAGGATGCCCAAAATTAATGTTAGTGTAAGGGTGATGGTCTGAATGACTCTTTGTCGGTTAGTGATCTCATGGCTCACATTACCGGTGAGGATGATCTGGTCGAGTCCGATATCGGCAGAAGCCCTTACTTCCCACAAAATATTCTTTGCAGCTTCATAGTTTTTGAGCTCAGCGATGCGCAGTGCCCGATAGGCTTCAATTAGCTCAGTGGCTAAGGCAATGGCTTGGTTCATGTCCTCTCTAAATGCTGCGTTGCCACCCATCCTTTGAATAATATTTTTTAGTTGTTCTACATTCTCCATCAAAGCATACATGCCCATGCCATCCCGCTCATAAATGGCCTTGCTTATGTCAAGTGACAGGCCATTCAGCCTTGATGTAATAGTGGAAGGGTAATGACTGGTATCATTGATTTCTTCAACCAAATTGAAGTATTGTTGTCTGGTGTTTTGAAAGGAGTCAAAACGCTGCTTGTAGCTGTCTTTGGTTTCTTTATATTGTGCTGCATACAACCTTAAAAGTTCAATAAACACACCTTTCCCTTCCAGTTCGGCTTCGTGTTCAGCAGTAAGTGTACTCAAGGCATCAATGGCATTGCTTAGGCGGTTGAAGGCGATGTCATGCTGTACGTCATAAAAATCCATGCCTGTGAAGTTATGTGAGCGCATAAATTCACTGGCTTCCTGCCAGTAACGCATGAGGTGATTGGAAGCATTGGCCGTAGGTATATGCACATTCACCATCTGTCTTGTTTTGGAGGATATCTGGTACAGGTTAAAAAGCAGCAATAGTCCGGTAACCAATGAAATAGCAATGATGATGCTAAAGCTTAAACCTATTTTTTTTCGGACCTTTAAGTCCTTCCAGTTGTAAATGCTTGGCATAATTTTAATATAAGTGGTTGCAGCGTTTAAATTTATTAAAATTTGTATAAATTCGTGCAGGTAAAAGCAAAGATAAAAATGAATTTATAAAACGATTTGAATTTTGATTGTTTTCTAAGTTTAAAAGATTCATCTATTGAAATTTAAAGGATTAGTTATGAGTCAATCGCTGAGGTCATTTGTGGGTGTATTAATTATCGTCAGTTTTTTTTCTTGTGGTAAACAAGAATCCTACACGGTGGGGTACTTAAATCCTTCCTCTGAAAGGTATCGCTTCGTCAGTGAGGGGAATTATATGGCTGAAAAACTGAGGGAGTTTGGGCATGAGGTGGTCATAATGGTGGCAGAGGATGACGACGTTGTTCAATTAGCCCAGGGTTATGAGTTATTGGATATGGGCGTTGATGCACTGGTTATTGCAGCCATCAATGGAAATACCATAGCCCCATTGGTTCGTGATGCCCAAAAGCGTGGTGTAAAGGTGATTGCCTATAACCGTTTGATTAACAATGCTGATTTTGATCTGTTTGTAACGGGTGATAATAGAGACAATGCCAGATTGTTTTGCGAAACGGCTTTGCAACGCAAGCCTTCTGGCAACTACGTAGTGTTGGCCGGCGATCGTTTTGACAGGAATGGGTTTGAGCTAAAGCATTACATCGATTCGCTGTTACAACCCCACATAGCCTCAGGAATGGTCAATCTGCTGTACGAAACACATATTGAAGGCTGGGACCGAGATCGGGCTCAATTTGAAATGCAACAGGTTGTTGATGCTTTCGGGGTTGTTATTGATGTGGTTATTGCCTGTAATGATGGCATGGGATTGGGGGCACTAGAAGTGCTGAAAAAATATGATGCACATAGGGGTGTGATAATCACGGGACAAGATGGTTCACAAGAAGCCGTGCGAAGCATTCACAGGGGCGAGATGTACATGACAATTTTTCACCCACACCGGGAGTTAGGTCACAGGACCGGCGAATTGGTGGATGCGCTTTTGCGAGGGGAGCGTTCAAATAATCTCGCTACCACCAGTACTTTTAATGGTTCATCCAATATCAAAACCGTTAATATTCCTTCTGTTATGGTGACAAAGGATAATATTGAGGAAGTTTTGATCCAATCGGGCGAGTACACTTGGGAGGATATCAGGTAGTGTTAATACTTGAGTTAAATGGCTATCTTTGTCCTTCTTGAATTTTAATAACTGCCCCATGGCAAATAATTATATTGTCTGTCCTATTTTTTTTGAACTCTAAAGTCATGGTTTATAGTCACCCCAAATTACTTGTAGCAGTTGATTGCGTCATATTTGGTTATGAGGATGCGGAATTGAAGTTATTGCTGTTTCGCCGCCAAATTGAGCCCGCAAAAGGGAAATGGTCTCTGATGGGTGGATTTGTTGATTCCGATGAGTCTTTGGAAGAGGCTGCCATGCGGGTTTTATTCAAGACAACCGGGTTAAAAGATATTTTTCTGGAGCAGGTTGCTGCTTTCTCGGCTGTGGACAGGGATCCGGGGGCTCGGGTCATAAGTGTTGCTTTTGTGGCCTTAATAAGAATTGACCAGCATGATAAGGCTTTGGTACAAGAAAGTGGAGCTCAGTGGTGGCCACTTAATCTATTACCTGAACTAATATTTGACCACGATAAAATCGTTAAGGGTGGACTACAGTTATTACAAAAGCGAGCTTCCATTGAATTATCAGGTAAGGAATTGTTGCCTGAGAATTTCACCTTAATGCAACTGAGAAGTCTCTATGAAGCCATTTATCAAAGAACTTTTGATCCTGGCAATTTCAGAAAGAAAGTATTGTCATTGAATGTTTTGGAACGATTGAATATCAAAAATACAACAGAGTCCCGAAAAGGAGCTTTTTATTATCGCTTTAAAGAGAACGAAGAGGTTTCGTATGGGGACCGAATATTTAAGGTTAACTAGATGAGGGGGTCAGTTATGGAAAGAAATAAAATATTATTTGTTTGTCTGGGTAATATTTGCCGTTCTCCGAGCGCTGAGGCTGTGATGAATGGCATTATCGAAAAAAATGGCTCTGGCCATCTTTTTGAAATTGATTCGGCCGGCGTTATTGGCACTCATGAAGGAGAACCTGCAGATGCCCGGATGAAAAAACATGCCCTCAATCGTGGATATCACCTAACAAGTATTAGTCGCCCTGTAGTTCCGTCAGTGGATTTTGATGATTTCGATCTGATAGTGGCAATGGACGAACAAAATGTCAGTGATTTGTTGGGTATGGCACCTGATGAGGCTGGACGTAATAAAATTGTAAAAATGACAGACTACGCGCGTAATATGGGTTACAATGAGGTTCCTGATCCTTATTATGGCGGATATGCCGGCTTTCAATTGATGCTTGACCTTTTGGAGGATGCTTGCCAGGGCTTATATGATCATCTTACCCGAAAATAATTTTGAATTTTACTTTCCATTATTTTTTATAATAGTTCGATAAACTTTTTTTATTTGTCTCATCTTCAAAATAGTAACGACCTTATCAAATAATTGATTCATAATCAAGGACTTGCTGGCATTTATAGCTGGCGATCTAAAAAACTAACGCCCTATTGTTTTTACATATACCTGCTTGGCGTTTGATTTTCCTGAAATACGTTCATCTACATCAAAATTCTTCTTAAGTGATTTTAATAAGGGCGTCAATCGTGTAAATCCATAGTTTCGTGGGTCAAAATCAGGCCGTTTTTTATTAAGCATCTGGCCTATTTCTCCTAAAAATGCCCATCCGTCATCATCCGCCAGATCATTTACACTTGATGTAATTAGTTTCAACAACTTGTTGTCAATGATTTGTACTGAGGCGCTTGGTTTATTCTTTGTGGTTTTATCCGATTCTTTGTCATCCGGCAACCTCAGAATTTCCAGATAAATAAATTTATCACAGGCGACGATAAATGGTGAAGGTGTTTTCTTTTCTCCTATACCTATTACTTTCATGCCTGATTCCCTTAATCTTGTGGCGAGTCGTGTAAAGTCACTGTCACTCGATACCAGACAAAAGCCATCCACTTTTCCGGAATACAGAATGTCCATAGCATCAATGATCATGGCCGAGTCGGTGGCATTTTTACCTGTCGTATAACCATATTGTTGAATCGGTTGGATGGCATTTTCAAGTAAAACGCCTTTCCACCCACCCAACTGTGGCTTGGTCCAGTCGCCATAGATTCTTTTGAAGGTAGGTACGCCAAATTTGGCTATCTCTTCCATCATCTCTTTGATATTGGCATAGGGTATGTTGTCTCCGTCTATAAGGACGGCCAATCGCATTTCTTCATTGGTCTTCATTCGTGTATAGCTTTTATTTGGTGGCGTAGGTAAAAATACGATTTTTTAGACGTTTAACGAATTTTATCGTGGGCGACTTAGTTGCCGACATTATACTTATGTGCAGTTTACTTGCAGTACTTGATATAGACCAATGAATCTCCATAAATTGTTTTTTTGGTTTTGAAGTTGGCACTATGTCATAATTTAGAATCTTTATAAATTACACATTTTTTAATAAGTGTAAATACTACACAAAGTCTCACTGTATCTGTGTTTCCCTTATTGGTTTGTTTAAAATTGTATAATTAGTTTAAATAATAATTTTTGCATTTTAGGGATAATGTTATAATTTAGCACAAGCTTTATTAAGTGTAAAAGTAACACTAAGCTGGATTGGTCGCGAGGCCAGTTTCTAATTGAAATACTAAATTGGCAGGTCTCTATAAAGACAGATTGGAGCCGCCTATAACTTCGAATTATATACGAATGAGCTCAAGTATAGAACAAAAGGTACATGCAGGCGTATTGAACGACTATTTTTCAGTCGATTGTGTCATATTTGGTTTTGATTTTTCTCAGCTAAATGTCCTTTTAGTAGATCGGGTGATGACCGATGAGTTGACCGGCAAAGAATTGTTTAACGACCTCACTTTAACCGGCAACCATATTTATGATGACGAGGATCTGGATGCAGCTGCATCCCGCGTTTTGTTTGATTTAACCGGGCTGCAGAATATTTATCTGGAACAATTTAAAACCTTTGGAGCGCCTGATCGGATCAATCGGGAAAATGACCGGGCATGGTTGGCTGCCAACGGAAGGGATCCTGACAAGCGCATAGTGACTGTTGGTTACTATTCATTGCTGGCCACTGACAAGGTAACCCTGGAGTGGAAAGGACGCAATGTGCGCTGGACGCCAGTTGCAGAAGTCACGGATCTGGCATTTGACCACATGGCCATTTTGCAGGAAGCATTGGTGGCTCTGCGGAAAAACCTGTTGAGAGAACCCATTGGGTTTGAACTGTTACCTGAGAAGTTTACCCTTTCGCAACTGCAACGCCTTTACGAAGTGATTTTGGGTGTAGCGCTCGATAAGCGGAATTTCCGTAAAAAAGTGGCCAGAATGAAGTATCTGGTTCCCTTGGAAGAAAAACAAATGGGAGTGGCCCACAAACCTGCCCGTCTATATGTTTTTGATCGCGACCTGTATGAGAAAAACCGCAAAGAGCTTTTAGATTTCGCCATATAGTGACAATAAATCATTTATAGATCAACCTTAGGTTGATGAATTCCTGGTAGGTAATGAGTTAGGTGCATATTTAAGATAAGGACTATGAACGTATCTGAAAAGATATCTCTGCGGGAGAAAATTGGTTATGCCCTGGGCGACGGTGCAGCAAATATTGCCTGGCGTGGCGTTTCCACCTTCCTTTTTATTTTTTATACCGATGTTTTCGGGCTCAATCCGGCCGCTGTAGGTTTGTTAATGCTGATTGCGCGTTCGGGTGACGGCATCAGTGATATTTTTATGGGGGTGGTAGGCGACCGCACCAAATCCCGCTATGGGAAATTTCGTCCCTGGATTTTATGGACGGCTATTCCTCTGGGGGCCATTCTTTCGATGCTGTTTACCGCACCGGATTTAAGTTATACCGGCAAAATTATCTATGCCTACACTACTTACATCATCTTCACCCTGGTTTATACAGCCAACAACATCCCTTACGGTGCTTTAATGGCAGTAATGACGGGCGATGATAAAGTACGAACAACACTGGGTTCCTACCGCATGGTAGGAGCATTTGGGGGAGGAATGCTGGTGCAGGGCGCTTTGTTGTTTCTGGTAGCGCATTATGGAGATATTAATCCTTCCATCGCTGTCAACGAGCTTGAGCCTGCCAGATACGAAATTGTAGTCTCCACTTCTGAAGACGTAGAGAATGTCAACATCAAAACCAAGAATGGCCTGGCGCTCTTTAGCTGGGCAGATGCTCATTTGGCAGATAGTCTCAATTTGGCCACCAAAGGCAAAAGTTTTTCAATGGAGGCCGATCAGGAATACCGTTTTATACTGACCGGAGAAGAGCGTCTTAATGCGGAAAGCATTGTTATAATTGATCAAAAACGGGGGTATAGCAATGCTATATATGTGTTGTCTTTTTTCCTGACACTTTCCTTGTTCATTACTTTTTATACCACCAAAGAGCGGGTTAAGCCGCTGGAATCCCAAAAGAATAATCTGTGGATGGATTTGAAAGATCTGTTTAGAAACAGACCTTGGGTGATACTCTTGTTTATAGGCTTGTTGTTTCAGGTTTACAACTCAATAAAACAGGGCATTGTAGTGATCTACTTTACCCACTACCTGCACAATCAGTTACTGGCTGCTTCTTACATGGTGGCATTGATGGTGGCATCCATTGCAGGGGCTATGGCAACGGCTTATTTAGCCAAAAGGATGGGCAAGCGCAATTTGTTTATTTATGCCTTTATTTTTTCCGGGCTGGTGAATGCCTTGTTGGCTTTTTGCGGACCAGAAAATACGCTCAGTATTTTCATCATTGGTATTGTATCTGAATTTGGTGCGGCCATATTCCCAACACTTTTCTTTGCCATGTTGGCCGATGCCGCTGATTATTCAGAGTTTAGAAATGGTCGCCGGGCTACAGGTCTCATCTATTCTGCCGGATCCTTTTCTACCAAATTCGGTGGAGGTGTAGCGGGTGCCATCATTGGTCTGGTGCTGGCTTCCTTTCATTACGATGGTCAGGATTCTGTGGCCATTGAAGGTGCTGTGCCGGGCATAATAATGCTGATGAGTTGGATACCGACCATCATCGCCCTACTCGCTGCCGGGGTTATGACCCTTTACCCCTTGAATCAGACAAAAATGGATGAGATTACCACGGAATTAAATAATCGAAGAAAAAATGAGCTGGCTGCCAATAACTAGCGCAGGCTCAAGAGATGATAAAATAACAAAGAAAAAAGTTAACAACTAGACAAATGAAGTTTGGACATTTTGATGATGATAGTCGGGAATATGTGATTTCAAATCCACAAACCCCGTGGCCCTGGATCAACTATCTGGGCAATGAGGATTTCTTTTCACTGATTTCCAACAGTGCAGGAGGGTATGCGTTTTATAAAGATGCTAAATTCCGCCGCCTGACCCGTTACCGGTACAACAACGTACCCATGGATAACGGGGGACGGTATTTTTATATCAACGATGGTGGTACCATTTGGTCGCCCGGCTGGAAGCCGGTCAAAACACCCCTGGATAAGTATGAGTGCCGCCATGGTCTCAGCTACACCAAAATTATCGGGGCTAAGGATGGCCTGGAAGCGGAAGTCTTGTTTTTTGTTCCCCTCCAATCGTGGAGTGAAGTACAGAAGGTGAAGCTGACCAATACGTCGGGTGCCAAAAAAAGCTTTAAGCTTTTTTCTTTCATGGAGTGGGCCTTGTGGAATGCGGAGGACGATCAAAATAATCTGCAGCGCAACCTGAGCACCGGCGAGGTCGAAATCAAAGATTCCACCATCTATCATAAAACAGAATACAAGGACCGTAGAAACCATTTTGCCTATTACCATGCCAATGCACCGGTTCAGGGCTTCGATACCGATCGGGAATCTTTCGTGGGATTGTACAACGAGTTTTCCGGTCCACAGGCGGTGGTGGAAGGCCGTCCGCGGAATTCCCATGCGCATGGCTGGTCGCCCATCGCTTCGCACTATTTTGAAATTGAGCTGAATGCCGGGGAGACTAAGGAACTGGTATTTATTTTGGGCTATGTAGAGAATCCTGAAGAGGACAAATGGGAATCCAAAGGGGTTATCAACAAAAAGAAGGCCCTGGCTAATATTGAGCGTTTCAATACCGTCGATAAGGTCGACAAGGCCATGGCAGAGCTGAAGGCGCATTGGGATAAACTGCTCAGCGTTTTTCATATAAAGAGTGGTGATGAGAAGTTGGACCGGATGGTGAACATCTGGAACCAGTATCAATGCATGGTGACCTTTAACATGTCGCGTTCAGCCTCCTTTTTTGAAGTAGGTATTGGTCGCGGAATGGGTTTTAGGGATTCCAATCAGGACCTGATAGGTTTTGTGCACCAGATACCCGAGCGCGCCCGTGAGCGCATCATCGATATTGCTTCTACCCAATTTCAGGATGGTGGCGCCTACCACCAGTACCAGCCATTGACCAAGCGCGGCAATGATGCCATTGGTGGCAATTTCAATGATGACCCGCTGTGGCTGATTTTGTCCACCGTGGATTACATCAAGGAAACGGGAGATTTTTCGCTACTGGATGAGATGGTACCCTTCGATAACGTTGAAAGTACGGCTAAGCCGCACTTTGAGCATATCAAATTGTCCTTTTACCACGTGGTCAACAACCTGGGACCTCATGGTTTGCCATTAATTGGGCGGGCCGACTGGAACGATTGTTTGAATCTGAACTGTTTTTCCAATGATCCCAACGAGTCTTTTCAGACCACGGAGAATAAAGTAGGTGGAACCGCTGAATCGGTCATGATTGCCGGCTTGTTTGTGGTATATGGTAAAGAGTTTGCTCAGCTTTGTCGGCAAATTGGTAAAACGTCCGAGGCAGATGCGGCCATGCAGCATGTGGATAAAATGGTGGAAACCATAAAGCAACATGGCTGGGATGGTGATTGGTACCTGCGGGCCTACGATTTCTTTGGCAAAAAAGTGGGCAGCCATGAAAATGAAGAAGGAAAGATATTTATAGAATCGCAGGGCTGGTGCACCATGGCCGAGATAGGTAAGGAAGAAGGCATGGTTGAAAAAGCGCTGGACGCCGTTAAAGAGCGGCTCGACTGTGAGTATGGTATTGTTCTGAACAACCCGGCCTTTACCCGCTATGTGCTTGAGTATGGCGAAATATCGACCTATCCCCCGGGTTATAAGGAAAATGCCGGTATTTTCTGCCACAATAATCCCTGGATAATGATTGGTGAGACCATGATTGGTCGCGGTGAGCGTGCCTGGGACTATTACCAGAAGATTTGTCCCGCCTACCTCGAAGACATCAGCGATTTACACAAAACGGAACCTTACGTCTATTCACAAATGATAGCCGGCAAAGATGCTTTTAAGCCAGGCGAGGCCAAAAACTCATGGTTAACGGGAACGGCCTCATGGAATTTCTATGCCATTACCCGTTATATTCTGGGCATCCAGCCGCAGTATGACGGATTGCTAATTAATCCTTGTATCCCCGCCGACTGGAAAGGCTTTGAAGTGGTACGCAAATTCAGGGGGGCCACTTACCAGATTAAGGTCACCAATCCGGATGGAGTTAGTAAAGGCGTTCGTCAGGTATTGGTCAATGGAAATGAGGTGGCAGACAAGCTTGTTCCGGTTTACAATTCAGGTAGTTATAAGGTAGAGGTAGTGATGGGTTAAGCCAATAGGCTTAAGTATATATGAATCTAAATTTACTATTATGCCCGTATTATTGAAGTATCTTTTTTTTGTGTTTGTTTCGATCTGTTTTTTCTGCAGTTGCAGACAATCCTCTGTCGATGAATCAGCAAGCTCCAGGCTGATTTATAACCAGGTGGGATACCTCTCGCATGGCCCAAAATTAGCGCTGGTCACTCATGATGTTGATGAATTTGTGCTGCTGAATGCTGAAGGTAAAGAGGTTTTCAGAGCCACTCCTGAAGCACCTTTATACTGGGAGGCTTCGGGGGATACTGTGCGAAAGGTGGATTTTTCTGAATGGCAGCAGGCGGGTAGCTACACTGTTCAATTATCTGGTTTTTCTAAGACTTATGAAATAAACATTGGTCCCAATCCCTACCATGAAGTGAGCAAGGCAGCCATCAAGTCTTTTTACCTTAACCGGACCTCCATAGCCCTAGAGGAGACTTTTGCCGGCAAATGGGCGCGTGCTGCGGGGCATCCCGACACGGTGGTTTACATTCATGCTTCAGCTGCCGATGACAAGCGTCCTGAGGGGACGGTCATCTCTTCCCCTCTGGGTTGGTATGATGCCGGAGATTACAACAAATATGTGGTCAATAGCGGCATCACTACTTATACCATGCTGAGGGCATTGAAGGATTATCCGCTCTATTATGCCCAACTGGATTTGAACATACCAGAATCAGGTAGCGGTATTCCGGATATATTGTCCGAAACCCTGTTCAACCTGCGATGGGTGTTGAGCATGCAGGATCCAAACGACGGCGGGGTTTATCATAAACTTACCACCAAGCAGTTTGAGGACTTTGTGATGCCCAATGAGGCCGTGAATGATCGTTTTGTTGTGGCCAAAGGGACTGCAGCTACGCTGAATTATGCGGCGCTGACGGCATCTGCCTTCCGCGTGCTAAGTGGCTATGATGCGCAGTTACCGGGCTTGTCCGACAGCTGTCTAAGCAGAGCCGAGATGGCTTGGGACTGGGCTGTGAGGCATCCTGATCTGACTTATCAACAGCCTGAAGACATTGCTACAGGTGCCTATGGAGATGATCAATTGGATGATGAGTGGTTCTGGGCCGCAGCGGAACTCTACCTGGCAACCGGTAACGACCGGTATTTGTCCGTAATAAAAGAGAAATACCACCGTCCACTGGTTCCTACCTGGAACCAGGTCTATGCATTGGGATTTTTCTCCTTAATAGATTTTTATGATGAGCTCCCCGCTGAACTTACAAATCTTTCTATTAAAGAAGACTTTTTGGCGCTGGCCAGCGAATTGGTGGCTGTTTCTGATAGTTCGCCTTATGGCATTAGTATTCAGGAATTTGCCTGGGGCAGTAGTTCGCAGGTGGCCAATGAAGGTATGGTCAAGCTGTTTGCCCATCAGTTGACTGGTGATGCTGCTTATTTAAATTCAGCCATCTCGGATCTGGACTATGTGCTCGGAAGAAATGCCACTGGTTTCTGTTTTGTGACCGGCTTTGGCCATCAGCGTGTCATGCATATTCACCACAGGCCATCCGGTGCGGATGGCATTGAAGATCCTGTTCCCGGCTTCCTTGTCGGAGGTCCCAACTTAGCCGTTTTAACCGATTGTGGGACGGACGTTGAGCGAAGCCCTTTCCCTGCTAAATCCTATGTTGATTTAGAATGCAGCTATTCAACCAATGAAATAGCCATTAATTGGAATGCTCCTCTGGTCTATTTAGTGGGCGGTATTGACGCCCTTATGACCCGATAAAAGAAAGCACCCAACCGGTCATGTTTGGTCGCAGACCCGGTTGAGCGCTAGATCTTTAATTCAATCAGTAATAATTTAAACTAAAGATTTCCAAAGGTATGGAAAAAAGACGATTTTTCTTGACTTTTGACCTGTTAAAAAAGGTCAAAATGCGTAATTATCAAGCAGTTGCAAGATTGTTGGCTGTCTTGATTTTATGTTTTGCAGGTTTAACTGCTATGGAAGGCCAGACTTCAGGCCGTATAGTTACCGGTCAGGTGACTGATTCTCAAAACGATCCGCTTCCTGGTGTCAATGTTGTGGTAAAAGGGACTTTACGAGGTACCATTACCGACATAGACGGAAATTATGCTATTGAAGCTGATACGGAAGAGGTACTTGATTTTAGTTTTGTAGGTTTTATGCGCCAGGAGGTACCAGTGGGTAACCAGTCGGCCATTCGTATCGTTCTAACCGAAACGGTCAGTGATTTGGATGAGGTCATAGTGGTTGGATACGGTGTACAGCGCAGGTCGTTGGTTACTGGAGCCATTTCCAGTGTGAGCGCCGACGATATTGCAACGGCTCCCGATTCAAGAGTAGAGCAAACCCTGCAGGGTCGTACGGCCGGTGTGACTATTTTGCCTGTTTCCGGTTCGCCCGGAGCTGCCGCGAAGGTGCGCATTCGTGGGGTTAATACCAATGCCAATTCCAATCCCTTGTTTATTGTCGATGGTATGAAAACCAGAAGTATTGACAATATTGAACCGGGAGATATTGAATCCGTAGAGATATTGAAAGATGCTGCCTCTGCTGCCATCTATGGTACTGAGGGAGGCAATGGGGTCATTCTTATCACCACCAAAGGAGGTAAAAAGGGTGTGGGCAAGGTGACTTATGATTTTCAGTATGGTATTCAGAGTGTCAAAACAAAAATGGAGTTGATGAATGCTCTGGAGTATGCGGAGTATATGGGTGAGCAGGGTGCCACCATAAACGTTCCGACCGGCACTGGAACAGGCACTGACTGGCTCGATGAGATATTTGAAACGGCACCCATGCAGCGGCACCACATCAGTTTTTCCGGTGGTGGGGAAAATTCAACCTACATGTCGTCCGTAGCCTACAATCAGCAGGATGGTGTAGTGGGTGGCGACAAGGCTTCCTATGAACGCTTTTCTTTTCGTTTGAACTCCACCAGTAAGGTGAAAGATTGGCTGGAAGTGGGTAATACATTGTCGTATTCGCACTCTAATCGCAACTCTATTGGCGAGGACGACGAATACAGGGGCGTGTTGAATAACGCCTTGCTTATTGACCCAATTACCCCGGTTTACTATGAATTGGGTGCTGAAACCCAACGCATCAAGGACGAAGTGGCTGCCGGTAATACCATTCTTAGGGATGAAAAGGGACGTTATTACGGTCTGCCCTTAAACACAGATGGTGAAATAGGCAACCCGGTGGCCAAATTGCTGACTTACAATAACAAGGTGACCAGAGATCAGTTAATGGGAACGGTTTATACCACCATTTCTCCCGTTAAAGGCTTTTCATTTACCTCGCGTTTAGGGCTTGATTTGCTTTACCAACAAGATCACAACTGGAATAAGAAGTTCTATTTTTCATCAGAAAGTCAAAATGGAACCAATACCATAAGGGACAATCTGGACAAGCATTTTTCATGGTTGTGGGAGAATTTTGCCACTTACCAATTTAATGTTGCCAGTCATGATTTCACCATTTTAGCTGGTTATTCAGCTGAAAAATATCAGCATCCTAACTGGTCTCTTTATTCCGGACCAATGGCTAGCGAAGGCGACCAGTATGCTTACCACGATCATACCACATCACGTGAACAGGATTTGGTGGGAGGCAACATGGAAATCAATACGATGACTTCCATTTTTGGCCGTCTCTCCTATAACTATTTGGGTAAATACATGGTAGAGGTAGCTCTAAGGGGTGATGCCGCCAGTGTATTCCCTGAAAATGACAAAAGTGCCATTTTCCCTGCCTTTTCTGCTGGTTGGATTGTGAGTGAGGAAGATTTTTGGGGCAGTACTTTCATGGATTACCTGAAAGTGCGTGGTAGCTGGGGTCAAAACGGTAGCAAGTCGTCCTTGCCTGGAAATGAAGATCGCGAATTCTGGACTGTTTCCGGTGTTTTCTATCCCAATCCCACAGGTGGTTACTTCTCAGGTGCCGAAATTGATAAGCTGATCAATGATGATTTGAAATGGGAGCGCACAGAGCAAATTGCTTTTGGTATTGACATGCGGGCGATGAATGGAAAAATGAATTTTTCTATTGATTACTACAATAAAACAACCCGCGATTTAATTGCCGTTGGTATGTTTCCTTTGTCGGTTGGCAACGATGCTCCCTTTGTGAATTTAGGCGATGTTTCTAATAAAGGATGGGAATTCCAACTGGGTTTTATGGAAAAATTGGGCGATGTGAATTTCACAGCCAACGCCAATTTATCAACCCTCAACAATGAAGTCACCAGGTTGGCTCAGCCAACGCCCATCTCAGGAGCTAACGTCCGTGGATATGATCTTACATGGTTTGAAGAAGGAGAACCAATTTGGTACTTCAACGGTTACAAAACCGATGGTATTAATGAGACTACCGGAATGCCCAATATCGTCGATGTAAGCGGGGATGGCAACATCACCTCTGCGGATTTGACAAAAATTGGTGATCCCCATCCTGATTTTATATATGGCGCCAATGTTAATTTTGAGTACAAAGGCCTTGATCTTGGTATTTTCCTTCAGGGCACTTATGGAAATGACATCTATACAGCCTGGTACCGTCCCGATAGACCTACCTCTAATAAGCCAAAATATTTTTATGAGGATCGTTGGACAGCGGATAATACCAACGCTTCAATGCCACGTGCCAATGGTGATAGTGAATACATCTACCGAAGTGATTTAATGATTCAGGATGGATCGTACATGCGGATTAAGCAAATTCAGTTGGGTTATTCTTTACCGAAGAACGTCATTAGTCAGGTTGGTTTAAGCCGATTGCGCGTTTATATGTCGCTGAACGATTACTTTACATTTACCAGCTATAAAGGACTGGATCCTGAAGCCGGAAGTGCCAACGACCAAAGTCAGGGCATCGACCGAGGTCTCTACCCAATTCCCCGCAAGGTGATGTTCGGTTTATCGGTTAATTTTTAATTTTTTAAAAGGATAACAATGAAACGATATAATATATTCAATTTACTGCCGGTATTCATGCTATTGTTGCTTCCGGCTTGTAGCGACGCGTTTTTGGAAGTTGAACCTGCTGGTCGTTTGTCCAGTGATGTTTATCCAATGACCGATAATGAGGCTTTTTCTACCGTAATTGGGGCTTATAATTTAATGCAGTGGAACTATGGCAGGGACTGGAACAGCGCCTGGTTTGCCAAAAACCTGCCGGGGGATGATTGCAATGCCGGATCCTCAGCCAGTGATCAGCCACCGTATCAAAATCTGGATGATTTCAAAAATGAGGCTGACAATACTGTGGTGACTGCTATATGGGAAGGTTTTTATAAAACAATCAATCAGTGCAATACCGTAATTGCCAGAGTAGAACCCACCAATGCCTTCCGTGAACAAATAGTGGCTGAAGCCAAAGCCATTCGTGCATGGAATTATTTTGAACTGGTGGTTTTGTTTGGTGATGTACCCTTTTTTACTGAAAACCCCACCAGCGTGGCCGAATATCATAAACCACGTACCCCCAAGGCTACCATTTATGCTCAGCTAGAAACAGATTTACTGGAAGCCATTGCGGATCTACCGTTAAAGTCAGCCTTGTCAGCAGAGCACAAATTCCGTGTTTCTAAGGGAACGGCTCAGTCCATCTTAGGTAAGATTTACCTTTATCAGCAAAAATGGGGTCAAGCACATGCTGTTTTGAGTCAGGTGATTGGAACCCAAGGCACACAATACGGTCTGGAAGCGAATTTTGGAAATGTATGGCGCAGAGCCGGAGCATTGGGTGTTGAGTCTGTTTTTGAGGTGCTTTACACCGATCAGGAAGGATATGATTGGAATAATTTTGGATGGGGTGGCGCACATGAATCCAATATTCATGTGCAGTTGATGGGGCCACGTGCACCTTTCTTTAGCAACTTGGCTGCCATTGGCATTATTCCGGGATGGGGCTTTAATTTGCCAACAAAAGCCATTGGTGATGCTTTTAACGAAATGGGCGATAATGGGGCCCGCTACCGGGCTACCATTATGAGTGAAGCCGAATTTATTGCTGCCGGCGGTGCTATAGTTGCTGATGAGGACGATGATGGCAACCCTGTGCCAGCACATGATTACGAAGGGTATTTGCGCATAAAATATGCCACTCATGCTTCCGAAACCAATACCTCAGAAGGTGTGATACCCGAATTGAATTACGCCATCAATTGGCGATTGATTCGCTACGCCGATGTATTGCTAATGGCTGCAGAAGCGTACAATGAAGATAACAAGCCTGAATTGGGAGTGGTAGAATTAAACAAGGTCCGTGCCCGGGCCGGACTCGATTTGTTACCCCTTGCCATTTCGCAAACCGATTTGCGTGAGGCCATTATAAAAGAGCGCCAGTTGGAGTTGGCTTTTGAAGCCAGTCGTTTTTGGGATTTGGTACGTTGGGGCAAGGCCAATGAAGTTTTAAGCAGCTTAGGTTTTGTGGCCAATAAACATGAATTGTTTCCAATTCCACAGACAGAGATTTTGTCGAATAACGCTATTTCCCAAGAAGATCAGAATCCTGGACATTAACTAATAACAGAATTTAAGCGATTGTCGTTGTTCATTTATGCAGGAAGGGTGCTCCAAACGTGGGGTACCCTTTTTTTAGTTGTGCAAAGTTTGTTCGCCTGCCATTCGAATCTAATGGTTTTTGGGCGAAATTTAAAAAAGTCACTACATTTGTTTTGATTCAAAATGTATTCAAACCTCAATTGTAATATGTTTTTCATAATCAGGAATAATTATGTAACTAAAAAAATAAGGAATTATGATGATTCTCAAAAAAGCCATTCTGTTTATCGTTTTAATAATGGCATTGTCTTGTACCACAGTCAAAAATGATAGCGATGTGTACAGAAATGAAATGAAGGCACTTCTAAAAGTCGTGCAGGATAATTATTACGATTCAGCTTCAGGTTATTACCTGGTAGAGCTCGATCCGGAAAAGCGGGAAACCAAGTTTGGTCACAAGCGGGAGTATTCTTGGTTTTGGGCCCTCTGTGCCATGTTCGAGGCAGTTAATGAAGTTGAAAAAGTGCTTCCAGACACACCATTGGTAGAACCAATTTTTAATAATCTTGGAAATTATTATGATACCAGTAAGCCCTTGCCCGGTTATAATGAATATATTGTCGATATTCATCCAGGCCTAAGGTATTATGATGATAACCAATGGATTGGCATTACAGCGCTGGATGTATATAAGCGCACCCAGGATGAAAAATATTTGGATTTAGGTAAGGAGATGTACCAGTTTATGATGACCGCCTACGATACAACCCTTGGAGGGGGTTTATACTGGAGGGAAACCGACTTTGAAACCAAAAATACCTGCTCCAACGGACCGGGTGTTATTGTCGCTTTAAAGCTTTATGAAATAACCCAGGAACAAAGTTATTTGGATACAGCCCTGATGATTTACAACTGGACCAACGAGAACTTACAATCATCAACAGGATTGTACTATGATAATATTAATACCAGCGATGGTAGCCTGAATAAAACAATCTTTTCTTACAACACGGGCACCATGCTTCAATCAAATATATTATTGTACGAGCTAACCGGTGAAAATCAGTATTTGGAAAAAGCTAATGCCATAGCCGATAGTTCGCTGGCTTATTTTTACGGAGGAGAAAAATTTAGAGATCATTACTGGTTTAACGCTGTTTTGTTGAGGGCTTATCAACATTTGTTAAAACACAACCCTGACTTGAAATATATTTTGGGCTTTAAAAAATGTCTGGACAATGTTTTAATGGATGACAAAAACGAGCAAGGCCTGTTTGTTGATAGCGATGGGCCTCGGGACTTGGTGCAAACGGGTGGTATGCTCGAAATTTTAGCACGTTTTGCGCATCTGGAAGATTTGTATGAATTGAACTAAATGATGGAACTTTGTAAAGAGCTTGCTACGAATGTGAATACGGCAAGCTCTTTAATATTAGGTCAAACATTAATTACTTGATATTGGTTAAAATTAATCTGGTCGAATGAAAAAACTACTTGTGTTTTTAGTCATTGCCTTAACGGCTTTTGTTTTATTTAAATGCCATTCAAAAAAGGACCCAAAAAACCCTGCTGCAAGTATTGCCATTCAAAAAAAATCCATGGGTTTTTTTGAGGGTCAGGAAATTTTTGAATACACCATGGAAAATCCATCGGGGATGCAGGTAAGTGTGATGACCTATGGTGCAGCTATTAGTAATGTTGTAACCCCAGATAAAAATGGCGAAATGCAAAGTGTCGTTTTAGGATTCGATTCCCTGTCGCACTATACTGGTTGGCAAAATTCATTAATGGGTTCTGTAGTTGGTCGGGTTGCCAATCGCATCTCAAACAAAAAATTCACCATCGACGGACAAGAATATACCCTTACCTCCGATATACATGGTGGAGAAAAGGGTTTTGATAAGCGTGTATGGACATGCAAAGAGATACCGCACACCGATAAGCAAAGTTTGGCTATGTTTTACCATAGTGAGGATGGTGAAGAAGGGTTTCCTGGTAACCTGAAAGTTACGATTACCTATACCTTAACCAATAATAACGAATTGGTGATAGATTATCATGCTACAACCGATAAGGCTACCCCTGTAGTGTTAACAAATCATTCCTATTTTAATCTATCCGGGGGTAAAGATGAAAACGTGCGAAATACCTGGCTAACAATATTTGCGGATCAATTCCTGGAATTTGGCGAAGGCAGCTATCCAACAGGTAAAGTATTGGATGTTAAAAACACAGCCTTTGATTTTCTTGCGCCAAAAAAAATTGGAGAAAGCATTGATGAGCTGCCCCTTACAAATGGCTACGATGTAACCTTTGTGCTTAACAACGATAGTGCGAAGCTGGTTTTAGCCGCACATGCTTTTGAGCCCCTTAGTGGCAGGGTTATGGAAGTTTATACAACAGAGCCTGGTGTTGTTTTCTATTCAGGTAACTGGTTAAGTGAAAATGTGACGGGCAGAAATGGCGTGCCATTCACTCAGCATGGGGCGTTTTGTCTTGAAACACAGCATTTTCCAAACTCGCCCAATATACCGGAATTCCCCAATACCATATTAAGGCCCGGAGAAACATTTACATCGCAAACTATTTATAAGTTTTCGAACCAAAAATAAACCCTTAATAGCCTAACAATCATTGTGTAATAATAATTGGATTTGCCCCATTGTATTAGCAATACCTTCGGAATTTAATATACTGTCGTAAGGAGGTTATGTAAAAGCCTATTGTAAATCAGATGGTTATTTTGACAGCATTATTGCGGAGGCAGATTTCAATTTGTTTGTAGATAAGTAAGAATAGGTCGGGTTTCAGTTATTACATCAAGCAGTTAATTTGCCCTTATGATTTAAGCGGCAGGGTAAAGTAAAAGGTGCTGCCTTTTTTCGGTTCAGATTCCATCCATATTGTACCTCCAAGCAGTTCACAGAGGTTTTTTGAAATGGACAGTCCCAGTCCGGTCCCGCGATGTACCCTTGAACTCATGGGTTCTATTTTGTGGAAGCGTTGAAAAAGCTTCTTTCTGTTTTCTTCTGAAATGCCAATGCCTGTGTCTTTTACAAAGCAAATTATTTTGGTTTTGTCGTCTGCATACTTAAAACCAAAAATAATGCTCCCCTTGTCTGTAAACTTAATGGCGTTGTTAATCAGGTTGCTATAAATCTGTTTCACTCTGCCCTGATCTGTATTGATAATTAATTCTTTATTGCCGGCAGGCAATTCCTTAACAATAGTGACCCCTTTGTTTTTGGCATCCTTATTGGACTTGTAATGCAACTCAATTTCGTTAAGAAACGCATGAAAATTAACAGAATGCTTTTGAATAATTACCTGATTGGCTTCTATAATGCTTATGTCGATAATGTCGTTGATCAGTTGCAGCAAGGCGTTGCTGTTGGATTGAATGATGGCGTTCATTTGTTTACGCTCTTGCATATTAAACTCATCTGTTTCAAGTAAATCAATAAAGCCCATGATGGCATTGAGCGGGGTGCGGATTTCATGGCTCATATTGGCTAAAAAGGCAGATTTTAAATGGTCGCTCTCCTCGGCTTTTTGTTTGGCCTTCTCCAGATCTCTTGTACGGTCAGCCACCATTAGCTCAAGATTTTGTCGGTGAACCTTGAGCTCCAAATTTTGTCTTGAAATGCGGTCACGCTGGAGGCGCAAGGCGGTATTGTGTTTTTCAATTTGTTTGTTGGATACTTCCAATTGGTTGTACGCGGCAAAAAGGTCCTTGGTGCGCTGATCGACTTCCTGTTTAAGGAGGGCTTCCCGACGCCGGGTCGTGTTTACCTTTAGGTACCAGGCCATTACGAATAATCCCAGGGCAAAAAGGAAGCCGGCCGGGATAAACCAAGGTTTATCCCATATGGGGGCAGGTATGTAAAGCTCCACTTCCAGCAGGTTGCTGGTCCATATTTCATCGCTGTTGGCTCCTTTTACTCTAAATTTGTAACTCCCTGCAGGAAGATTGGTATAAGTCGCAAAATTTCTGGTACCTGAATAGATCCAATCTTGGTCAAATGGTTCTAATTGGTAGGCATAAGTGTTGGTTTCAGGTTTGGTGAAATCAAGCAATGCAAACTCGAAGGAGATATAGTTACTGGATTTTTCCAGTTTGAAATGTTCAAATTGCTGAATGTCAATGGCTTCAATATTGTTAAATCNNATATTTCAAATTTTGAAATAATCAATGGTGCTTCATAAGGTACATACTTAATTTCCATGGGATTAAAGAAGTTTAACCCCATGGCCCCACCCATTAGCAAATAACCATCATGCGTTTTGGCATGTGCATTAATATCGAAAATGAGACCCTGTAAGCCATGATGCAGTGCAAAGTTGATGAAGTTTTCGCTTTCAGGGTCATACATCACAATGCCATTATGGGTACCCATCCATAAGTTTCCCTGGTCGTCTTCCAAAATGTGGTAAACAGTGTTGGATGGCAGTGTCGCAGGGGTTGATTTGTGTATAAAGTATCCTGTTTCTCTATCGTAAAGATTTAAACCGTCCGATTTGGTGCCTATCCACAAACGTCCTTTTTGGTCTTCATAAATGGCTCTTACCTGATTTCCACTTATCGATTGGGAGTTATTGTCATTCTTTGTATGATTGATCAGACTATCGTCATGTGCATGGTATTCATACAGGCCATTGTTGTTGGTGGCAATCCATAATACCTTAAAACGATCTTCGAATACTTTGGTGATATTGAGATTGCTTTCTGCGTCAAAAAAATAAGTGTATTTGGTTGGCAGCGGGGCTAATTTTTTATGTTCTAATGAAAAACGGTAGAGTCCAGTAGAGGTTCCTATCCACATAAAGTTGTCACTGGTGATGTGTAAATTTCGACCATGGGTATTCAAGTGTTGGGTAAAGTGCGAATCTGATTTCCTCTTGCTTACGATGCCATTTTCAGTAGCCAACCAAAGTACCCCGTACTTGTCTTCGGTTATACATTCAATTCTGTTCCCCGGAATGCTGCCAGGCTGGCCATTTGCCAAGTACCATGTAAACTGATCCTTTTGTCGATCATATCTATTCAGACCACCACCTTTTGTGCCCACCCAAATATTGTTTTCAGCGTCTTCAAAGATGGACAAAACAAATTCATGGCTGAGGCCATCTCCAGGTGTTTCGCTCTTGCGAATTAAGGGAAAAGTTTTTTGTCGTTTATCGTAGTAATGCAAACCACCGAACTTGGTTGCAATCCATATAAGTCCATGTCTGCTCTCAATAATCTCCCTAATGGCATTGCTTCTAAGTTGGTTGCTGATATAGTTTTCAGTATCCAGGTGATTTACCTCTTGATTGTTAAGATTGATGATAACCAGTCCGTTATTGGAGCTTCCGGCCCAAAGGTTTTGGTCTGAGTCAATGAGCAGCGACAAAAAGGTGGATTGATTTAACTTTTTTTGTTCTGGTTTTTGGAACAGGAAGGGATGGAATTGATGCTGTTTTTTTAAAAAATAGTAAAGTCCTGACTGACTGGCCATCCATAAAGTGTCAGAATTGGCGGAGGTTAGATTTCGGATAGCATTAACCCCCTTGTTTGCTAAAATATTTTTCCAATTACGGATACCTGTATTGCTGGATGTTTCATATTTCTTTAGTGGGAGAGCCCAGTTTTGATGCGCTTGCTTATACGTTTTTGATGGTATTAAAAACAATCCATTGAGGATGGTTCCTGCCCAAATGTTATTATCTCCGTCGATATGCAAGTCGCTAATCTCATTGTCATTGGCAGGTATTGAGGGGTCTGAATTATGAAGGAGCCTGAGAAAAGATTCTGTTTTAGGTTGAAATATACTTATACCATTGGAGGTGGCAATCCATAAGCGACCTGTATCATCCTTTATTATGTCTTTTATGGTATTCGATGATAGGGAGAGCGTATCTTTTTCAGAATGCAGGAATCGCTTAAAAGTACCCTTGTGTCGGTCGAACTTGTTTAACCCATCATGTGTGGCCACCCATAAGTAGCCATCTTGGTCTTCCTTAATTTTTACCGGATAGTTGGAAGTTATACTGGTGCTATCTTCCGGATCGTTATTATAAATAGTGTAGGTTTTTCCGTCGAACTTGACCAATCCGGTTGACTCAATGCCTAACCACAAAATGCCCAATTGGTCTTCATATATACATTGAATGGATTCTCCTGGTGTTTTGTTGGCTGATGAAAAGTGGTGCAAGGATAATGGAGCCGGAGTTAGCGCATAAACGAAATTGCTGACCCATAAAAAAATAAAGGTGTGAATGGTTACGCCCGCTGCCTTTTTACTGGTCATAATAGATCGAATAAAACAATATTCCTGTTTTGTATGTGTCTAAAAAAGTCGATTATCTTACTAAATAATGGTTAAGGTTTAAAGATAAGGAATTTTGAAATTAATCAGGAGCTTTTTTAAAAAACGATTAGGTTTACTTAAAGTTACAGGTTATGGATTTGGGTTTATACTGATAATTGTTAGGATTTGAATGCCAGGGGCAAAGAGTTTTCTATCATTAGGACCAAAGATTTTTAATAAGTAATTTTCCAGTTCGAAAAATAGTGACTTTATTTGCCAGGTGTGGAGATAGGGCTTGGCATCGACCTTCATTGGTAGTTGATAAATAAACGTAAAAGGAAAATGAAAATAGCGGGAATGATTTGATTTGTAATTCCCTGAATATTTTAATTATGATTGATTTTGCCGCCATTGATTTTGAGACTGCCAACCAACACCGCACCAGCGTTTGCAGTGTGGGTGTGGTGGTTGTGAAAAGCGGTGAAGTGGCCGAGCGCTTTTATAGTCTCATAAAGCCTGAGCCGGACTATTACCTTTACTGGAATACTCGGGTACATGGCCTAACGGCCAAAGATACCTTTAACGCGCCAACCTTTCCTTCAGTTTGGCGGCAGATAGAGCCGCTGATTGAGGGATTGCCTCTGATAGCGCACAATCGGCCTTTTGATGAAGGGTGCTTGAAGGCAGTCTTTAAGATGTATTGTCTGGACTATCCGGATTACCCCTTTCATTGCACCCTGCAAGCGGCCCGAAAGCAGCTGAAGCACTTACCCAATCACCAGTTGCATACGGTTGCTGAGTATTGCGGTTATCAACTGAATAACCATCACCACGCACTGGGCGATGCGGAGGCTTGTGCCTGGATCGCCCGCGAGCTCTTTATTTAGTTTTTGGCGCCTTTTTCCCAAAAACCAGAAAATCATATTTTTTTGGAACTATTGGATTTCGGCCGGTTCCAGGTGCTGGTCCAGAAGTTGATAAATCTTTTCCTTTTCTGCAAGCAGATGGTTAAACAGCGATTGGTTAAGCCATTTAATTCTATACACTTTGCTAATTCCTATCGTTTTAAGCCAGAGTATGTACCAGTTGAAAGCCAGCTTCCCGATGAAAGGCAGACTGAGCAGAAATAGTATTTTCGCCGCCAATCCCGGTAACAAAGGGCTTACAGCCCATAGCTGTAACAGGTAAAATGCCGGAAAGAGGACCATGGCCGCCACAAGGATATAACTGCTCCAGAATACCCGGTCCTTCACCTTTGTCCGCACCAGTCGATCAACAATGAAAAATGGCAGGGCATTGAACAGCAATCCATATACGTAGATGGGAAGTGATACAACAAGCAGCAGCAGGTTCCCAAGCAACTGTAGGAAATGTTTTCGGTCTGCCTTTATCAGTCTGTTTTTCAGTCCGTTTTCTTTCAAGGTTTGGTAATAGCGCCCAACTCTTTCAACGATTTTCTTCGTTTCTTCAGGCTTTTCAGCCTCTAGCTGATCCAGACGATTGGCCAATACCTGATCTGTTTTGAATAAGTTGTGGTGTGTGGGTTTGAGTCCGCTTCGGTTAAGAAAACGTTGACCGTAAATTTTTAAAATTTGCTCAAAATCATCGTAATACAGCACGCTCTTGAAGTTGATAATCAGGGGTAGGGTTGCTTCGTAAATGGCCTCCCTGAGTTTGCGGATGCCTTCCTGGGCATCTTTTACATAAGCGTCATAGTAATCGGTTACCTTGACAGGTTTCCCCAGATTCACCAATAATACCCGGTTGAACTTCCAATAGTGGCTATAGTGAATGCCGGTGGGTATAATCTGAATGTCAAGCTTCCCGCCTGTTTTTTCCTCAGCCATAAAAACAATACGCGGCACCGCTTTTTTATGAGCCCTGATCTGGCGCTTGCCCGTATGAGCAGCTTCCGGAAACAGAGCCAGAGCGGCATTGTTTTCGAGTACCTTGACCGAGGTGTTAAAGGTGGCATCGTTCTTTTCCAGGTTACCTATGCCATCGCGGATTCTGTAAACCGGCAGTATTTTCATAAACCGGAGTAGGGCATCGACGATTTTGGACTGACCAAAAATATCGGCTCTGGCGAGCCATACGGGCTGTTGCGACAAATGAAGCACAATGGCCATGGGGTCACTCAAAGCGTTTTGATGGTTGGGTGCAAAGACAATGGGCTTGTTGGTCGGGACGTTCTCCTTGCCCACCACCACTATTTTTTTGTGGATGAACCAATCCACCATCCGGATGTAACTTTTTAACAGCCAATAGCCTGGCGACCATTTTTCGTAACTCATAGTCCTTTGGTTTCAATTAACGATTTTCTGGACCAGAGGCTTGTGAGGACCAGTCCGCTTACAATGTGCCAAACACCCCACCATGCCGCAATAAAAGCCATACCTCCCAGTTGTAGCTCGGGTGGAAATATTTTGGGATTAAATATCAGCACCAGCGCCAGTCCGGAATTTTGTATGCCGGTTTCAATGGTGACCGACCGGCGGTCGGCGCGCGTCAGCCCGAAAGCCGAAGCCATAGAGAAACCGGTGCTGAGGGCGAGTGCATTGTGAATAAGTACAATAATAAATACGTGGTGAATATGCCGAATAAAATGATCGAAATTGGCTGAAAGTAGGACTATGACATAGGTGATGAAAATGAGAATCGATATTTTGCGAAAGGGCTGAGTGATTTTCTGAGTGATTTTTGGCAGGTATTGGTTAAACAGCAGTCCCGCCAATACCGGAAGTCCCAGTAGGATGACCACCGTCTGAACCACCTGTAACAGCTCAATCTCTATGGGAGCCAGATAGGAGCCTGCGTCCGTTGCTGCATAATAATTGAGATACAGCTTGCCCCAAAACGTGAAGTTGAGTGGCGTCATAATCAAAGCTGCCGAGGTTGAAACAGCGGTGAGGCTCACCGAAAGCGCGGTATTTCCTTTGGCCAGAGAACTCATGAAGTTGGAGATGTTGCCGCCGGGACAGGCAGCTACCAGTATCATGCCCAAGGCCACTGTAGGAGTGGGCTTAACAGCGAGTACGAGTAAAAATGTGACGGCCGGCAGCAGGATGAATTGCGACAGCGCACCGGCAATAACCGCTTTGGGCCTCCTGATGATATCTATAAAATGTTGCCATTTTATATCCAGGGCCACACCAAACATCACCAGGGCAATCACAATATTTAGAGCCAACAAGCCCTCCTGTGAAAAATTTAATACAATATTGTCAAGAACCTTCATTCGCTGCTTTTCTTGGGACTTATCTATTAAATGGCGAAATTAGAAAAAGTATCTGAATTTTCAATAAACCCCTTTTGTCAGAATTGGCAAAGTGTTTTTCGGTTTTGTAGTAGTGCCCCTCTTCAGGAAATGCTATTTTTGTATAAAATCGACTCTGATTAACTAAATAAACTCCATGATGAAAAAAATCTGCCTGTTGTCTACCCTCTTTCTTGGCATTGCGCTGACCCTGTCCGGTGCTCAGAAAACCCTTTTCAATGTCAGCTCTCCGGATGGATCGTTGGGGCTCACTGTTCATGTGGATGAGCACATTAGCTGGACCCTGACGAAAAATGGCGAGGTGGTGGCTACTTCACCGGCCATTGCTATGGAATTGGAGAAGCAGAACGATTTGGGCTATCGGGCCTCTGTCCGGCACAGTTCTATTTCTGCCTACAAGGGCGTGGTACATTCCGATCTGTATAAAAAGTCGGCCATCCCCGATGAATACAACGCTTTAACGTTGGAAATGAAAGGCAATTATAAGCTGGTTTTCAGAATGTACAACGCCGGCATGGCCTATCGCTTTGAGACGACTTTAAAGGGTGAAATAAGCGTAATGGGTGAGATCATCGATTTAGATTTTCCCAATGCAAAACAAGCCTGGGTTCCTTATATCCGGGAGAGCATTCACCGCTACCAGGCCTCTTATGAAAGTCCCTATGCTGTTAAGTCCTTCGATGAAATATATGCAGACTCCCTGATTATTCTGCCCTTTTTGATTGAAAATGAGAATGGCAGCAAGGTGGTCATCACCGAGGCTGATCTGGAAGACTACCCCGGCTTTTACCTGACCATCAACGAGGCGCGCAATGGCTTTACGGCAGAGCAAGCCGGTTTTCCACTGGCCGAAATGCCTGGGGGACATAACAATTTGCAGTCCATCGTTACCCAATACGCCCCTTTTATTGCCCGGACCAAGGGTGCACGCACCTTTCCCTGGCGCGTGCTGGCCGTAGCCCAGAACGATGTGGACTTGCTGGATAACGATCTGGTTTACCTGCTGGCATCGCCCTCGCGCATTGCAGATACTTCATGGATTAAGCCCGGGAAGGTGGCGTGGGACTGGTGGAACGACTGGAACATATCGGGAGTGGACTTTGAGGCAGGGATCAATACAGAGACTTACAAATTCTACATCGATTTTGCGGCGGAGCATGGCATTGAGTATGTGATACTCGATGAGGGCTGGTCGGAAAGCACCGATTTATTGAAAATCATACCTGAAATTGATCTTCAGGCCATCATCGACCATGGCAGGGACAAAGGGGTTGATATTGTATTGTGGGCCGGCTGGGCGCCCTTGCGCCATCAAATGGATGAAGTCTATGCCAAATATTCTGCCATGGGCGTTAAGGGCTATAAAATTGATTTTATGAACCGCGATGATCAGCCGGTGGTTAATTTTTACTATGAAGCGGCTCGGAAAGCCGCTCAATACAAGCAGTTTGTCGATTTTCACGGTTCGTACAAGCCTACGGGTTTGCACCGTACCTATCCCAATGTGCTGACCTATGAGGGGGTATTTGGACTAGAGCAGGTAAAGTGGACCGATTATACCGACTTTCCCTTGTACGACGTAACGGCACCCTTTATTCGCATGCTGGCCGGCCCCATGGATTACACGCCCGGAGCCATGAACAACGCCAATCAATTTAACTGGCGGGCGGTGCACAGCAATCCCATCAGTCAGGGCACACGCTGTCATCAGTTGGCCATGTACGTCATTTTTGAATCGCCCTTTAGCATGTTGGCCGATAAGCCCACGAATTATATGCGTGAGCCGGAGTCGACCGCCTTTATAGCGGCTGTCCCCACCGTCTTTGATGAAACCAAAGCCCTGGATGGAAAATTGGGCGAGTACATTCTTATGGCCCGCCGACAAGATGAAAATTGGTATTTGGGTGCCATGACCAACTGGGATGGGCGTGATCTGGAAGTCGATTTTTCTTTCTTGCCAGAGGGTGAATTTGAGGCCATTGTTTTCCGCGACGGCATCAACGCCAACCGGGAAGCCACCGACTATAAGCGGGAAGTCATTCACGTGAACCGCAACACGAAGCTACCGGTGACCATGGCCTCCGGTGGTGGCTGGGCGGCGATGGTTTCTCCTAAGTAAAATTATTTTCAGGTGGAGTGTACAATAAAGCGGATTCTTTATTAATTTGGATCCGCTTTATTGATTGCACTAAATCTTGTTAAAGGATTTTATTTAAATACCTTAAAAACGACCTATATGAAAACTTCTTTCACGAACAAACTAACCCATTTTTCAACTTTTTGTCTTTTTTTTATTCTCTTTAGTTTTACCCTCCAGAGTCAAAAGACGATTTACCAACTTCACTCTGTCGTTGGAGATACTATTGACAGTGATGAATTGCGTCACTTCCTCCTTTTTACAGACTTTCTTGAAAATGATGTTGATTATTGTTTGCTTTTTGTTGAGGATCGCCAGTTTGAATTGCGTGGTTTCAAGGACAATGATCTTCAATTCAGTAGTTTTCGAAGCTGAAGTGCTCAAAAATGCTCAAAATATTGACAAGCTAAATGCCTATTTCCTATTAAAGGAAGAGGAGGACTCGATAGTCCTGCCTCCATTAGAACTTGAAGAGTTACCTGTTGTTGAAATTAAGGTGGATAAAGACAAATTGAATAAGGAAATTAAGCAAATGAATAAACAAAAGAGTCGCCGGGAGTGGGATAATGACCGCCATGAGCGGGTGAGGAAGGGCATGCATATGTTTTGATGATCGGCAATAATCATTTTTAATACACAAGCATAGATTTTTATAATTAACCCAAATATTGAATTTTAACTACTTAGCCATGAAAATGAATTGCGGACTACTGTTGGTTGTAGGACTGTTTGTTTTAAATGCTTGCAGTCCCAAGGTTTCTTCGAGTATCAGCACCAATTATGAACCTCTGGATTACAGGGAGGAGATTGTTGTAATTGGAATGGATCAGCCAGGGCCTGAGGCATTCGAACTGCTTGGCGAAGTAAAAATTGGTGACGCCGGATTAACCATGGATTGCGGCTATGAACTTGTTTTGGAGAAGGCCAGACTTGAGGCCAGAAAAGCTGGAGGGAATGTCCTTAAAATTATTGAGCACAAGCCACCAACTGCTTTAGGAAGTTCCTGTCACCGACTTAAAGCCCAGATTTTAAGGGTAGAAAATATTGAGAGTCTTTTGGAGGATATGGAAGAGGAAGTTGTTTTGGATGTAGATTACGCCATATTAAATGTGTATCGCTATGGCGGGGTAGGTTCCATAGTTGGTTATGACTTGTTTCTTGGCGACTCGGTCATTTATCGGGTAAAAAGCAATTATAAAACAACGCTTCATATCGATAAGGATGGACTCAGTTGGGTGCAGACCTGACCTATTTTTTAAACGAACCGATTGGAGCTGGTTTGAAATTTGGCTTGTTTAAATCATCTAATAGTTTGAGTAATATATACCGGGACAATGCTGATGGGTCAAGAAGTTACGGGTCAATGAGTGATGATGTGAGTGTTTTCTTTATTGGCCCGGCTTTCACAACAAGAATAATGGCTCATGATAAGCGCAACGCTTTTTTGATGAATATGGCCTTGGGGTATATAGGGTATTCTAATGATAAAGTTATAATTGATAAGTATAAAATGACCGGAAATACCATCGGACTTGTTTTTGATTTGGGGTATGACTTTGGTCTTTCTGAGAATCTTTCGTTGGGAGTTCAGGTTTCCATGATAACTGGCACTTTAACAAAATATGATTGGACCGATGGTTTCACTACTGAAAGTGTTGAGCTTGATAATGATGAATACGAAAGCCTGAGCCGGATTGATTTGTCGGTTGGTCTGAGATTCGGTAAGTAAGTTTTGATTTTGATGAGGTTTTTGTGAGTTGTGTTTGCGGTTGACAGAGTTTTATGTGAACAGGGAGTTTAGGGTTTGTTAACACTAAAGGCTAATTTTGAAACGTTTTAAAACATTTCATTTTTGGCAACTAAATTTTCACTTTCGCCTATCTTTATTTTAAAAGTAAATTCATTTTAGGCGATATTAAAACTCATTATAATATGAAAAAGAATTACTTAATTTTTCTGTTTCTCATTATTGGTGCGAGCGGATTGTTTTCTCAGGAATACGAACTGGTTTGGCAAGAAGATTTCAATGGAACTGAATTGAACACTGATGTTTGGAACTATGATACTGGCGTGGGCATCTGGAACACAGGAGCAAATGCTGAATTACAATACTATCAATCAGACAATGTGGCCGTGGGTCCCGACGGAGAAGGTGGTAATGCCTTAATTATTACAGCTAAGAAAGAAGCTGTCAACGGCTATCAGTTTACATCCGGACGTATTCAGACACGCGGTAAAGTAGGCGTTCAGTTTGGTAAAATCGAAGCCCGCATTAAGCTACCGGTCCTAGAAAACGGCCTGTGGCCGGCGTTTTGGATGCTGGGTACCCAAAAGGGATGGCCTGCCAGTGGTGAGATAGACATATTAGAAGGCGGTCACGCCGAAGGTATTGCGGCCGGCACTCAGGAGCGAACCATGAATGGCGCATTGCACTGGGAGCATCAGGGAAATTATGCCGGATATGGTCCTCAATGGACTGCTCCTGTAGGCGCCTCTTTGTATGAATATAACACGTTTACACTCACTTGGACCCCTACGCGCATTGAGATGCATTTCAACGATGTCGCTACTCCTTATTTTGCCATGGATATAACAGGAGCTGATGCTGAGGAGTTTCGTGACTGGCCACATTATTTCATTCTGAATTTGGCTGTAGGAGGTTCTTTTCCTGGCATTACCAACCCTAATAATATTAGCGCACCTTTTCCTGCAAAAATGTATGTGGATTATATTCGTGTTTATCAACAAGAAGGTGTAGGTGATTTAGTGGTAACAGCACCGGCTCCGCCGCCAACTTCAGATCATTTCGGAATTTTTACTGAAAATCCATCTATTACAGATCGTTTTGTAATTGATGACATAGCTCATTCGGTTCAAATATGGGATGGTTCATTGTTCGCAATTGAGGAAGCTCCTTCATACGACGGAGAGGATGTATTGGCTTTTTACGCCCCCGGTTCAAGGACATGGTTTGGTTTTGGTGTTAATGCTTCCAGTGGGATTGACTTGTCTCATTACAATACAGGGTATTTAAAATTTGCCATGAGAACTTCTGCCACCAATAATTTTTGGGTAGGGGTAGGTAGCGCCAATGAAACTGAAGGTCGTATAAATTTCAATAATGGAAGTGATCCTTATGGTTTTCAGCGTAATGGCGAATGGCAGCAAATAAGTATTCCCATTGCTGATCTTGTAGGCCAAGGGCTTAACCTGTCGGCCGCCACCAATGTATTTATGTTGGGAGGCGATGGCGCTATCGAGAATATTTTGGTGGATGATATTTATTACTCTGTATCTTCAGCGGATGTGGCTAACAGCGCACTAAATCCTGATAGAAATGCCGCTTTGGTATTACCGGAATATAAAATTGAGGCTGATTATTATGGACTCTTTACTGAGAATCCTAATGTGACAACCAAGTTATTGATTGATGATGTGGACGGCCATATCTATATATGGGACGGCACTTTGGGTGCAATTGCTTCCTCCTCTTATGATGGGAATGATGTTCTGGCCTTTAAATCGACGGGGGCAAAAGACTGGTGGGGTTTTGGTATTCACGACAACAAAGGCTATGATCTGAGTCATTTTGCCAATGGATACCTGTCTTTCTCTGTAAAAACCTCATCGCAAGAAACCTTTGCAGTCGCCATCGAAGGTGCTGCGGGTAGCCAAAAAGGCGTGTTTCAATTTGCTGTTGGAAGCGATCCTGTTGGATTTTTAAGAGATGGTGAATGGCACAGAGTCTCTGTGCCCATTGCACCAATGGTAGCTGCGGGATTGGATCTTTCTTTTGTAGGTGTGCCTTTTTCAGCTACATCATCCGGGACTAGTAATTCTATTTCTGATATAGCTTTTGATGATATTATATTGACCGTTTCAGAAACTCAGCCTGACAACCCAAATCTATCGGATGGTGACATCGTGGATCCAATAGTTCCGGATACGCAAGGTTGGGATTCGTGGTTTGGAGATGGGGGAGCAGGAAGTGTTGCCTTCTCTGAAGATTATTTGGCAGCCGTTACCATATCGCAAGCCGGCTGGGCTGCTCACTCAGTGCAATTTTTTAAAGATAACATGTCTATACCCGATGGCGAATATAGGCTGACTTTTAGAGCCCGTGCCGATAATGCCCGTTCCATCAATGTCAATCTTGGTAAAGGATTGGATGTTAGCCCTTGGTTTGTACCCTTTATGGATCCGGCCAGATTCGACCTTACGACTGATTGGCAGGAATTCTCCCTCAATATTTCAAAAGAAAATGTTGAGGTGATTGGAAAACTGGTTTTTGAAATGGGCAGTATTGGAACCGGAACACTTGCCACAATAGTATATTTGGATGATGTTAATTTTGGGTTGGCAGGTGCCACCACTATAAGGGAAGACTTGGAAGATGTATTAGAGATTTTCCCAAATCCTGCACAGAATACTGTTTTTGTGAAAACTGTGGTCGGTAAGGTGGTTAATCTGTACAACATCACCGGTGTTAAGGTGGCTTCTCAAGTGGCCTTAAACGGAGAGGTGCAATTTGACGTGTCCGGTCTGAGCAAAGGGCTTTACATTGTTGAGATCGATGGTAATACTTTCAAGCTTATTGTGAAATAGGTGGGGGATAGGTTGAGAGGTTGAGAGGTTGAGAGGTCGATAGGTTGAGAGGTCGATAGGTTGAGAGGTTGATAGGGTAGGAAAAGGGGAAGATGGCCCGCAATCCTTTAGTAAGAATAAAAAAATACGACTTAGAATTTCTAAGTCGTATTTTTTGTATGTTGTTGTTCCGTCTAAGTATGCAATCCTCCCGCTTCGTGGGATTATGCTTCGCTTGCCCCTCAACCTATTGCCTCATGACCTCTCGACCTAATAACCTAATAATCCTTGTCCTCATCCTTTTTTACCAGTTCTTTGGTGGAGAGTAGTCCGCAGGCGGCATATATGTCTTCACCACGTGAGCGGCGGATGGTGGTGGTGAGGCCCTTTTTGCTGAGTTGCTCGCTGAACCAAACCATTTTATCGTGTGGCGTACCACGCAAGGGAGAGTCCGGAATGGGGTGGAATTTGATGAGGTTCAAACGGCAGCGCAAGCCGTTGAGCAATTTGGTGATGCCCTTGACGTGGGCGGCTGTGTCGTTGATGCCATCAAACATGATGTA
>DHVH01000167.1 GCA_002412555.1 Marinilabiliaceae bacterium UBA5213 | reverse complement strand
ATTTATCGGGAAAAATCAGCCTCCGAAATCGCTTCCCGTGCACGGTTCAAAAGATTGAATGCGGGGAAATCATGAGTGTGGTGACCTTAAAGTTTGATCGGCACATCCTCCAATCGGCCATCACCACCCGCTCGGTAAATGCACTGGAACTACATACTGGCTTAGAGGTTACGGCGCTCATCAAAGCCAACGAAGTTTTTTTAATCCAGCCTCAACCCCTAGCTTCTAACCATCAACCCTAAGCCCCTAAACCAAAAACCATCAACCACCTAACCAACAACTATCAACTATCAACTATCAACCAGCAACCATAAACCCTTTAATTTCAAACTTAAAACAGCCATGGCAACCTCTTTCATTGAAACGCTCCTTTTGACTGCCCGACTGGCCACCCTTACCACGCTCATACTGCTTGTGGTGGGCTTGCCTGTGAGCTATTTCATGGCCTACTCGAGGTTCCGCTTCAAACCTCTGCTGGAAGCTATGGTGAGTATGCCCTTGGTGTTGCCGCCATCGGTCATCGGTTACTACCTATTAGTAGCCTACAGTCCCAATTATTGGTTTGGGCGCTTTTTGAACGAAGCTTTCGATGTGCGTCTGGCCTTTTCGTTCGAAGGCATTTTAATTGCTTCGGTGGTGTTTAGCGTGCCCTTTATGGTTCAACCCCTGACCAACGGCCTCAGAAGCATACCCATTAGTCTGCGCGAGGCATCCTACACACTGGGAAAATCCAAAATCGCAACTTTCTTTAAGGTGCTGTTGCCAAATATTAAGCCTTCTTTAATTACCGCCGTGGCCTTGACATTTGCACACTGCATTGGCGAATTTGGCATCATTCTGATGGTGGGCGGAAATATGCCCGGTGAAACACGTGTGGCTTCCATAGCCATTTACGATGAAGTGCAAGCCCTCAATTTCGATGCTGCCAATCAATACGCCCTAACGCTGTTTCTTATTTCGTTTGTGGTGCTTACACTTATCTACACAGTCAATAAAAACAGTGAGCCATGGAAAATGATGTGATGGAGCTAGATGTTCAAAAAGAACTCGTTTCTGCTCATGGCAGAATGACCTTAACCATTAAGGCCCAATTGCTTCGTGGCGAGTTGGTCGTGCTTTTTGGAGAATCGGGAGCAGGCAAAACAACGCTGCTTCGAATGATTTCGGGCTTGACCAAGCCCGATAGTGGTATCATCAAAGTCGGCAACTCCATCTGGTTCGATTCGGATGCAGGCATCAACAAAACCCCGCAGGAACGCAACATCGGATTTGTGTTTCAAGATTACGCGCTTTTTCCAAACATGAGTGTGTTTTACAATGTGGCATACGGGCAACCACAGGGCGACCAATTGTACGTGAAGGAGTTGATCCAAAAATTCGGTCTTACGGAGTTTTCTTCCCGAAAACCCGACAAACTGTCGGGTGGACAAAAACAACGCGTGGCTTTGGCGCGTGCTTTGGCACGCAAGCCCGACTTCCTCCTGCTCGATGAGCCTTTGTCGGCGCTGGATGCTGACATAAGGACTTCACTCCAAAACGAAATTCTTAAGGCGCATGGCATCAACAATACCACGACACTGCTCGTAAGTCACGACCTGACAGAAGTATTTCGTCTTGCACAAAAAGTGTTGAAAATCGAAAACGGAGCGATTACGGGATTTGGCAAACCCGATGAACTCTTCCTCAACAACCAGATTAGCGGCAAAGTGCAAATCACCGGCAGCATCGTTAAAATACAGAAACAAGATACCTTTTACCTCTTAACCGTTGTCACAGGAATGAATCAATTAATAAAGGTTACCGCCTTCGAAAACGATATTCAAAATCTTTCCGAAGGCGACCGGGTAATGGTATTTGCTAAAGCTTTTAGTCCTTTGATAATGAAGATTTGATAAAACGGACTGGCAAACCAATCCCATCCATACCCTAGCCAGCAAGGTCTTAAAAATCAATAAAATGGAACCTCAAACTCTTCTTCTTCAAATTCAATATTAAGGGCAAAATCACGTTTAAGTATTTTACATTGGTCGTTAAAAGCACCACCTAAAAGCGAAACAATGTAAATACCCCCAGGCAGTCGGGCCAAATTCACCACCAAGGTATTATCACCAATATTAACCGGCAGCATTTCGTTGTGGACCAACCGGCCGCCTTCATCATAAATATTGGCTACCAGCTCTGAAGTAGCGGGCGAATAGACATCCATAGCCAAAATATCCACCGTTGGGTTGGGATAGCACTTTTTGATTTTCAAGGGCAAGGCTTCTGTAATAGTAGGATTCAGGCCAGTGGATAAGCCATTCCCCTCGGATGAAACAACAAAAACGCCGAACGCAGGCAATGTATGAATCAGAACGTCCCGGTTGCTGTCTGCTCTGATGGGTCTTTCAATGTTGGACAAATTAAGCGGTATCTGAACTGCGCCGCCACTATAAACACCCGTAATAACAGGGCCTCCTGCATAATTCAGGACATCCCAAATCTGAAAATTACTGCCGACAGCAAGTACTGTGGACAAATCAACCAACAAATCATTTCGCATACCCCAATTATAAACTATAATCTGTGCCCTTCCGGCTTCATAACGATTATCAAGGACATAATGTCTCGTTGTAGTTGGTACAGATCCTGCGTAGGCACTATTGGCATCCTGCCCACTAAAACTTTTCCACTGCGGAAAGGTCATATTACCCAAAGATCCCCGAAAATACGCGTTGTGATTGAAAATGGGGTTGGAAATACTTCCAAAATTGTCATAAGCCACCAGTTGCATATTGGAAGTTCGGGAGAAAAGTTCATTGTCCGTCACCTGTAAAGTATTCCATCCGCCCACCATGTAAAGCGATCCATCCACCATGATATTACCTGAAAACTCTGCATTTCTGTTGGCCACGGAATAGCCGAGTTGCACACTCGCTTTAGAGGCAAAGCTAGGCCTGTTATAAAAATGATTGTCCCTGATAAAAATACGATCGGCTTCCTGAAACCCGCCAATAATAAGGTTGCGCTCAATAAAATCAGCCCCAGGAATACCACTGTTAAATATGGTATTTCCTTCCAATACATAGCCCTGAATGCCGCCGCCTTCTGTGTATATATGAATACCAATACCAAAAGAATTGAAGAGAATGTTGTCACGAATCAACTTGGCTCCGGACTCGTTCTGGGTATATATCCCATGGCCATGGCCTCTTGTAGTCCCTTTACGCCCATTGTGGTAAATTATACATCCATAAACCTCAGAGTTAAGAGCAGGACGCCAAAACCCCACACCATTGCCCCCATTGTTATAAATACGGCAATTAATCAACTTACTATTGGCCCCCACAAAATAGACCCCGTCTTTGTTATAGTTGCTTCCGGTGGCATCACTATTGGTAATGGTTAGTCCCCAAAACCATGAATACCGTCCGTTAATACTTAAAACACCAAGAGCACTGCCGGCCACATTGCCATCCAGAATAACCTCCTCGCCCGGCAAGGCGCGCACAACTACAGGAGCATTTTCCCTTCCCGAAATGGAGGAAGTAAACACCCCTCTATACTCACCACCGGCAATCCATACTGTATCACCGGCACCCACATTGGGATGGTTCAGCGCTGTTTGTAAATTCCAAGGGGATGCTTCTGTTCCGGTTCCCCCTGATGAACCACGGGGGGAAACATAATAATTAGTTGAAAAACCAGGGGTATATAATAAAACAACCACCAAAACGCACCAAAGAATCCGTTTCTTTTGCATAATCATATCCGTTAAAAAATAATTCGGGATAAAAAATTTCTTTTCCTGACACGCCCAACCCATACAGAATTAGTGGATAAACCCATTAAAAACCCATCCAATAATAGTGGATAAGTTTTAAGGCAGCCTAGATTATAAATATAAGGCAACTTTGCCCCATTGTAAATAGAAAAACGGATAAATATGTCTTTATTAACATGCAATTAGGTTCAATCCCAAACACCATCAAACAGCCATTTGTCCGGAAACCCGCAATTTTTTAAAACGTTCATTCTGGGGCACAAACTCTGGCACCATCTCACGCATCCGCGCCACCACCATTTCTTCTGATTCATTATAAATCACTTCCAACAACATTCTAATATCACCGTTTACCTCCTGATAATTGCCATTCTTGACTTTGGCAATCATTATTTTTTCGTGGTGAGTGGCTTTGGTATTCTCTTTTGAGGCCAAAAGCTCTTCGAACAATTTTTCGCCCGGGCGTAATCCGCTATACACGATGTCAATGTCCTCGCCCAGTTTTAAACCCGATAATCTAATCATTTTCTCGGCCAAATCAACAATTCGCACCGGCTCACCCATATCAAAGACAAAGATTTCGCCACCCTTTCCCATGAATGAAGCTTCAAGCACCAACTGACAAGCTTCAGGAATGGTCATGAAGTAGCGGGTAATCTCAGGATGAGTAACTGTTATAGGCCCGCCTTGAGCTATTTGTCGCTTAAACAAGGGCACAACCGACCCGTTAGATCCTAAAACATTACCAAAACGTGTAGTAACAAAAGCGGTTTTGATGGTGGGCAGTTGCGCCAGGGACTGGATATAAAGTTCACACAGGCGCTTAGATGCGCCCATAACATTGGTGGGGTTTACTGCCTTATCTGTACTGACCATTACAAATTTCTCAGCACCAAACTCAACCGACAAATCAGCCAATAACTTGGTTCCACCTACATTTACCCGGATGGCTTCATAAGGAGCTTCTTCCATCATAGGTACGTGCTTGTAGGCTGCAGCGTTAAACACAATATGCGGTTTGTACGTTTCAAACACCGCACGCATGGGCTTATAATTGGTAACATCGGCCAACACCACTTTGAACGGGGCATCAAAATGTCGCAACAAAATTTCCTGTTCCAGATCGTACAGAGCAGACTCAGCCTGATCCAGAAGGATGATCTGCCGGACAGGAAAACGCAGCAACTGACGAACAATTTCAGAACCAATGGACCCGGCAGCACCTGAAACCAGAATGGTTTTATTGTCCAAACCCTCCATTATCTGTTTCTGATTAAGATGAATTTCATCACGGCCCAAAAGGTCTTCAATGCGCACATCCCGAATCTGACCGGTATTGGATATCCCGTTAACCCAGTTGCCGACCGAAGGCATTACTTTCAATTTCCAGTTGCGGCGCATGCATTCATCAGCTATGGCCTGCTTTCTTTTGGTCGAAATATTGGTCACTGCCAGAACAACCTCTTCTATATCATCCCACTTTCCGCCCCCTTTCAAAACCCGCTCCCAACTAACAACAGGAAGTGAGTTCAAATCCATATTCCACTTGGAAGGTTCATCATCCACAAAAGCATTTACCTGATATGGCGACTCTTTATCATTGCGAATGGCTTCCAGAGTAATCAGGGCTAAATCTCCCGTACCATAAATGACTGTATTAACAGATCCTTTGCTAGATGTAAGAAAAGCATACGTCTCGCGAACTACCAGACGAAAACCAAAACAGAAAAAGACCACCAACATAAAATGCAGCATCAGCACCAGACGGGGAACCATCGTAACATCTGGATTAACTATACCGACAACAGCATGTGCCCCTAACATTATTACAAGCGCTACAGCACATGCGGTTATCAACATGCGAAGCTCAGAAAAATTGGTATGTCGGATGACGCCCTTATGAATACGGAAAAAATAAAATACTAAGCCATATACAAGAATCACATATGCCCCTCCCCGGATAAATTCCCAGACGGTATAACCAGCTAACATTACATTTAAACGCACCACATAAGCGATCACAAATGCATTGGAAATGAGTAAAAGGTCGATGATCAATATCCACCAAGGCGAGATAATTCGACCGTTAAACACTTTAAGTAATAATTGCTTCATAACATGGCAGATTTTACAACTTCACGACAAAAATCAAATCATAGTATAGGATTCCAGCTCTATCACAAGTCAAATATCATACAATGATTCAGTATATTCAATCAAATTTTTACCAGTTAAGCTGTATCTTACACTAACATCAAATTATTAACAGTGAGCGAAAAAGCGAAAACAACCCTCCATCTGATTACCAGAAGAAAAGGAAACAACTAAGTGGTTGAAAAAAGAAAAACCCCTGGGTTTTGCCAGGGGTTTTTATAAAGGGTGCTTTCGACTGTTTCTAAGACGCTGAATACTGGATGTTTTTAATTGTAGAAACAATATAGTGCAACTCATCATTGGTCAAACCTGGAAAAATGGGTAGACTTACGGTTCCCAGCCATACCCTTTCAGCATTGGGGAAATCTTTTGCCTGCAGCTGATAAGTATCGCGGTAGTAAGTCATATGAAAAAGGGGCTTGTAATGAACAGATGTACCAATGCCGGCTTCAGCCATCAGCTCAATGAAGCGATTGCGCGAAACACGTGATTTGCGATTCAACACCAAAGGAAACAAGTGCCAGGCGTGCTCACTCATTTCTACCTTTAGCTTCGGCAAATCTATCCAGTCAAATTCCGCCAAATGGTTATAGTAGAATTGGGCCACTTCCATCCTTCCTTCACGAAAAGTCTCGGCCTGTTCGAGTTGTGCCAACCCAATGGCTGCATTCACATCTGGCATATTGTACTTATAACCGGGTGCTACCACATCATATTCCCATGAAGGTTTATCAGAAGTAAACCGATCCCACACATCCCTGTTAATACCGTGCAAACGCATGACCTTTACCCGCTTATAAAGCGCCTCGTCGTTGGTGGTTAGCATCCCGCCCTCGCCTGTTGTAATGGTCTTGTTGGCGTAAAAACTAAAGCAAGTGATATCTCCCATGCTGCCAACCATTTGTCCTTTCACAGATGCCGGAAAAGCATGCGCTGCATCTTCAAGTATTTTAATACCATGCCTGCGGCAGATGTCCATGATGCCTGTATGGGTTTCATTGTTCATTTCAGCGGACTGTCCCCCAAAATGCACGACCACTAAGTACTTCACATCAGGATGCTGCTTTATGCCCTCCTCTAAAATAGACGGGGTAAGCAAAGATGTTCCATACTCCACATCCAGAAAAACAGGATGCGCCCCCAGATAGCGGACCACTTCGGCCGAGGCCGTAAAAGTCATTGCGGGCACAAACACCTTGTCTCCTGCCTGCACCCCCAACGCCTCAATGCCCAAATGTAAGGCTGCAGTACAACTGTTAACAGCACAGGCATAAGTTGCACTCACTTTTTTGGCAAACAGCTCTTCAAACTTCTGTGCCTTACCAGCTGTTGTCAACCAACCACTCTCAATCACCTCTTTGAGGTAGTCAAACTCATTTCCCTTACAGGAAACCTTAGCGAACGGAATTTTCAACATTTCTCAGGATATTAATGGTGTTTTTTATAAAACCCCGGCTTTTTGGAGCATCAATTCCACCGACTTACGAGGTGATACATAGGCTTCATAATAGGCGTGGATGTTGTCCTCAATTTTCTGACGATAAACATCGTCAGAGGTCAATAGTTCAAGTGCTTCAAAAATTTCCTTCTCCTCACCCGATACGGCGTGCACATTAATCGCATGCTCCAGCGGTACAGGCAAGCG
>DHVH01000166.1 GCA_002412555.1 Marinilabiliaceae bacterium UBA5213 | reverse complement strand
CAACGTGTCCTTTTTTGAAAGGTATAACTTCAAAGCCAACATAGATAACCAGATTAAGCCCTGGTTAAACATAGGTACTAACATTTCCTACTCCGATTATGCGTCGAACGGCATCATTTCGGGACAAGGCGCTAACCGTGCAGGCGTGGTTTTATCAGTAATCAACACACCGACCTATGCACCCATTTGGGATGCAGAAAATCCTGGTCAGTACAACAACCAGTTCTATGGTGCCAATATTACGCATCCGCTGGAAAACATGGCGCGCAGCGAAGACAACCGCAACGGCAGTAACCGATTGATAGCAACCGGAAATGCCGAAGTATCTTTTTCTCAGGATCTGAAATTCAAATCCTCCATGACCATGGACCGGAGCTATAACCATGCAACTACCTTTCTGGACCCACTTAAAACTTCATGGGGGCGCTCTCAGCATGGTGAAGCCAGCGATAATCGCTCATTGAGCACCGTCATGATCTTCGACAACATCATGACTTACAACAAAGATCTCGATGCCCACAACTTTGATGTGATGGTAGGTAGTTCAGGCACCACCTCAAAATGGTCGCAAAGTTCTCAATCGGCCACCCACTATATTGATGGCAGTATTAAAACCATCAATGCAGGTAATAAATTGTCGCAGGGCAACGGTACCTATGCCGCCAACTGGGCCATCATGTCCTATCTGGGACGAGTTGCTTACAATTTCGACAGCAAATACCTGGTATCTGCCAATATGCGTGCCGATGGTTCATCCAAACTGCACCCGGATCACCGTTGGGGCTATTTTCCTTCGGCTTCTGCAGCCTGGCGTTTGTCCTCAGAGCCTTTCCTTCAGGATATCTTCTGGCTAAATGATTTAAAGATCAGAGGTGGTTGGGGTCAAACCGGTAACCAATCTGGGCTGGGCGATTACTCCTACCTGGAACGATACGGCATATCCCGTCAGAATTGGTGGGAACCCGGTAAAGAAAATGCCACCGTTAATCTCAATCAAAATAGTTTACGTAACACTGACCTAACCTGGGAAACGACTACCCAATCGAACGTGGGGGTGGATTTAACCATCTTCAATAGCCGGGTTAATCTGAGTGCTGACTGGTACTACAAAAGCACCACCGACATGCTGATGAATGTTTCCCTTCCTTCGGGATCGGCCAATGCCAGCTCTATTATTCGAAATGAAGGGGAGATGACGAACACGGGTTTTGAATTTATGATCAACACTCGCAACCTAACGGGCACATTAACCTGGAATACCGACTTCAACATTTCATTTAACCGCAACGAGCTGAAAAGTCTGGCCCTCACCCAAATATATTACGATGCCCGAACCAGCGATAACCTCAATGAGTTTGTCGTGCGCAACGAACCCGGTCGTCCCCTAGGTGGCTTCTATGGCTACATAAGCGACGGGGTAGATCCTGAAACAGGTGAATTAATGTACCGCGATCTCAACGAAGACGGCGTACTATCGAGCTCCGACCGGACCTACATCGGCGATCCCAATCCGGATTTCACTTTTGGTTTGACCAACACCTTTGAATACAAAGGGCTGTCGTTGAACATCCTGCTGCAAGGCAGCTATGGCAACGATATTTTCAATGCCTCCCGCATTGAAACAGAAGGTATGTACGATGCTAAAAACCAATCGCGTGAAGTGCTGAACCGCTGGCGTATTCCTGGTCAGCTGACCGATATGCCCAAGGCGGGATATGACATGAAAGTCTCCTCCTATTTTGTAGAAGACGGTAGCTTCCTAAGGGTAAAAGATGTTTCTCTGGCCTACAATTTTTCTGGCGGATTGCTTGAAAGATGGGGCATTAACCGCCTACAACCCTACTTTACCGCTACCAACCTGCTAACCTTCACCAATTATTCAGGTATGGATCCTGAAGTAAATCAGTGGGGTAACAGCGGTGCAGTTCAAGGCATTGACTGGGGCACCTATCCGCACACCAAATCTTTTGTATTAGGCGTCAATGTTGAGTTTTAAACAAAAATAAATTCTTTACACATGCAAAATAAATTCAAATTCCAAATATTCATTCTGGGCCTGCTGGTATTCACTTCAGCCTGCTCATTGGATGAAGATCCGATTTCAGAGTTTTCAGAAGTCATTATCGGATCCACCGACGACTCAGGCGACCGCATCAGGTATAAGAACCGGAGCGAGGCCCATACGGCTTACGAAGGACTATACAACACATTGAAGGACCGTCAGGAACACTGGTACCTCGATTACCTGATGCTGTCTGAGGTGCGCTCGGACAATGCCTACGCCGGCACTACCGGCTCGGAAGTCGTGCCGGTTGAAAACAACTCTCTGGATGGCGGAAACAGTGTGGTTAACCGCGATTGGAACAGCTATCTGGCAGATATTGCCAAGGCCAATGTCCTCATTAACAACCTTGATTCGGTACCCGATGCCTCCTTTTCGCAAAACGAGCGCCGTCAATGGAAGGCAGAAGCCAAGATATTCAGGGCCATGGTGATGTTGGACATGGTGCGCTTTTGGGGTAACATTCCGGTTATTACCCAGGAAGCCGGTGACATCACCGCTGAAAACATTGAAGAAGTCTATCCCAGCTACTTCCCCACACAAAAGACGGCAGCAGAGGCCTATGCACAAATCATCAAGGACCTGACTACGGCCATTCCCTACGCTCCGGCTAATAATGCTGCCAACAAAACCAGGCTTTCCAAATCAGTGGCAAGAGCTTTGTTAACTAAAGTTTATGCGGAAAAAACAGTGCAGGACCTGGACAAGGTCATTGCCTATGCCGATTCAGTGGTGACAGATGGATTTATGCTGGTGGACGACCTTTCGCTGCTATTTGGCATGAATGAAGCCGGCAACGATGTAATGGCACGCAACACCTCCGAGTCCATTCTGGAGGTCCAATATTTCACCGGCGGCGGCAACTGGGTGACATGGATGTTTGGCCGTGACTTGCTGAATTATGACACACAGTTTTCATGGGCCAAGTGGGTAACACCTTCCCGCGACCTCATCGCGGCCTATGATGCTGAAGGGGATGTCATCCGTAAAAACCAGACCATTGTATTTTACCAAACCACTTGGGCCAATTATTACCCATCGGATAGATATGCCTTTATGTACAAGCTACGCTCGGCCAACAGCAGCATCATCAAATTACGTCTGGCCGACATCTTATTGCTTAAAGCAGAAGCCCTGGTAAAAAAAGGGGGCGCAGCCAACTTAACGGCGGCAGCTGATATTGTGGACCAGATTCGTCAAAGGGCCCAACTGGATGGCCTGGAAGCATCGGTTAAAGGCTCTCCCGAGCAGATGCTCGACGCCGTTTTAAACGAGCGTCGCCTTGAGCTGGCTTTTGAGGGACACCGATTGTTCGACCTCATCCGTAACAACCAATTGCAAGCGGTAATGAATACACTTAACCAGCGCGACAGTGGCCGCATTCCTCAAATCCGGGCTTACAACGAGTTTTCAGAATTATTGCCCATTCCCCAAACGGTGCTGGACAACAATCCCAACCTGGTGCAGAACCCGGGTTATTAAGCATAAGTGTCATGCATCCGGAAAACCATCCGGATGCTGACAATACATTCAAATAAAGTAAAAAACAATGAAAATTAAATTCAAATTTACCTATCTGCTTTTGGCTTTCACCTTTTTGATAACGGCCTGTGGCACCTCGGCATGTGATTCTAAGGATAAAGAAATCGATCCCGACCCGGTGCCGGATATCACCAACAAAGAAGTGTATGTGTTGGTAACGACCAACAACCGGGCCTACGATTTGATGCGGAACGATGTGGATTTTAGCACCACGTCCAACATGTCGCCCAACACCATCACGCTTCAACCAGATACAAAATTCCAGGAAATGGATGGCTTTGGTGCTGCCGTAACGGGTTCATCATGCTATAATTTGCTGCAAATGAGTCAGAGCGACCGAACCAAATTCCTCACGGAGACTTTCTCGCACGAAAAGGGTTACGGCTTCAGCTATATTCGTATTGCCATTGGTTGCTCCGATTTTTCACTCAGTGAATATACTTGCTGCGATACGCCCGGCATCGAGAACTTTGCCCTGCAGACAGAGGAACTCGATTACGTGATTCCCATATTACACGAGATCCTGGAGATCAATCCGGAATTGAAAATATTGGGTTCCCCATGGACCTCTCCACAGTGGATGAAGGTGAATAATCTGACCGATTTGCAACCCTATAACTCGTGGACCAGCGGCCATCTTAATCCGGCTTATTACGAGGATTATGCAACCTACTTTGTGAAATGGATACAGGCTTTTGCAGGTCAGGGCATTCACATTGATGCCATTACCCCGCAAAACGAACCGCTTAACCGTGGTAACTCGGCGTCCTTGTTCATGGGTTGGGAAGAACAGCGTGACTTTGTTAAAAAACTGGGACCCGCCTTGCGGGAAGCCGGTCTGGAGACCAAGATCTATGCCTTCGACCACAACTACAACTATGATAATATGGCCGATCAGGTAGACTATCCCGTTAAGATTTATAACGATGCGGAAGCCTCACAATACCTGGCGGGTGCAGCCTACCACAATTATGGCGGTGATAAAAATGAGCTGCTCGATATTCATGCCAAAGCTCCGGACAAAGAGTTGATTTTTACCGAAACTTCCATCGGGACCTGGAACAATGGTCGCGACTTAAGCACCCGCTTGATGGACGACATGGCTGAAGTCGCTCTGGGAACGGTTAACAATTGGTGCAGAGGGGTGATTGTCTGGAACCTGATGCTGGATTCGGAGCGGGGCCCCAACCGCGATGGTGGCTGCCAGACTTGCTACGGAGCTGTTGACATCAACAGCTCGGACTTCAAAACCATCATTCGCAATTCGCACTATTACATCATTGCGCATCTATCCTCAGTGGTGAAGCCTGGTGCTTACAGAATTGGTACCAGCGGACTAACGGTTCAGGGACTTACCTACTCGGCCTTTAAGAACAGCGACGGCAGCTATGCTTTTGTAGCCTTGAACAACCGTGAGCAGGCCCAGTCAGTCACACTGAGCGACGGAGAAAAGCACTTTTCCTATGATATTCCGCCAAAATCGGTGGCTTCATTCAGATGGTAAACTTTGATAACTTATTAAAAATTACAAAATGAAAAAATATCATTTAATACTTATTGCCATCCTGTCACTCTCCCTCATTTCGGGTTGCGATGATGAGGATGAAACACTGGGACAACCAGAGTTAACAGTTAGCGGAGTGGCTTCAACAGCCTTTTTTGGCGATAGTCTTGCCTTCAGCGCCCAGGTGAGCGATCTGGAAAATGTGCCGCTCTCTACCCTTAAGGCACGACTTTTCTTTGGTGAAGATTTAGTGTCAGAAACTGTTATTAGAACCAAGACCGAAGGCACGTATTCAGGTAAGCTTTTTGTGCCCTTTTTGCCTAATATTCCAGACGGAACCGCTTCGCTGGAATTTGTGGTGCAGAACATCGAATTTGCTACAAAAGTGCATAAGGTGAACTTGCCTGTGTCCAGGCCTGACTTCCCCTACCTGACTCTGGTAACAGCAGATGGAGAATACCCAATGGAGAAAACAGGCAGCAACCAGTATGCCGCCTCAGAAGATTTCCCGCAAAAGGTAAAAGCAGTCATTAAAGCGCCTGCCTTTGGGGTAAGAGGCAATGAATTGACTTTTGGATGGAAAGAGGGCGTTGTGCAGCACAATTCAGAAACCCAGATCTCCTTTTCCAATTCGACTGCCGGCATCTACGACATCACTTTCAATACGCTAACTTATGCCGCATCGCCTTTCATTATTCTGCGCTTTGCGGGTTCTGAGATGGCCATGGTGGATGACAATAATTATAAAATTGAAAAGGAATTGCAACAAGAAGCTGCCATTTCGATTGAAGGCTTTGTGGATTTGAACGACTGGTGGATAGATCCGGATTTTTTGGAAGCCAACGAGGACGGCACGTTTACCTTTTTACCCTCCAGCGGAAAATACCGGGTGACAGCCAACTTCGAGCATAGATACTTCATTTTTGAGGTAATGGCAGGCAATGATTTGGCCACCTTGCAAGCCGATGGCTCTGGTGCCCTGTGGATTATTGGTGAAAACATTGGTAAGCCTTCCCTGGCCAATACCACAGGCTGGAATCCCGATAAGGCCATTTGCTTTGCGCCAGTAGCACCAAAAGTTTACCAGGTAACACTGGTAGGTGGCGAAAACATCAGCACCGCCTCCATCAATTTCAAATTTTTCCATCAGAAAAATTGGGGTGGCGAATATACCAACACCACTCTCACCACCGAAAGCGATCTGATTTTTGTCGGGGATGGTGAAAATGGGCGCGACAAAGGCAACTTAGGTCTGGTAGAGGGCGTGACCCTTGAAGCCGGAAAAACCTATGTTTTAAAAGTAGATATCACAGCAGGCCGTGACAATGCGGTACTTACTGTAACCGAAGAATAGTCATATCACACCTGACAAGCAGCATGCAGGTAGTCCGGAAACCAACCCGACGCTACCTGTATGCTTATTCTTTTTTACTCAACAAGAGATTTTGTTCTACGTACCTATAATAAAAACAACAAACAAACTATGAAGCATTTACTGATGACTATTGTGATGGGCTGTGCAGGATGGCTGATGCCCCTGGCAGGACAGGAGCTTCCTGTCTATTTGGATGATGCCCAACCTCTGGAGGAAAGAGTGGATGACGCGCTGTCGCGCCTCACCACGAAAGAGAAAGTGGCGCTTTTGCATGCCCAGTCAAAATTCAGTTCGGCCGGCGTGGCACGACTGGGTATTCCGGAAGTCTGGATGACGGACGGTCCCCACGGTATCCGTCCCGAAGTGCTGTGGGACGAGTGGTCACAGGCCGAATGGACCAACGACTCGTGCATCGCCTTTCCCGCGTTGACGGCACTGGCTGCGACCTGGAATGTGGAGATGGGCATGAAATATGGTGTGGCCATTGGTGAAGAGGCCCGCTACCGAAATAAAACGGTGCTTTTGGGACCCGGTGTTAACATATACCGCACGCCCCTAAATGGCCGTAATTTCGAGTACATGGGCGAAGACCCCTTTCTGGCCTCAAAAATGGTGGTGCCTTACATTCAAGGGGTTCAATCCAACGGGGTAGCTGCCTGTGTCAAGCACTTTGCGGTTAACAATCAGGAGACCGACCGCGGTTCTATTGATGTCCAGGTGGACGAGCGTACCCTTAGGGAAATTTACCTGCCGGCCTTTAAAGCGGCTGTTCAGGAAGGCAATGCCTGGGCCATTATGGGTGCTTACAATAAATTCAGAGGCGAACATTGCTGTCACAACGACTACCTGCTCAACCAAATTCTGCGTGAAGAGTGGGGTTTCGATGGCGTGGTGGTGTCGGACTGGGGCGGCGTTCACGATACCCGCGAGGCCATTCACAAAGGTTTGGATATGGAATTTGGCTCATGGACCGACGGCCTCTCCTGGGGTGCCAGCAATGCCTATGACAATTACTATCTGGCACAGCCCTACCTGAAACTAATCGAATCAGGCGAAGTAGGTACAGAGGAACTGGACGAGAAAGCTAAAAATGTGCTGCGCTTGATCTTCCGTACGGAAATGGACCGCAGCCGTCCCTTCGGTTCTTTTGCCACCGAAGCACATGGAAAAGCGGCCCGCGAAATAGCGCAGGAAGGCATTGTTCTGTTAAAAAACAATGGCAACATCCTGCCCATTAATCCAGCCAAGACCAAAAAAATAGCCGTCATCGGCGAAAATGCTATTAAAATGATGACCGTGGGCGGTGGCAGCTCTTCACTCAAAGCCAAATACGAGATTTCCCCGCTGGACGGTTTGCGCCAGCGCTTAGAACCGAATGTGGAAGTGGTGTATGCCCGTGGCTACGTGGGAGATGTGGGTGGCAGCTATAACAATGTATCGACCGGTCAGGATTTGAACGACGAGCGCTCTGAAGCGGAACTGATGGCGGAAGCCATTGCCGTGGCAAAAACGGCCGACTATGTGATTTTCTTTGGCGGACTCAACAAAAGTTACCATCAGGACAGCGAAGGCGCCGATCGCTTAAGCATGGACCTGCCCTACAACCAGGATGCCCTGATTACTGAACTGGCCAAAGTCAATGCCAACTTCGTAGTGGTGAACATTTCAGGCAATGCCGTCACCATGCCCTGGATCAACCAAACGCCGGCCGTTGTTCAAAGCTGGTATCTGGGTTCGGAGACGGGACCCGCCCTGGCCGCCATTCTGGTAGGCGATGTGAATCCCTCGGGGAAAATGCCCTTTTCGTATCCGGTTAAGCTGAGCGACAACTCGGCGCATGCTTTAGGGGCCTATCCCGGAAAAGATGGCGTTGTAAAATACACCGAAGGCCTTCTGGTGGGTTACCGCTGGCACGATCAAAAGAATATTCAACCGCTATTTAGTTTCGGACACGGCTTAAGCTATACTACCTTCCAATATGGCAAGGCTACGCTCAGTAGCAGTACCATGGCGGCTGACGGACAAGTCATTTGCTCGGTGGAAGTGACCAACACTGGTAGCAGAGCCGGAAGTGAAATTATCCAGCTTTATATCTCGGATAAAAAATCTTCCCTTCCCCGTCCAATTAAGGAACTAAAAGGATTTAAAAAAGTGAAACTCGAACCCGGTGAGAGCGCTACTGTTGAATTTACCATTGATGCCTCATTGTTGCAATTCTACGATGACCGGAAATCGCAGTGGGTAGCAGAGCCAGGAAAATTTGACGCCATCATTGGAGCGTCTTCAAGCGACATCAAATCAACGGCTACCTTTACTTTAAAATAGCTAGTTACACAGAGGGACACAGAGAAAAAGGGTTACACGGAGGGAAAAGGGGAAAGGGTTACGCGGAGGGACACAGAGAAAAATGGAGTTAAAAAACGCTGTGTCTCCTTCGTGCCTCTCCATGTCACTTGTTACAACACTAAAAAAACTCTGTGTTCCTCTGTGTTTCCTCCGTGACACTCTGTGCAACTTGTTTTTAAGGTTTATTTTGATTATTAAGGCCTTTGGCAAAAAGATTTCTCCTAAATTTGTCTATTCAAAACCAACAGACAGACGTATGGAACTTTTCACTCAACCCTACTTTGCACTATTCGTCATTATTTGCATCGGATTTATCATTGGCAACATCAAAATTGCCGGCGTTTCACTGGACATATCAGCCATCATTTTTGTCGCGCTGTTTTTTGGCCACCACGGGGTGGTGATACCACCCATCATTGGCACACTTGGTCTGATTCTTTTCATCTACACCATTGGCATGCAGGCCGGTCCCGGTTTTTTTGATTCCTTTCGCAAGCAAGGGCGGGCACTCATGGTGCTCACTACCATTGTCATCGTTTCTGCCTCTCTCATAACTTATATCGCCTTTTACTATACCGGCATTGAAATGCCCGTGGCCATAGGATTGCTGACGGGCGCACTGACCAGTACGCCTGGTCTGGCCGCAGCCATCGACGCCACCAACTCGCCCCTGATTTCCATCGGCTATGGTATTGCCTATCCTTTTGGCGTGATTGGCGTGATTTTGTTTGTGCGTCTATATCCTAAAATTACGCGTGCCAATGTTAAGGCCGCTGAAGAAGAATTCGAAAAAGAGAGTCATTCGGGGTTTCCCGACATACTCAGCCGTACGTTTCAGGTGGACAATGACGCCATCCTCAACAAATCCATCAAAGAACTAAAAATCCGCTCCATGACCGGGGCGGTTATCTCGCGCATCCTTCATGAAGGTGAATCCGTAATTCCGGCACCGGCTGCCGTTCTTAACAAAGGAGATCTGGTTAAAGCAGTGGGCACGGAAGATGCACTGGAAAAAATCAAACTGCTCATTGGTCACGAAACCGATCAGGAAATTCCCCTGCACAAATCCTATGAGGTGCAATCGGTCCTGGTCACTAACAAAGAGGCCGTGAACAAACCCTTGGGCAGCTTCAACCTTTGGCTCAACTACCAGGCTACCGTTACCCGCGTGCGTCGAAGCGGTATCGACATTACCCCCTCGCCCGCCATGCGTTTGCAAATGGGAGATAAAGTCATGGTGGCTTCCAGCAAGGAAAATATGAAGCAAGTCTTTAGTTTTTTTGGCAACAACGATAAAAAACTATCCGATACGGACTTCTTCCCCATAGCTGTGGGTATTGTATTGGGAATTTTGTTCGGCAATCTCTCACTGAGTTTTGGTGATGGCGATGCCTTTACTTTTAATCCGGGACTGACCGGCGGTGTTTTGCTGGTCGGCATGATCTTAAGTCGCATTGGACGCACCGGCCCCATTATCTGGAGCATGTCGGGCGCTGCCACCCAATTGTTACGCCAGGTGGGTCTGATGTTCTTTTTGGTGGAAGTGGGTACCAAGGCGGGTGCCAGTATGCTAGAGACATTTAATTTATACGGCTATAACCTGTTTATTGTTGGTGGATTAATTACCATCGTCCCCATGCTTTTGGCGGTTATCGCTTCCCATTTCTTCAAGAAAATGAATTTCTTGTCGCTCATGGGTACCATAACGGGTGCCATGACCAGTACACCGGGACTGGCAGCTGCATCACCAATGACCGACACGAACGCCCCGGCGGTGGCTTATGCCACCGTTTATCCGGTGGCCATGGTCTTACTGATTGTCTGCGTGCAAATTCTGGCAGCACTGGGCTAATGTTCGGTGCTAATTTTTTTCCTATGCGCCTGCGCCTAAGATGGACTTTAGCCATCCTCTCGGGGATTTTACTGCTGTTTTTGTTTCTTCCGGTGGCTCGCTTTAAAACCGATTATGCTACGGTGCTGACCGACCGCCACCAGCATCTGCTGGGGGCCCATATTGCCGGTGATGAGCAGTGGCGTTTTCCACCAGGCGATTCGGTACCGGATAAATTCAAACAGGCCATTCTGCTGTTCGAGGATGAGTACTTCTTTTATCATCCGGGGATCAACCCCGTTTCTTTATTCCGGGCCGGCTGGTCCAACCTCCAAAAAAAACGCATCGTCAGTGGCGGCAGTACCCTAACCATGCAAGTAGTGAGAATGGCACGTCCGGCTCCACGCAACCTGCTTCATAAAACCAAGGAGATGGTGCTGGCGCTGCGGCTGGAAGCGGCCCTCAGCAAAGACTCCATATTAGCTGTTTACGCGGCTCATGCGCCCTTTGGGGGTAATACGGTGGGACTGGAAGCGGCTGCCTGGCGCTATTTTAACCACCCGCCCCACCAACTCACCTGGTCCGAAACGGCCCTTTTGGCCGTGTTGCCCAATTCACCCGCTTTGATGCATCCGGGCAGAAGTCGCGACCAGCTCCAGCAAAAACGCAACACCTTGCTGCATAAACTGCATGCACGCGGGCACCTATCTGATCTGGAACTGCAACTTGCTTTGCTGGAACCCCTGCCCGAAGCTCCGCGCCCCATGCCACAACTGGCGCCTCACTTGCTCGACCGCCAAATTATGCAAAACCGGGGGGTGCTGCGACAACTAACCATCGATGCCGATTTGCAACGTCTTGCTGCCCAGGTAGTTGAGCGCCACAGCCGGCGCTTGCAAGGCAATGAGATTTATAATGCATCGGCCATTATTGCCTCTGTCGAGACAGGGGAAGTCCTCGCTTATGTAGGCAACAGCAACGGGGTTCATAGTGATAAAGGCTACCAGGTGGATATCATCCGCTCGCAAAGAAGTTCGGGCAGTGTGCTCAAACCCTTTCTTTATGCCTTTGCCTTGAACGATGGTCTGATACTGCCCACTACCCTCCTGCCGGATATCCCCACTTATTACCGGGGCTTCACGCCCCAAAATTACCAGCGGCAATTCGATGGTGCCGTGCCTGCCGACCAGGCGCTGTCGCGCTCCCTGAATATTCCCTTTGTGCGACTGCTCAACGATTACGACGGCAGCCGCTTTATCAAAAACCTGCATCAGACTGGTTTTACCACCATCCAAAAGCCCTACTCCCATTATGGCCTAAGCCTCATTCTGGGCGGCTGTGAAACCACCCTTTGGGATTTGGCAGGCAGTTACGCTTCCCTCGGCCGAACCCTGCAGCACTATGCCCGGGAGAACAGCCGCTATCGGCTGGGCGATTACCGGCCACTTCAGCTTCAAAAGAGCGAATCGGCCAAAAAACCGGAACTTCTCCTTCCTTACCCGACTATACTCTCTGCCTCCTCCATCTACTTTACACTAAAAGCCATGAGTGGCCTTCAGCGACCGCCTGAGGAGTCGGGCTGGGAGCACTTTTCTTCATCCCGACAAATTGCCTGGAAGACCGGTACGAGCTATGGTTTCAGGGATGCCTGGGGCGTGGGGGTTACCCCGGAATATGTCATCGCTGTATGGGCAGGCAATGCCTCAGGCGAGGGACGCCCCGGTATTGTTGGCGGATTAGCCGCAGGACCCATCCTTTTCGAACTCTTTGGTCTGCTACCCCCCACCTCCGCCTTTCAAATACCCTACGACGATATGCTTCAATTACCGGTCTGTACCCAATCGGGGTACAGAGCCGGTCCACACTGCACGCCTGTCGACAGTCTGTTCATTCCCATCACCACCAAAAAAACGGCACCCTGTCCCTTCCATGAACTGGTGCATTTAACGGCTAACGGTGAATACCGTACCAGCATCGATCAGGAACCGGTCGGAACTATCCGCAGCAAAAGCTTTTTTGTTCTGCCGCCGGTCATGGAGTGGTATTACCGCCGCTTTCATCCGGAGTATCCCACCCTGCCGCCATTTAAGCCGGGGGCGGAGAATCAGTCAGTTGGACAGCCAATGGACTTGATCTATCCGCCGGTTAACACCACCGTGTTTGTGCCCCGCAATCTGGACGGACAGCGCTCGCGCATCATCATTAGCGCCGTTCACCGTCATGAAAACATGGCCATCCACTGGCACCTGAACGGACAATATTTGGGACGGACCCATCAAAAGCACGAAATGGAAATTCTGCCCGACCCTGGCCGCAACACGCTCACCCTGATTGACGATAGCGGTCAACGCCTGACAAGAAGTTTCCTGACTGCAGATGATAATAAATCAGAACATTAGGCCTTATTCCTCAACATTAATTGACAATTAATCTTAAATTTGCATTTCCCACTGGTTAAGCCACTGTTAGTGGAACAATATTTGACCATCCTAACAATGCATCTTTTAAGACATAAAAAATAAATCAAATGGCAAGAAGAAGAGGATTAACACCAAAGGGTTGGCTGATTGCTATCCTGGTAAGTGTTGTAGTTTCAGTTAGTTTTGTGGCGGCAACTACCGACCGTCGCAATTTCGAAATAGTTAAAAACCTGGATATTTTCTATTCTCTGTTTCGTGAACTTAACAGCTATTACGTAGATGAAACAGACCCCCAGAAATTGATTAAAACAGGCATTGATGCCATGCTGGAGACGCTGGATCCTTACACCACTTTCATTCCGGAAGAGGAGATGGCAGATTTTCGCTTTATGACCACGGGTGAATATGCAGGCATTGGGGCGCTGATTACTAAAAGAGGCGATTATGTAGTGATCTCTGAACCCTACGAAGGCATGCCTGCGCAAGAAGCGGGACTAAAAGCAGGAGACCGGATTTTAAAAATAGATGGTGTTTCCATGCAAAAAGTGGAAACCCCTGATGTCAGCGAAAAGCTTAAAGGAGCTGCCGGAACGGAAGTCAAGGTGCTGGTTCAACGTCCCGGTATTGACAAAGAGCTGGAAATTACAATTCTGCGTCGCGTGATTCAGATCAACCCTGTGCCCTATTACGGCATGATCGACGAAAATACCGGCATTATCATTCTCAACAACTTTACCCAGAATTCTGCCCGTGAAGTGGAGAAGGCTTACAATGACCTGAAGAAGAATAGTAACATGAGCAATCTGGTGCTCGACTTGCGCGGCAATCCTGGCGGATTGATGGACGAGTCCGTTAAAATTGCCAATCTGTTTCTGCCCCGCAGCAGCGAAGTGGTCAGCACACGCGGCAAAGTGTCGCAATGGGATAAAACTTACCGTGCACCTCGTGAGCCCATCGATACCATTATGCCTTTGGCCGTACTCATCAGTCGCGGATCCGCCTCTGCCTCTGAAATTGTTGCTGGCGCCTTGCAGGACCACGACAGAGCCATTGTACTGGGACAACGCTCTTTTGGCAAAGGATTGGTGCAAACCACCCGCAGTCTGGCCTATAACTCCAGCCTCAAAGTAACCACAGCCAAGTATTACATACCCAGTGGGCGTTGCATTCAGGCTGTTGATTATGCCAAGCGCAACGAAGATGGTAGTGTGGCCATGATTCCTGACTCGCTTATGAAAGAATTTCATACCAAAGGTGGACGCGTGGTACTTGACGGGGGCGGCATTTCGCCCGATGTAACCATTGAACCCGACAAGTTCTCTAACATTACCATTGCCCTTATGATGCAGCAAACCATTTTTGATTTTGCTACTGAATTCGCTGCTACAACGCCGGCAATTGCTTCACCTGAGAACTTTGAAATAAGCGAAGAATTATACAAGAACTTTATAGCATATGTTACCAAGCTCGAAGATTTTAAATACGATTCTGAATCGAACAATCTCTTTCAAAAACTAAAAGAAGCTGCAGAGAAGGAGGCGTATTTTGAATTAGGTGAAGAAGCTTTTTCTGAATTGGAAGGTGTGTTGAAGCCCAATGTAAGCCGCTCACTGACCATTGCTAAAGCTGAAGTCAGCGAACTCCTGGCTATGGAATTGGTTCGCCGTTACTATTACCAGCGTGGCGCCATTCTTTACAACCTGCGCTTTGATGAGGAAATTGGCAAGGCAGTAGAAACCCTTGGTAATTCTGCCGAATACAACGGCATGCTTAACGGCACCGTTCTATCCCATGCAGGAGACAGAAGGTATAACTAAATGCACAGAAGTTCTGTTGTTATTGGATTTTTTGCCCAGAAAATTCAGCACTCAGTAACCATTATAGAAAGCAAAAAGGCAGGAAGCATCCTGCCTTTTTTTATGCCTTAAAGTCAAAGTCTCTGTATGGATTTCTTCGTACCTTACGATATTATATAAATCAAAATGCAACAAAAGATAGACCGTGGCTTGCGAGCAATAGAATGATGGTTAAAATAACGAGAACGATATCCATATTGCTAAATCGTAATCAATTAACAATGGGAGTCTCATATAAGTTATCATAAATCAAATATAAGAAATTTAATAATAACAACTTTCGGGTTATAAATACGTTTAATCTATCCCGATTGGAATCTTTCGAGGAGCTTTTGCAACATCAATTAATTGAGGAACGATATGGCAGCATTTGATTCAAAGGCATCCAAAAGCAAGTCGGCTCAAATGAGTGGCGACGCCATTGCCTTTTTCAAAAGGGTGAAGTCTCAAATCAAGATGGAAGATTTGGAAAAAGTCAGGAAACTATTACGCTACAAAAAGAAAGGCCCCCTTGCGAATATCTGGAGCAAAGTCACTGACCTTTGGGTGGTGGCCAACGACAAAAATCTTGCCTTTGCCCAAAAAGCAGGTCCCATAGCCGCCCTCCTATACGTGGTAATGCCTATCGACCTTATTCCCGATGCCATCCCCTTCGCCGGCCTCATCGACGATGCGGCCGTAGTTGGTTACGTCGTTTCCACCCTGGCCACAAAAATCAGCCAAATAAAAAAACCAAAACCCAATCTACAATAAACGTTCTTAACCCCACCATCCGAATAAAGACCGACTAACCCTTAGCCAACATCAAGGTAACAGGCTTGGGTTATGGCGACATCCAAGTCGTGGAGTTTGAGAATTAATGCGCCTCCAACCAGTTGCGCCCCTCGCCCATATCCACAACGAGCGGCACCTTTAACTGGCAGGCCGACTCCATGGCTTCTTTGACCAGCTTTTTGACCGCTTCCAGCTCATCCCTGGGAACGTCAAAGTTCAATTCATCATGTACCTGCAGTATCATTTGAGTTTGATAGCCGCCTTGCTTCAATCGGCGCTGAATATCGACCATGGCTTTTTTGATGATATCGGCGGCTGTGCCCTGGATGGGCGCATTGATGGCATTGCGCTCGGCCATGCCACGAACAACCGCATTGCGTGAGTTGATATCGGGCAGATAACGCTTGCGGCCAAAGATGGTTTCTACAGAACCTTCCTCTCTAGCGATGCGGATGCACTCATCCATGTAGCGCTTAACACCGGCAAAGTTTTCGAAGTAGCCATCGATGATGGCCTTGGATTCGCTGCGTGGAATGTTGAGGCGCTCCGACAGGCCAAAGGCTGAAATGCCGTAGATAATGCCAAAATTGGCAGTCTTGGCCTTGCGGCGCATGTCAGAAGTGACTTCCTCCAGAGCGACCTTGAAAATTTTGGCTGCGGTGGCTGAATGAATATCCTCACCCCTGTTGAAGGCAGCCACCATATCTTCATCTTCACTTAAATGGGCCATCAGTCGCAATTCTACCTGGGAGTAGTCAGCACTCAGAAAGACATGCTGTTCATCGGTGGAAGTAAAGGCCTTACGAATTTCTTTCCCGTCATCATCTCGAATGGGAATATTTTGCAAGTTGGGGTTGCTGCTGCTTAAGCGTCCAGTAACGACTTGAGCCTGATTATAGGAGGTATGCAAACGGCTGGTTGTTTTATCTACCAGTTTAGGTAAAGCATCTACATAAGTGGATAATAACTTTTTAAGTCCGCGTTGTTCTAAAATTTGGGCGACGATAGGATGCTTGTCTTTCAGTTTCTGCAAGGTCTCTTCATTGGTAGAGAATTGGCCAGATTTGGTCTTACCGGCCTTGGCATCAATTTTAAGCACATCGAACAAGATCTCACCTACCTGGCGGGGACTATTCACATTAAAACTTTTCCCGGCCATCTCAATGATCTCTGCTTCCAATTTTTCAAGGCGCTTTTCAAGACTTAGACCCGAACGCCTCAATTCCTCTACATCTATTCGAACCCCATTGGATTCTACTTCTATTAAAACTTCGAGCAGAGGCATCTCAACCTCTGTGAAAAAAGATGTTAGCTTTTCTTTTTCCAATTCCCTTTCTAAATGAGACTTCAGCTGCAAAGTTATGTCCGCATCTTCACCGGCATATTCTTTCACCTCCTCCAACGGCACATCGCGCATGCTGCCCTGCTTCTTTCCTTTAGCTCCAATGAGCGCTTCGATGCTAACGGGGCGGTATTTCAAATAGACCTCCGACAAGTAGTCCATGTTGTGGCGCAGTCCGGGTTGTACCAAATGATGTGCGACCATGGTATCGAAAAAGGGACCCTGCAAAATGGTGCCATATTGCCGTAACATCAGCGCATCAAATTTGACGTTCTGACCAATTTTTAAAATCTGAGCGTCTTCAAAAACGGTCTTTAGAATGGCCAGGCGTTTAACGGCCTCATCTCTACTGGCCGAAAGCGGCATATAGTAGGCTTCATGAGCTTTCCACGAAAACGCTATACCCACCAACTCACTGTCCCGCACATCCAATCCGGTGGTTTCGGTGTCAAAGCAGAAGGCCGATTGCATGGACAATTCAATTGCCAATGACTCTATTGCTAAATCATTATCAACCAAATAATAAGCATGATTTACATTATCTATTGTTTGAAGTAATTCAGTCGGCATGTCCACAGGCTCAGCGACCGGCACCTCTGCATCATCAAATAGCGAACCTTGGGCAGGTTGGGGACGCCTGGCTTTGCCATCTCCTGAAATACGCTCCCACAAGGTACGGAATTCAAGTTCGTCCAGGATTGGCCGCAGTTTTTCCAAATTGGCTTCCTTGCGCTCTAAATCTTCAATGCAGACCTCCAATGGCACCGCTGTTTCAATGGTCACCAGTTGGCGGGCCAGCTCTACCTGATCGCGAAAGGTCAAAAGGTTTTCCTTTTGTTTTCCGGAAAACTCTTCAATGTGTTCATATACATTATCAATTGTGCCATACTTTTGAATAATGTCTTTCGAGCGTTTCTCACCAATTCCGGGGCAACCCGGAATATTATCAGCTGTGTCGCCCCAAAGTGCCAGTACATCAATAACATTGATGGGTTCAGGCACCTGAAATTTGGTCCGCACTTCTTCTGGTCCCAATATTTCAACTTCATTCCCATGCGCCTTAGGCTTATACATCTTAATATCTTCACTTACAAGTTGTGCAAAGTCCTTATCTGGCGTAACCATATAAGTATCATATCCTTTGCCGGTGGCCATTTTGGCCAGGGTGCCAATTACGTCATCGGCTTCAAAACCGGAGACTTCCAATAGAGGAATATTCAAGGCCTCTAAAATCTGACGGATGTAGGGTACGGCCTTCTTAATATCTTCAGGCGTCGCCTCCCGGTTGGCCTTATACGCCGTGTACATTTCATTGCGGAAAGTTGGTCCTGCAAAGTCAATAACCACAGCCAGATGTGTAGGTTTTTGATTGTTGATGATATCCAGCAGGGTATTCACAAAACCATAAGCGGCGGAAGTGTTGAGTCCTTTGGAGTTAATGCGCGGTGCGCGTATGAAAGCATAGTAAGCTCTGAAAATTAAAGCATATGCATCGAGCAAAAAAAGTGATTTCTTGGTATCTGACATGAGCATGGTTTTAAAATTCTAAAATTACACATTAGTCGGCAAATACCCATACCCCTTCTGAAAATCATGGCAAAAGGTGTATTTTTATGGCCAGCCAATAAACAAGTTGGAACAACAGTCTGTTATCCTGTCAATACGAAGAATTTTACAATAAATGGTCCTGTCAAAATGGAAAGACTATCGCCCACAGCTAAACAACAGGCACTGCTGCTAACCGCCTTTGGCACATCTATACCCGAAGCATATGCCACCTACGAAAAAATGGCAAAGCAGTTTGCAGAAGCTTTTCCCGAAAAGGAGATCAGGTGGGCCTTCACGTCTGCCATTGTCCGCAAAAAATGGAAAAATCGCGGCAAGGATATCCATTCACCTGCAACCGCCCTGGCGCAATTGGCTGATGAGGGATATAAGGTAGTCAGCGTTCAATCTTTGCATGTTATTCATGGTTTTGAATACCACGACATCCTTCAAACAGCGAAAGCATTGGAGGGACTCCCTAAAGGCATTGAAAAAATAAATGTTGGGGAGCCGCTTCTTTCGAGGCATGAGGATTATCAACGGCTCTGCGAAATCATTCAAAAGCATGCACAAAGTTTTCGCCAATCGGGTGAGGCGCTATTGCTGATGGGTCATGGCACCAGTCACCCTGGCAATATAGCCTACGCTGGTTTACAGGAATATTTCCGCCAGACCGATCCTTCCATTTTTGTGGCCACCATTGAAGCCTACCCTGCCATAGAGGATATTATTCCGCAAATTCGAAAAGCAGGCATTAACACGGTATGGCTTATGCCCCTACTCACTACCGCCGGTGACCATGTACTGAAGGATATGGCAGGGGATCAAGAAAAGAGCTGGCGATCAACCCTTAGTAAGGCAGGATTTAAAGTAAAAATTCATCCTACGCCTTTAGGGGAGATGCGTGATATCGTGCAAATGTGGATTGATAAAGTAATGACACCCCAGGACAAATCGAGAGGTACACTTGCTTAAACCAACAGTGAAAAAGGAAAAGTCCTGAATATTAAGATTGAAGGAAAAATAAACGTCCCAAAGGCTTAGTCAGTATGCACTAACAATAAGGAAACCCGCTTGAAAGAATTAGCTGGAAATGCCCGGTATGGAATGAATGCCTATAAATTATCAGAAGCGTACCACTCGGCATAAGAGTTAGCTGTCTCATGTAGCTTCAAACTGAAAAGCTCAACGCTATCGGGCAGGGCATTTTGCAGCCGTTCTGCAAAATCAATGAGCATGTTTTCGCATGTTGGCTGATAATCCATAATAAAATAGCGTTCGGTCATCTGCCCCATCTGCTTTAGCAATTCAGGAGAAACTTTTGAGCTGACCACTACAGAGTGGTCTAAGTCTTTAACAATTTCTCGGTTTACGATGTCTTTCAAATCACCAAAATCCATTACCATCCCCAATTTAGGACTATGATCATCTTTTACCGGTTCACCCAGGACGGTTACCTGTAAAATGTAGGAATGCCCATGAATATTTTTACACAGTCCGTCATAATTATACAAGGCATGCGCCATCTCAAAACGGAACTCCTTTGTTAATCTAATCTTTGTCATTTCTCTTTCCTTCCAGTTTCACCAATCTTACCCTTCCTAGCTCACTGAACATTTACTCACACATTCAATTATATTACGGAGACTATCGTGCTTCAAAAAGTAATAGGTATTTTTACCTTCCCGTTGGGAAGCCAAGACCCCCTTGTCTTTTAAAATGCCCAAATGATGTGAGGTAGTGCTCTGTTCAATTTTCAAAATATTGTGGATTTCAGTCACAGTTAGTTTTTTGCCATCTTCAAGATGCGATAAAATAGCGATGCGCATGGGGTGTGCTATAGCCTTTAACATACTGGCCGCTCTTTCAAGCACTTCGGGCTGAAGATCGGTGATTTTGATATCCTGTTCTACCTGCTTCATAATGTTTAAATTTATAGGTTCAAAACTTTTGCACAAAACGGCCTAAACTTTGAACTATTAGCACAATTAGTCTGTTTGCAAAGATAGAAAGAAATGCTATAGAAAATATGCAACCAGTAAAAATATTTAAATACATAGATATATAAATAGCGATCCCGGTAACATAAAATCCCCTTGTTTAAAAGTTCTATGGCGAAAATAAACAAGACTTTAGCTGCCAAATTAACCACCAATTTGCTATTTTTGAACAATTATTGAAACCAAATGAGCGTATCCTCTAAAATAAAGGCTCCCATTGCCACCGAGATGAAAGAATTTGAGCGCTACTTCAAAAAGCAGCTCAATTCCAAAATCCCGTTATTAACCATTATCACCAATTACCTGTTGCGCCGAAAAGGCAAACAGATGCGGCCGATGTTGGTGTTCTTGTCGGCCCGACTCAATGGCGAAATTACGGAGGCCAGTTATACCGCAGCGGGTCTGATAGAATTACTGCACACCGCTACCTTGATACACGACGATGTGGTGGACGAAACCTATCAGCGCAGGGGCTTCTTTTCAATCAACGCCTTGTGGCGTTCAAAAATTGCTGTCCTGGTGGGCGACTATTTCTTGTCCGTAGGCCTACTAAGTGCCTTACAAACCAAGCAAATAGGTGTGCTTGAAGTTGTTTCCAACGCTGTGAAGGAAATGAGCGAAGGCGAATTGCTGCAGATTGAAAAATCACGCCAGTTAAACATCACCGAAGAGGTCTACTACGATGTCATCCGCATGAAGACGGCTACATTGATTGCTGCTTGTACCAAAGCGGGCGCTTATTCGGTCAATGCCTCCGATGAAAAACTGGACAAAATGCAACAGTTTGGCACTTACCTGGGCATGGCCTTTCAAATAAGAGATGATTTGTTGGATTACGAAAAATCTAATCTGTCAGGAAAACCAACAGGCAATGATCTGAAAGAGAAGAAAATCACCCTGCCACTAATTTATGTGCTGGATCAAATGTCGGGCAACGATCGTAGAAAGGTGCTCAGGACCATCAAACGCCACCATAAAGTTGAGCGAAAAATCGCCCCCATTCAGCAAATGGTCAAGGACAAGGGCGGAATAGAATACGCGCGTCAAAGGATGGTGGAGTTTCGTGACAAGGCTTTGGATATCCTAAAAAGTTATCCCGAATCCGAAACGCGCATGGCATTGGAAGAACTGGTTTTCTTTACCACTTCGCGTAAAGTTTAAGATTTACCAGCCATGGTTCCCAGATATTGCCGAACGACTGTGTGCTTCCAAAAAAAACTTACAAACCTTATATTGGATTCATCCCCTCTAATACAGAAAATTAGCGAAGTGGCGGTGGAAATTTACGGGTGATAACTTGCTGTTTTCATTAAGGCCCTCCGTAGATTCTCTATGAAACTCCATATAAGTAAAAATGCTTTAGGCTCAAAAATAACTCACTGTCTGCTGATTTCCTTTCATCGATTCTATTTCGCTTAATAAATTGTTGGCTAAACGGCTGGCACCAATTCGAAAATAGTCCTTGTTGAGCCACTTTTCACCCAACACCTGCTCCTGAATAGTCCAGTACAATAAAGCCTCTTCCACTGTGGCAATGCCTCCTGCTGGTTTAAAGCCAATCATCTTCGACTTCCTTTGCGCATAGGCCTTAATGGCATGTGTCATAACCCATGCGGCCTCAGGTGTTGCCGCAGGTGTCATTTTTCCTGTAGAAGTCTTAATAAAATCGGCTCCGGCTTCCATGGCCATCAAACTAGCCTTCCAAATATCCTCAGTATCATTAAGTGCGCCTGTTTCCAAAATTACTTTTAAATGCGCCTTGCCAGTCACCTCTTTGATCGTAGAAATCTCGTTGCCTACAAATTCGTAATTTCCCTCAAGAAATTCACCCACCGAAATCACAATATCCACTTCATTTGCCCCAAAAAAGAGGGCACGCTTGGTCTCTTCTACCTTTGTTTCCAAAAAGGTCTGTGCCGAAGGAAAAGAGGCAGAAACAACGGCCCTGTTCACCGGCACATTTTTTAGCTTGCTGGCCAGGATGGAAGCAAATACGGGGTAAACACAAACAGCGGCCACATTGGGCATATCGGGAAACTTTTTGGGAAAGTCTGCCACCTTCTCGCAAAAATCCTCAATGCTATTGCTACAATCTGTTGTATTCAGGCTTGTTAAATCAATGCAATTAAAAATCTGCTTCAATAACGCTTCGCTCCTTTCAGGCAGTCGCAGGCTATCTTGATTATAAGTTGGAAGATTTTTAAAATCTTCATCAAAAAGTTCAAATAAAGGTGTTGATTCCATTCTTTACTAATATTATACGATTAAAACCATTACAATTTTTCATTGTCAAGATGTCTGGTGGCATCTCTATTCGTCTTTTTCTCAAAATTTTTGGCAAGGGCTGCACTAAGATCCACACCGGTCTGATTGGCTAAACACAATAGCACCCATAAAACATCAGCCATTTCATCTCCAATATCATTTTGGTTCTCTCCCTTTTTAAAGGACTGGTCGCCATACTTTCTAGCCATTAAACGCGCCAGTTCACCAACCTCTTCCATCAATACCGCAGTGTTTGTCAATTCACTGAAGTAGCGGACGCCGTAGGTTTTAATCCATTGGTCCACTTTATTTTGTGCTTCTTGTATTGTCATCCAATTATGCTTTATGCGCTGTGTCCATAACAATGGTTACCGGTCCGTCATTTATCAACTCCACTTCCATCTGGGCACCAAATATCCCTGTTGCCACAGGTCGACCAGTCAATGTCTTCAGCTTTTTAACGAAATAGGCATACAAAGGTATCGATTTTTCAGGTGGTGCTGCATCTATATAGGAGGGTCGGTTGCCTTTTTTGGTCCTGGCATGAAGGGTAAACTGGCTAACCACCAACAGCTCTCCTGCAACGTCCATTAATGACAGATTCATGATTCCATCCATGTCATCAAAAATTCGCATGGCCGTAATTTTAGAAGCCAGCCAATCGGCATCACCTTCAGTATCTTCCAGACCGATTCCAACCAATACCATCAATCCTTTGTTTATAGCTTGATGATGTCCTTCAGTGGTTTTCACTGACGCTCTTGAAACTCTTTGAATAACAACACGCATAAAATTAAACAGATTGCTCGTTAGTTCGATTAAATTTTACACAAATTCCATCAAAAACTCTTGATAAAAATAGCAATTTATAAAGCTATAACCTTATTTAGCCATCTGAATGTTGAAGGCATGAGAAATTAGTACTGAACCATACATAAACCAATCAAAAGAGCCATTTAAGCAAATGTCAACAATCTACTCAATACTCAGCAACAGTCACGATCCGACTTTCAATCTGGCTGCAGAGGAGTACCTGCTCAGACACAAGGCAGAGGATTATCACTTCTTTTATATCAACACCCCATCAGTCATCATTGGTAAACATCAAAACGCCCTGGCAGAAATAAATCTAGCATTTTTGGAACGGCATAATATTCCCTTGCTTCGTAGAATGTCGGGCGGTGGTACTGTATATCACGATGAAGGGAACTTAAACTTCTGCTTTATTAAAAATGGTGAAACATCAGATTTGGTGAATTTTAAAAAATCAACAGCACCTATAATAAAGGTATTAAACAAT
>DHVH01000192.1 GCA_002412555.1 Marinilabiliaceae bacterium UBA5213 | reverse complement strand
AGATGTTTAATCCGATACAAATCGGGTTGAAAATTCAATTTTTATCACGACAAATTTAACCGAATTTGTAACTTTATAGCTGACATCAGCCACTTTGACCAATGTTAACTTAATGTAAACTTTTGTTTTATCCTGAAAATGACCCAATTTAAAGGTAAATTTGAAAAAACCAAAGCATAAATCCTAACATAAAATTAATGTTCGCACATTTTATTCTCAATGCGCGAAACACTACTTTTGGCAATTCTAAACCAACAGAATGGATACTTTCATCTTGTTAACCGTTATCTTACTAATACTGTTGGCCACATTTCACTTGATAACCGGCGTTTCTAATGACGCAGTTAACTTTTTGAATGCGGCCATTGGTTCCCGTGTGGCGTCGAGTAGAGTAATACTTGCGGTGGCAGGTGTCGGATTGATTATTGGCACCTTCTTTTCAGGGGGCATGATGGAAGTCGTCCGTAATGGGGTGATTAATCCCGGAGGTTTTCTTTTGCACGAGCTATTGATCATTGTAGTGGCGGTTACGGTTGCCAATATCCTGCTGCTCGACGCCTTTAATACTGCAGGTTTTCCTACCTCAACCACGGTTTCGGTCATTTTCAGTCTAATAGGTGGCGCTCTGGCCATCGTGCTGATTAAGCAAAATGCACAGGAAACCATGGAAGGCTATTCAGCCTTCATCAACACCGACCGGATATTTATCATTTTTGCAGGCATTCTTATTTCCATCCTTTTGGCCTTTTTAACAGGCGCCACTGCCCAATTTCTCACGCGCCTTCTTTTCACCTTTCGTTATCAGGGAAAATTCACCTTTCTCTTTTCAGCTGTGGGAGGCCTGGCAATCACCACCATTTTCTACCTCATTCTAAAAAAAGGGGTTGGCGGTATGTTTTGGGAAGAGAACATCCAGTGGCTGCAAAACATGGGTGAGGTAAGGGTTCTAGCAGGTGTGTATTTCAGCTCCTTCATGGGTTTGTGGGGTCTCGCGACCCTTTTCCACATTGACATTCCCAAGCTGGTCGTTTTTTTTGGCACCTTTGCCCTGGCGCTATCATTTGCCGCCAATGATTTGGTCAACTTTATTGGACTGCCTTTGACAGGCATTGAAAGTATCAAAGAATACCTTAATACCCCCAACGCATCCTTCACTAACTTTCCCCTGCACTTTTTAGATAACGAATGGGTGCGCTCCTTTCAATTCAGTGATTCGGTGTATATGGGCTTCTTTATTTTGGCCGGTATAGTAATGGTTGGGACGCTTTTCTTTTCAAAAAAACTCCATTCCGTAACCGAAACGGAAGTCTATCTGGGCCGACAATCATCCGGACAGGAAAGGTTTGAGCCCTCCCCCCTATCCAAAGTCCTGGTCAGATCCTTTCTGAGTATCTATCAAAAAGTAGACAACATTTTACCCGCTCGGATTCACAACTTTATCTCGGAACGATTTAAAGCACCCATACCGGTGCATCGTCAGCAATCGACCGACGAGGTCATCTATTTTGATACCGTAAGGGCTTCTGTCAATTTGGTCATCGCCAGTCTGCTCATCTCCGTGGGCACCTATTTAAAGTTTCCCTTATCTACCACCTTTGTGGTGTTCATGGTGGCCATGGGCACTTCCTTTGCCGATCAGGCCTGGGGGCGCGAAAGTGCTGTTTACCGTCTCTCCGGAGTGCTTTCGATTTTAGGAGGTTGGTTTATAACCGCCTTAGGCGGTTTTATAGGTTCTTTCCTCTTTTCTCTGGCCTTGCACTGGGGAGGATGGCCTGTAGCTGTGGGACTATTTCTAATCGTCCTATTTACGCTGTGGAAGACAACCAAATACCACAATCAGAAAATTGCCAAACAAAAGGAGCTCCAAAAAACATTCTATCACGAAAAAAATGAAGGTATTGAATGGTTGCGGGAGACAGGCAGAGAGCGGATAAGAAAATTCTTACTGGAGGCCTCCAAAATCTATTTCATGATTCTCAACGGACTCATGAATGAGGATCTTCGTCAGATGAGAGAAGCCATAGAAAAAGCCGAAGATTTACAGCAAGCCATTAAAAATTACAAAATTGAACTATTCAGAACCTATAGTAAATTACCTGAAGAAGTTCAGGACTCAGGCCATCTGTTTGTTCAGGCGCTTGACTATTTAACTGAAATGTCGAATACCATTGGCATTATGGCGCCACCTGTGTACAAACACCTCGAGAATCAGCACAAAGGCCTTTCTATTGCGCAAAAAGACGACCTGTCGGTTATTCTGGAAGAAACAACAGCCTTTCTCAATTTCATGATTCACTTTGAAAAAGAGAAGCGTTTCGATGCCATTCATGAATTAAAAAACAAACAAAGTGTAGTGATGCGACTCCTGGAAGAATATCGGCTGGAGCAAATCAGACGCATCCGTACTGGCCAGGGACGCACCAGAGTGAATGTCATTTATATGGAAATTATGGGTGAGACTAAAAACCTGATGATTTATTCTTTCAATCTCTTTCAGGCCATCCGGGAGTTTTACCATCTAACACCCAAAAAGCCCATAAGGTAAGGCTGACCACCTTTTTCAATACACACTGCCGCTTATTTTCTCCCCTGAAAACAAAACCTTTCGGACGTATCTATCGTATTCAACGGTATTATAAAACGTATGAACCAAACTCATCCACACGACCTTAAGAAAATAACCAGATGAAGAAAATCTACAAACACACTTCCCAGGCATTCATCGCTTTGGGAATATTGTTGTTTACAACAAGTTGTGGCAGCGACGATAAAAATGACACCCCCAATGAAATACTGCAGGGATTGTGGCGACTTACAGAGGTAAAAGCACCCATAATTGCTGATACATCTGAAACTACTGACACCACCATTACCTATCCGGATAGCGACGGAGTGCAGCCCTACATTAGGTTTAACGCTTCAACTTATGACTATTTTGAAGTCACTACTGCCGATACCACAATACAGGAGACAGGCAATTACACGCTGGCCAACAATGAAATAACAATACTATCCTCCAGCGAGCCGGCCAAGAACTACGGGTATACCATATCGGGCAGGCAGTTAATAATGATTGAAAAAAAGGATAATGGTGAAATAACCTATTTTGCTGAGAAGGTAGTTGGCGACCCTTTTATGCCAGAAACACCAGCCGATGATGAAGACACGGACAACCCGGATGAGGAAGCTCCTACCGGTTGTGCCAAATATCATGATAGGAATGCCGTGGAAGGCTCCTCGTTAAATCCAACGTTAATCCCAACAGGAGAACTCATTGCGGGCACACTCTATGACGTAGAAGGAAGAAATGGTCATGTAGCCAGATATTATTTACAGGTAACACCCGGAAAAGCTTTTCGCATTCATGTACGGGAAATTAGTACCGATTATAAGGATATCATCTCTCAACTGCAATATACAACGCTAAGCATCACAGATGCCTATGCAACTGATCAGTATATCCTGAATACCAATATTGAGACGGTGGGACAATCCCTTCTTATAAAGTTCGATCTGTTTTCAACTTCCAGCTGCCTTTATATAGAATTTTTCAGCTATCAAAAAGAAGTTGCCTTCAAATTCGAAGTTGAGAACTTATCTGGGACTGAGGAATAATTATTTCGGTCTATATTTATAACCTTATTGTAATAGAATGAAGAAAATAAAACAAATCCTATTGGTACTTGCCATTGTAATCGGTGCTTCTATGTCACTGCCTTCATGTGGCGGCGATGACAATGGAACGGATGTCATTATACTGGACGGCTTGTGGGAAATTACAGATATCATAAGTGAGGAAGAAGAACCAGCCACTGAGGACAATGAACCAGGTGATGATACCACAGCGGGTGACGGTGATGCAGGTGCGGGCAGCCCTCCAGCTAAAACCGAAGGAAATAGTCAGGCAGAAATCATTGATGACTTCGGCTACATTCGTTTCGACTTGAACACTTATGCGTATTTCACGGTTGAGGGGCAAACAATTACCACCCATAGTGCCGGAACATACATTTTGTCGGGCAAAACCCTTACATTAAAAGAAGCAGGAAGTGCCGATCAGGCTGTTGTTGCCATGATTGATCTTAAGGGCAACCAACTCATCATGGAAATGGTATTTGAAGACGGATCCCAAACTTGGCATGCTCAAAAAATGGCAAACGATCCTTTTCTGGACAATGGAGGTGACGGAACAGAATATATCGATTTTGAAAACGAAGTGCATAAATCTGACTCAGTGCCGGGTTCATTGTGGAATCCGGATGTAATTGGACTCAACCAAACCATTTCCGGAACCCTCGACACCCTCATTTCCCTGGAGGCTTATAAGGCTGAACAATTCTATTATCTGAAAGTTGATTCTGCCAAAACCTACCAATTAACCGTTAATGTATTTGACCCGGTTTACCATCTTCCAGCAGAATTTGTGGAATACGTTCAGGTATGGATTTCCCATAAACCATTTGAAAACAATTACAAAGCTGAGGATACGCGAATCAAATCAGGCACAGAAACGTTCTACAACCTGCAAAGTCCCACCGGCTACCTGTACATTAGACTCTTTAGTTATCAGAATGAAATCGACTTTGAGCTAACACTCACCGAACAGGAAGAGCAAGAACAGGACTAAAACAACGCCATTAGTAATCATAAATAATTAGAGGCCGACCCTATAAGTCGGCCTCTTTATTATGGTTCCCCAAGTGAATCCCATATAAAGGCAACAATAACCACCATTTCACAAATCCACTCAAAAAGCCCGCAAAGAGCATTAAACGCTTGACTTTATCACAAAAAAAGTCCTATATTGCCGCTGTTCATATATTGCAGAAATCAAACTTTAATCACATGCAAAAATTAGCTCTATTTACAATTCTGGCAATGTTCATTTTAGCCGGATGTAAAGACAAACCCCAACCAGCCCCTGCCAAAAAACCGGCAACGACTATGGTTGAAGAAATTAAGCCTGACACCACAGCTTTTGAGGAGGCTATGTTTGAAGAACCCGTTGTAAATACCCGGCCAAATATTGCCAATAAGTATTTCCTTATTTCAGGTAGTTTTCAGGAATATAGCAACGCCGAAAAATTTCAACGTGACTTGGTCAATAAGGGTATGGATGCACAAATCATTCATCGTGAGCCGGGTCCAAACAGCGACTTTTACAAAGTTTCATACATGGGCTTCAGCAACTGGAAGGAAGCTTTAAGCGCACTAGAGAACGAGCGAAACACACCAGGCAAAGAAGGTGTTTGGTTGCTGGTCAAAAAGTAATATTTAAAGCCGTAATTTCAAGATATCTGAAACTTCCATGCCTTGCTCAATGTACAAGGTCTGGAAGTTTAATTTTTTTGCCGTAGCAATATTGTCAGCCAGGTCGTCCACAAACAGTGTTTCTTCCGCTTTTAACCCACTCCCCTCCAACACGGCTGTAAAAGCAACCGGGTCAGGCTTTCGACAACCAATACGGTGCGAATAATAAGCCTTCTCAAACAAATCACTTAGCCGGTCGTAACCGGGCACCATCTTTTCAAAATACTGCTCATGCAGTTCATTGGTGTTGCTTAGAATAAAAATACGGTGACTCTTGCCTAACTGCTCCAGCATTTTCACGCGCTTATCCGGAATTCTTATCAACATTGCATTCCACGCCGCCACGATATCACTGCTGCTCTCTCCGTTTTTAGCCAACTGTACCAATTGATTCAGAAAGCTTTCGCTATCAATGGCACCCGTCTCATACTGTCGCAACACTCTACTTTTCAAATAGCCATTCTCCAATTCAACAGCAGCTTCGCCAAAAAACCGGTTAAAAGCATTAAAAGTGCGTGCCATATCTAAATCAACAATGACGCCCCCCAAATCGAAAATGATGTTCATTATTCTCATATAAGATGTTTGATAATTGCAATTTCTTTGTATTTTTGTCAACTCAAAACAAAGATAGTACTTTGTTTTGTTTTCAGGGCCTATAGCTCAGTTGGTTAGTAGCACCTGACTCATAATCAGGGGGTCGCTGGTTCAAGCCCAGCTGGGCCCACCCCTTAATAAAAGCAGTTACCTCGTTTATCGAAGTAACTGCTTTTTATTTCTTTGAGCATTATGACTTGCCATTCCATGCCCTTATTTAGTTGTAGATAACTAACAGCCCAAATGAATGATTCGTTACTTAACAGGTCTGAATATACAATTTTTATAAAGAGACTATACAGAAGAATGGCCCCCATCCAATTCCCTAACTTTTGTCAAGGCATCTTCAAACAGGGGGCAAATATTTTCCTCCCCCACCA
>DHVH01000039.1 GCA_002412555.1 Marinilabiliaceae bacterium UBA5213 | reverse complement strand
GAGTACAGTTTCTTGGCGGGAGCGTTTCAAAAACTTACTAAATCCCAACACTGTAGCATTTGCAGTTGGGGTTTGCATGTTCCTTGTTCAATTAAAACTGCCGGAAATAGTGCATACTTCCCTAGGTAGTATTGGAAAAGCGACCAGTCCGCTCGCCCTACTGTACATCGGCTCTACATTGGCCACCACCAGTCTTAAAGGAGCGATGAAACGAGGGGATATTTATTTGCTAAGTTTGAATAAGTTGGTACTAATCCCCTTAATCCTACTGCTTTTCATAAACCTCGCAATTGGGTTTTTGGGCGTGGAATTAGGGCAAATGGCCAAAACAATCATTGTCCTACAAACTGCCATGCCCTGCATGAGTATGATAGTCATTATGGCCAAAGCCTATGGGGCCGCTGATGACCGTGCTGCCGAAAATGTTTTTCTGACTACGGTGTTAAGTCTGTTGACACTGCCATTGGTGTATTTTCTGACCACCATTTTATGAGCAGACGTATTTTCACTAAATAAGTGACTGATAATAACGGGTTAAGATAATTATATTTTATATTTGTGTTTTAACACCCTGTAAAATACAGTTAAAAAGCCGTGAGACCCTCAACAATCATATTAATCTCCTTTCTTATTCTGACAAGATTCTCCTCGGGTAAAGAATTAGTCAACCTTGACGCCCGATTTGACATTATTGATATAGAAGATGCCTTAAGTAATGGGGCTGTTTCAGCTATTATCAAGGATAACAACGGCTACGTTTGGGTAGGTACCTATTATGGGTTAAATCGCTACAATGGCTATGAATCCTTCCCGTATTACCACAATTTGAATAATCCTTATTCCCTACCAAATAACTTCATCACCTCTTTGTTTCAGGATTTAAGCGGACGCATTTGGGTGGGAACAAAAGGCGGTCTTTGTTATTATGACAATGAAAAAGACCGTTTCCAGGTGATGGACCTAATGAAAGAAACGCCTTCCGAAAAATTACATAACAAACATATTGGCACGATATTCAGTGGCGGCGATGATGGCTTTTATGTCGGCATTATGGGAGGCGGGCTCTATTATTATGCCTACAAGATTAATGAATTAGTTCCGGCAGATAAAGAGATGTCTGCAGAAAACAGACAAAAGATCAAGGTTTATTCGGGACTGTACCTGTCAGAAGATTCTGTTTATATTGGCACCTATAAAAGAGGGCTAAGTCGCTATAATTCAATCACCGACAAAATAGAGGACTATCCTTTTTCAGGTATGGAGGTTAACTGCATCCTTAATGCCGGTGATGATCAACTACTCTTGGGAACCAATAACATGGGACTATATCTTTTTGAAAAGCATTCTTTGAGGTATGAGAGGATTCCACTTATTGATTCATCCGGAGAGCCTGTTACTATAGTTTTAGGAATGGAGCGTGATGAGCAAGGCAATTTACTGGTGGCCACTGACGGGGCAGGTATTATCCATGTAAATGATATTACCAGACGACAAATGGACACGCCCCAATCCTCGAACCGATTCAGGATCTTTGAAAAAGAGGGTGTAAGAACGATTTTTGTCGAAGAATCCGGGATTATTTGGATTGGCACGGTGGGAAAAGGCCTTTATAAATACAATCCTTTATTAAGTCAGTTCCTATTCATGACCGGGGAAGCCACCAATGATGATGCAGCATCCAGTCATAATATAATTGAGATATTCCAGGATTCAAAAGGCATAATCTGGTTGGGAACCGATGGAGGTGGGCTCCGACATATGCTCCTTGATGGAAGAAAAATAATGGATTTTAAAAACTTTTCAGCATACCCTGCATTTAAGAATATCGATGTTGTCAGGCGAATATTTGAGGATGAAGAAGGTGATATATGGTTGGGGACTTATGGAACCGGAGTCACCGTTTTTACCCCTGGAAAAGATGTTAAAAACATAAAAACCTATCCTCTGAAATCGGAAGACACTTCTCCAGAGGATGCCACACATGTTTGGTCGATAGAAAGTGCAGGCAAGCGTAAAGTATGGATAGGAACCCTTGGACGAGGATTGTTCAGGATTGATAAAGAGTCCCAAAAAGTTGAGTCATTCAGTTCTATCCATCCTGAGTTGGCAGCTCAATTAAATCCGTATATCCTTAGTCTTTCAATGGACAACAAAAACCGTCTTTGGGTGGGGACCAGCAACGGAGCCGTGCGGTTTTCACCGGACTTGAAAATGCATACTGCATTTCTATATGATCCTTTAAATAACAGTGGAGTTGGATTGAATACCATTACTGATATTTTTCACAGTATTGATGGTGCAACATGGCTTTCCACCAACGGTGGAGGCGTTGTCAGGGTGAGTGATAAAGACAGTCTGCACTTTTTGAATACGTCCAATGGTTTAAGTCATGATAAAGTATACTCTGTGGTTCAGGATACCAATAATGATTACTGGATATCCACTTATAACGGTTTGAATCGCTATCACTTTGAAAGTGAGGAGTTGCTCAAACTGGATATAAGAGATGGATTAAACAGCAGTGTAATTCAAGTGACCAAGGTCTTAAGTGATGGCCTTGTTATTACTGGAAGTCCGAGGGGCCTGAATATACTTCATCCACGGAAACTTTTGTTAAACGATGAGCCGCCAAAGATCATTTTTGAAAAGTTTTTTGTCGACAATCAAGAAATCCATGTAGGTGACGAGTCAGGAATCCTCAATAAGTCTATTCATTATGTAGAAGAAATAAAACTGAATGCGGACAACAACTCTTTTACCATTTTCTTTTCAGGTTTGAACTATTTAATGCCTGATAAAACTAAATACAGCTACAGATTAGAAGGTCTTACAGAAAAATGGAGTGCTCCGTCAGAAACTCGTTGGGCCCGGTTTAACAAACTGCCACCCGGAGAATATTCCCTCCAGGTTCAGGGAATTAACAACAGTGGCGTTTGGAGTGTGCATCCTGCTACTTTGAAAATCACCATTTTACCGCCCTGGTATAAAACCAGATTGGCCTTCTTTCTTTTCATCCTGACTTTTGGCAGTTTGATATATGCCTATGTGCATTACACGATCTTTTTAATAGATATGAAACGGAATCTCGCCGATGAAAAGAAAGAACGATTAAGGATGGAAGATTTGAGTGAGATGAGATCTCGTTTTTTCACTAACATCTCACATGAATTTCGAACACCGCTGACATTGATATCAGTTCCGGTTGAAAGAATACTCAGAAAAGCGGCTTTGGCTCCTGAAGTTAAAAAGGAGTTATCAGGAGTAGCTCATAATGCAAGCTATCTCACGCGTCTGATCGATCAAATCATGGAATTTAGCAAGCTTGAATCAGGTCATCTTAAACTGGAACTTTCTGACGCCCATTTCTCAAAATTTTGTGGGCGCACCGTGAATCAGTTCTCTGGATTGGCCGATGAGAAACAAATAGAATTACTTGTTAAAGATGAGCTTACGCTTCCTTGGGTAAAATTTGATAAAAATGTGGTTGAAAAAATCATTCACAACCTTATGTCCAACGCCCTGAAATACACCCCAAAAGGCGGGCGTATTGTCTTTACTGCATTTGGCGAAGAAACCGCCCCTGTATTCGGTCCTGAAAATATAAAACACCCGGTTCTCGAGAATAAAAATACAGTAGTGGGTTTTCGGATTGAAGACACTGGAGTTGGAATACCAAAAGAACATATTGATAAACTGTTTAACCGCTATCAGCAATTCGGAAAACCAGTGAATGAATATCAGCAAGGGACTGGCATCGGACTGGCGTTGGTGAAACAACTTATTGATTTACATGCTGGCAAAATAAAGGTCTTGAGTGATGTGGGGCGGGGTAGTACATTTATTGTTCATATCAGTGTTTCACACGCTTTATCGCATTATGATACCAGCTATGTTACGCCTGTTGTTTTCAATTCCGCAGTTCCTAAATTTTATACCCGCCGGGAATCTGACTCAGCATATTCAGAAATAAAACCTACGTATGAACGTTCAGTGGGAAAAAAGCGAATACTGATTGTTGAAGACAATGAAGAGCTGTTACATCTATTAAGAGATGAATTGAACAATTTGTACCGAATAGCCTGTGTTTATGACGGTACCCAAGCAATGGAGTGGCTTTCGGTGCATGAAGCGGATCTTATTTTAAGTGATGTGATAATGCCTCACATGGATGGAATTGAACTATGCCACAAAATAAAATCCAATATTAACTACAGCCATATACCTGTTGTTTTATTATCGGCTAAAGGAGAAGCTGTCAGCAAAATTGAAGGACTTAATTACGGTGCAGATTTGTATTTGTCAAAACCCTTTGAGATGGATTTGCTGAAGGCCTATATCAAAGGGCTTATTGCCAATAGGGAGAAAACTCGTGAATACCTATCCTCCTATTTATTTTCCAATAAATCAGATGAGAATAAAAAAGACCTAATAGAGGATCATTTTCTAAAAAAAGTGGTTCTTGTTATCAAAGAAAATTTGGGCAATGAGTATTTTTCTGTGGACGATTTATGTGGTCATGTGGGAATGAGTCGAAGCAACCTTCACCGAAAACTCAAATCAGTAGTTGGCACAAGCACCACAGAATTCATTCGGTCCTTTAGGTTAAAAGAAGCTTCATCTTTGCTTTCCAATACGGACATGCAGGTTTCAGAGGTCGCCTACAAAGTGGGTTTTAGCAATGTTTCCCATTTTATAAAAACCTTCAAGCAGGAATTCTCACTTTCTCCTGCACTATTTAGAAAATCCCAAAGAACTAAAGTAAGGGATTTATCTTAAAATGTTTATAAGAAGTCTTTCAAACTATCACCAGGTCATGTCTGCCCCCTTCTTCTAATACTCAATAGCCTGCCATTCTAATGCTCCAGGCTCTTTTCCTATTTCTTTCTTTTGGCAAATGACTATGCGTTAACCATTTTGCAACATGCAAAACACTTTGGAACACATGTATTATCAGTGCATCAAAAAGCTCATTTTTTGATATTGACAGAATATTAATAACACTTACCATGAGATATGTTTGTGTTATTGCAACGGGAGGGTTGAATAGATGCGTTATGTAATGTTTAATAAATTCCGATACACGAATGGAAAGAAAAGAGAAAAGAAGAATTGATAAAGAAAGACGATTGAAAAAATACGAAAGAATTAGAATCCTGATTGTCATTATGATAACAATTATGTTGGGACTTTACTATTTAATGATCTTCTCCAAATAACTTTTTATTAAACTTAAAATCATGAGTCTATGAAAAAAACAAGGTTTTTAAAAACAGCTTTGGTCATGTTTCTTCTAGCATTCTTTGTCGGAGAAACATGGGCCCAACAAATTACTGTTCAAGGCCAAGTATCGGACGCGACTATAGAAGGTGAGCCGGTGCCAGGGGTCTCTGTTTTGCAGCAGGGAACTTTGAATGGAACCGTAACAGATATTGATGGAAGGTATGAGATTACCTTACCATCAAATGCAACACTGGTGTTTTCTTACATTGGGTTTGAAACAATCGAAGTGGTTGTTAACGGACAGCAACTGATAAATGTGGAACTTAAACCTTCCGTAATCAGAATGGATGAGGTCGTTGTTACAGCACTAGGCATCGAAAAGAGCAGTAAAGGCCTCACCTATTCTACCCAATCTTTGAGTGGGGATGAATTAACAGGAGCTAAAGACGTGAATCTGGTGAATTCCCTGACTGGCAAAAGTGCCGGAGTAGTGATCTCAAAAAGCAGCTCCGGTCTTGGAGGCTCGTCAAAAATCCTGATCAGGGGAAATCGCTCTGCCGGAGGAAACAACCAACCTCTTTATGTGATAGATGGTATGCCAATGCTTAACAGTGTCTCGGAACAGCCTAGCACATCTATTGGTGGCACCAACGACTCCGGTGGACGCGACAGTGGTGATGGCATTTCCAACCTGAACCCCGAAGACATCAGAAGCATCACCATTCTCAAGGGAGCCTCTGCTGCAGCTCTCTATGGCACACAGGCAGCCAATGGTGTGGTAGTGATTACCACAAAGAGGGGGATAGCCGGAAGGACAACCGTTAACGTCAGCTCCAATACTACAGTAGAATCGGCCATTTCTCTTCCCGAATTCCAAAATAGTTACGGACATAGTTCTGGAGGATATAGTTGGGGGGCTAAAATAAACAATTCAGAAGACTTTGTGGACGAATTCTTTCAGACGGGTGTTACCACCATCAACAGTGTTTCACTTTCATCAGGAAGTAAAAACATGCAAACTTATTTCTCTTATGCCAACACATCAGCCAAGGGGATTATTGATGGAAACAAACTCAAAAAGCACAACCTTAATTTTAGGGAGTCGGGCCAATTCTTTAACGAGAAATTATCCCTTGATGCCAATATCAACCTACTCAACCAGTCGATTACCAACAAGCCGGTGGCTGGAGGATATTATCTCAATCCCCTGGTCGGATTATATCGTTTCCCTCGTGGGATGGACATGCAGCCCTACAAAGAAAATTTTGAAACATACAGCATAGATCGAAACTTGAATGTTCAGAACTGGCACAAGGAATTGGAAGCCATGGAGCAAAACCCATATTGGATCAACAACCGCATGCCTGGGAAAGACAGAAGAAACAGGGTTTTAACCTCGTTGACCGCTAAGCTTGATATCACTTCAATGCTAAATGTTCAACTCAGAGGAAATGTGGATTATACGAACGACAGGTATAACAAAAGAATATATGCATCCACACATACTGCACTAGCAGGAAGCAATGGCCGATATATCGTGATGAACCGTGAGGAGATTCTGAATTATGGAGATGTTTTGCTTAACTATAACAATATGTTTGGAGACATTTCTCTCACCGGCTCTTTGGGAGCCAGCGTGAATGATTTAAAAGTCCGCAGTGAACGATTGGATTCCAGACCCAATAATTTGCATCTGCCCAATGTTTTTACTGTAGCCAACATGGATATAGGTTATATAGAAGAAATGGATCTTCATCGACAAATACAGTCGGTTTTCGGAACTGCCCAGTTGGGTTTTAAAGATATGTTATTCATGGATGTAACTGGACGCAACGATTGGTCATCTGCCCTTGCCAATACTGGAAGTGCAACTTCAGGATTCTTTTACCCTTCGGTAGGACTTACAGGTGTTTTGTCCGATATGCTGCCCATGCCTGCCTTTGTTGATTTCGGAAAAATCAGGGGATCATGGAGCAGCGTTGGTAACGACATCCCTGTATATATAAGCAATCCGACTCATACATTAGCCGCAGGTGGTAATCTGATTTTCAATTCGCAGGCACCCTTTGATAACCTGGAGCCTGAAATTTCCAAGTCGGTTGAACTGGGAACAGAATGGCGCCTGTTTGCCAATAAATTGTCGCTGGACCTGACCTATTATAAAACCAACACAGAAAACCAACTCTTTACGCTGCCTGCACCTGCAGGCTCAGGGTATTCGTCCTATTATGTAAATGCGGGAGACATTCAAAACAAGGGATTTGAAGCCGTTATAGGCATCACACCGATGGCAGAAAATGATTTCTACTGGAAAAGCACGTTTAATTTCTCGACCAATAAAAATACAGTTAAGAAATTGCATCCCGATTTGAAAGAATTCCGTTTTGGAGATCAAACCTCTAATTCTTATTGGATGAAACTTGTGGAAGGAGGTGCCTTTGGAGATATTTACGGAGTGGCTTTTGCCCGGGATGCATCCGGAAAAATCATATACGACGCGGATGATTTACCAACGAGGCAGGAAGAATTTGTGAAAATTGCCAATGCGTCTCCCGATTTTTCATTGGGATGGAACAATAGTATTTCCATCAAAAATATCAATATCCAATTCCTGATTGACGGTAATTTTGGAGGCGATGCACTTTCCCTCACCCAGGCCGATTTGGATCAATACGGGGTGACCAAGACAAGCGCAGAAGCCAGAGACAAAGGGTATGTTAATCTGGAAGGTCAGCAAGTGGAGGATGTCAGAGGTTTTTACAACCGGGTAGGCGGTAGAAACGGAATATCAGAATATTACGTTTACGACGCCACAAATGTGAGGTTGCGAGAGCTTATTGTAGGATATTCACTAAATGAGGAAATATTTGGAGCTAATTCTTTTGTGAAAAATGCGACAATATCATTGATCGGGCGTAATCTATTCTTCATTTATAAGGATGCCCCTTACGACCCTGAAGCACAATTGTCTGTCGGAAATAATCTCCAGGGGGTCGATGTATTCGGTATGCCAGGTACCAGAAGCTATGGTTTAAACGTGAAATTAACCTTTTAAGAGATGCTTACCATGAAAAAAAACATATTCAAAACAATCGTATTATTGACAATTGTTCCTCTTTTATTCATTAAATGCACGGATCATTTTGATGAACTCAACACCAATCCAACAGGGATTACCGAGGAGCAACTGGACGGAGATTACAACATGATTGGAGCCTACTTCCCACAATTGCAGCAGATGATTTACATGAATTATAACTGGGGATCGGGTAAAGACTGGACCTATCAGATAGCTCAGAATCTTAACGCAGATATCTACTCCGGCTATATGATGTCGCCTACACCATTCAATGCCAACGTCAATAACCTGACTTATTCCTTGGTAGATGGCTGGAATTTTGCTGCCTGGGAATACACCTATGCGCAATTCATGACGGCAGCCCTTGAGGTAAAAACTAAAGCAATTGGGGATTATGCTCACTTCGGAGCCGTCGCAGATATATTGAAAGTGACGGCCATGCACCGCATATCGAATTTGTATGGCCCTATTATTTACACCGAATATGGGAAATCTCAAACTGGTGGCCAGTACGACTCTCAGGAAGAAGCATACAATGCCTTTTTTAATGATTTGAGTACTGCGGTAACAACCTTGGATGATTTTATCATCAATAATACGGGAGCGGCACCGTTTGAGAATTTCGACCAGTTTTTCGGTGGTGACTACAAAAAGTGGATCCAATTTGCCAACTCATTGAGGCTGCGACTTGCCATTCATATTGCTAAGGTGTCGCCGGAAAAAGCTAAAGAAGAGGCAGAATTAGCCGTATCTGCGCCTCATGGACTGATGTTGGAGGGCATAGCAGCAGTGAGTGGTAAGGGCTATACACATCCTTTGGCAGTAATTAGCGGATCATGGAATGATGTATTAATGGGAGCGCCTATTGAATCGATCATGAATGGATACAATGATCCCCGTCTTTCGAAATACTTCAAACCAGTTTCTGATCAGTTATTAATCGATCAGGGGTATAACTACAAAGGAATCAGACAGGGAATCGAAATCGAGGATAAAGGAACCTATGTCAATCATTCCCAGTTAAACATTTCTGTACAATCCCCTGCCATTCTGATGACCTCGGCCGAAGTAAACTTTTTGCTGGCTGAAGCAGCCTTGCGAGGCTGGGATGTAGGCGGTATTGCCAGTGATTTTTATGAAGCTGGTGTAATGGCCTCCATGGACCAATGGGGCGCATCAGCAGGTGATTATCTTGAGCGGGAAAATACTGCCGCTCCATTTATTGATCCCATCAATCCGGAGAATAATGTTGAGACCGGAAGTTCCTACCTGAATGCAGTGTCACCCAAATGGGATGAAGCAGCATCTGTTGAAGTTAAGCAGCAAAAAATCAGTACCCAGAAATGGCTGGCCATGTTTCCGGAGGGCATAGAAGCTTGGACAGAGGTCAGGAGAACCGGCTACCCAAAAATATTTCCGATTGTGGTGAACCATAGCGGAGGCGTAATAGCTTCGGAACATTTTGTTCGTCGCCTCAATTTCCCACCCTCGGAACGGGAGCAGAATCCTTCCTATTCACAGATGGTAACCTTGCTGGGCGGACCGGACAATGGCGCTACACCCATGTGGTGGGATGTAGATGAATAAGCACTTTCTGTTGGATTTTTGTAATTGATAAAAGGCATCTCCGTTGAGGCATTTCGGAGATGCCTTTGTGGCATCATACAAATTTTAAACGCAAGCTCCTGTAGCGAACCCAAGTCACCCGGGAAGGGAGGGGAAGGAAGGGTTAGTCGGGTAGATTGGGTAGGAAGGGAGGATTGGGCAATAGGTTGAAAGGTTATTAGGTCATTAGGTCAAGAGGTGAAGCGAAGCGCAGTCCCGCGTAGCGGGATGAGAGGTGAAGAGGTTGTGAGGCTGTTAGGTCATTAGGTCAAGAGCTTGAGAGGTGAAGAGGTTGGAGGGGTTGATTGGGTGGGAAAGATGTGAGTGTAAGAAAGGAGACAGGAGGTGAAGCGAAGCGGAATCCAGCAAGGGGGGACAAGGTGAAGCGTAGTTCCGCGAAGAGGGATGAGAGGGCACGAGTTACAAACTCGCGCCAGCAGGCAATAATATGGCCTTGTTGTTGGGCGAAGTTTGCAACTTCGCCCCATCTTTGCCGGCAGTTTGTAACTGCCCTTCCTGCTCTATATAAACACAGAAAAGCCGACTCATTGCTGAAT
>DHVH01000065.1 GCA_002412555.1 Marinilabiliaceae bacterium UBA5213 | reverse complement strand
GCCCTGTACTGCGATGGTAGATGGTAAGAAGCCTGCCAAAATCAATGATACTGTGTTCTTCTGCATGAGCTAATAGCCTACGCACATTTTCTACTCCTGCATCAAGGTTGATAGAAAAACTTCCCATGGTGCGATACCAGGGACAGTTAGGGTTATATTCCAGCAGACAATCGTTTTCGTCGAGGTCAAGCGTGATTTTCATTTCCAGTTCTCCACGCTGGGCATAACTTTGCTCATATTCGGGAATAGAGATAGGTTCAGTCCGTTCACAAAACATATCAGCATCCATAAGCCGTGGATTCTGATATTGGCCTTTGTAGTCCAAATGCTCAAAAATGTGGGCAAGGGAGTGAAATTCGGATAACTTTATTTGCAACTCCTTTGCCTGTGTCAGCCTCAAAAGCGGAGACAGAGCATTTGCACCCATGTGAGAGTAGAAATAAGTCCATTCTCCATTTTCGATAAGGATATAGATTGCACGGTTTCCCATGTATGTTCACCTCCAGTCGTAAAAAAAATCAGCCTGCCGATATTTTACAATCAACAGGCCGAATAAAGATATATTTTTTATCGTACGGGTTCATAACTAATTTTTGATGTTTCTCCTGTAGCTTCCAGCTTAAATATAACCGGACGAAGACCATCATTGCAGCTACAGATTGCTACTCCTGGAATTCTGATCCAATCGCCATAATAAAATGGCTCTTTGCCTGCACCATGAGCTAACGCAAAAACATACTGATAGATTGCTTTCCATGCTTCATCACATAAGCCCTCTGGTTTTGCATAGTCAGCATAAAATATCTGCCCTTCTTTCATCATAGGACAGGCGGTTAAGCCATTCACACCATATTCCTTAGCAAGCTCCCGATTAAATGTGGTTTTTAATACTGTAATTTTTACCTTCTTCATATGTTTGCTCCATTCTGCCGTTTTGCTGTTGCTGTGGCTCTTGATATCGTTTATTATAAAGTAGAATAAAAATTTAAGATAGTACACACTAATTTGACGCATACTATCCTAAAAGGAAGTGTTAATTATGAGCATGAAGCAATTTGAAGGTAAAATTAAATCCATTACAGATACACCATTTGGATATACCCTGTCAATGATTGGGGGAAAATGGCGTTTGGTCATTCTTTACTGGTTAGTAGAATACGAAACCATTCGTTTTAATGAAATGAAGCGGCTAATTGGAACAATAACCTACAAGACATTGAGTGCACAACTCAAAGAAATGGAAGCAGACGATCTAATTATTCGTACTGAATATCCGCAGATTCCACCTAAAGTTGAATATAGTCTTTCCGATAAAGGAAGCTCGCTGTATCCTCTCATGGAAATAATGTGTGCATGGGGAGAAGATCATCAATAATCACATTCTACTTTATCGGCCGAATGTGCCAATCTGAAAACAACGACTCTCGAATGGTCAAATTGTCTGTCAAATTGATTTGCAGCATCCCGGCCGGAGTCCATGAATCCAAGCATTCCGTGTAGGTAGTATACCGTCCGTCAGCGAACCACACAGGAGTAAAATGAACCGGTCTGCCATAGGTACTGTACTTGTTTTTCTGAAATTCAAAGGTACTGGAATAGCCAGTGTTTATCCGTTCCAGCAACCTCCAATAGGTGGTGTAATCAAATTCAGGAAAATAAGCCACTACATTCTGCACTCCTGTGATATGACTGCTGGGTGCCGAAGACCTCACCTGTGCCAACACACTAGCATTGAGTCCATAACCGCTTTTCATCGTCTTTCTGGATGCCGTAGGCGATTTCTCGTCAGGCTTTGTTTGCAGGGTAGCGGTCAGGCTTGCAGAGTAAGAGAGCCAAGCGTACTGCCACCACCCATGGTCACACCAGTAACCATCCTCGTCCTCGCCGCCGCTATGCCATACCCAATGCTCATGCCACCAGCAATCCCACTCTCCCCAAGTTAGGCTCGTAGTGTTGGGATTGTTCGGGGCTGCCGGAATGGAGTATTCATCATTTCGGTCGTTGGCCTGCGGGTCAGGCGGCGGATTCTTATCAAGGTCAACAATCTGCGCCACAATCTGGCTGGTGCTTATGGTGCAGTTGCTGGTAATGGTAATAGTCACATATCCCGGTTCTGTTGGTGTACGCCATTTGACCCACGCAAGCTGACTGTTATCCTCGGGGATATAAATATCGGTGTGGGAGTAGGTTCTGCCGTTGATGGAAAACCGCGCATAGGCCGGACTGTCAGGCGTTTTCTGCGTGCCAGTTGAAAGAGTAACGGCAGTAATGACCTCGGTGTCGCAGCGATAGATTACATTGCTTTCTGGTGCAGGCGCAGGGTCTGGCTCGGAAAAACGGATGATGCCAACACCAAGGGACGAAATAATGTCCTGATTGGATTGTTTGGTGCTGGCACTTCCACTCCAAGCAGGAAAGCCCAAATCAGCGGTTTCCAAAAACATAGCAAGGGGTAGATTCTGACTGGTAAGAGAAACCATTTTACGCCGCAAATCGTTATTGACCTTTTGATTAAACATTGCTGCTTCGGTGGCGGTCATGGCATATACCACCCCACCGTAGGTGAAGTATGCAATGGGTTCCAGCAAAATCTTATAGCTGCCGCTGATAAGATCCTCATAACTAAATCCGGTTGCAGATGCAATATCACGGATGGTACCCTCACGGCAGAAATAGCTTCGGATTTAGTTATGAGG
>DHVH01000284.1 GCA_002412555.1 Marinilabiliaceae bacterium UBA5213 | reverse complement strand
GATCATCGTTCCCCGCCTTGGTCTTTATCGACCAGAGGAAGGATTGCAGCTGGAAGCGCAAAGCAACGAGGTGGCGCCTGCTGAAAGACGGGCTTTAAAGTGGTCCTTACTCTCTGTACTTTTATTAATTGCCTTGGTTGCGGTTACCATTGTCCCAGAAAATGGTCTTCTGCGCGGCAGTTTTGATGAGGTAAGCGGATCAAATAGCTTTCAGCCTTTCTACAATTCGCTGGTGCCCATAATGTTTATTATCTTTTTTGTGGCCGGACTGGTTTATGGTATTGTGGCTAAAACGATTCGTGGTGATAAAGATGTGTCGGACATGACGGCCAAGTCGATGTCGACCATGGGACTCTACATCGTCATCGCCTTTGTGGCCGCTCAGTTTGTGGCTTATTTTAGTTGGTCGAACCTTGGTAGCGTGTTGGCAGTTAAGGGGGCTGAAGGCTTAAATGCCGTGGGCTTTACCGGAACGCCCTTATTGGTAGCTTTTATTCTTATTGCATCGTTGGTGAACCTGGTCATGGGTAGTGCCTCAGCCAAATGGGCCTTGCTGGCACCCATATTTGTGCCTATGCTAATGCTTATGGGCTATTCACCAGAAACTACGCAAGCGGCCTATCGTATCGGAGATTCGTATTCCAACATTTTAACGCCACTGTTACCCTATTTTCCGCTGGTCATTGTTTTTGCCCAGAAGTATGTCAAGGACGTGGGTATTGGCACGCTTATTTCGCTTATGCTACCTTATTCCATCGCCTTTATGGTGGTTCGTATCCCGATGTTTGTGGCCTGGATATGGATGAATTTGCCCTTGGGTGTTGAAGGACCTATTTATTACGTTCCGTAAGGGTTATATATTTCGCTCAATAGCGATTGTTTTCAAATATTAGGTGGCACTACGCCATTCCAAAAAAGGTGAGCCGGATTTTAGTCCGGCTCACCTTTTTTTGCGCTCCATCCCTTATTAATTAAGAATACTTAGTCGTTTAGTGAGACTATTATTCATAAATTTGTTAAATTGGAGGATGCCAAAAAAAACCTCGGCAAATTTTTCTGAATTGTCGGGTGCCAAATATTAAATAGAGTGTTGTATGAAGATTTTTCCGGTTAAAGCAGTTGCTGAAATAGATGCTTACACCATTGAAAATGAGCCTATCTTGTCGGTCAACCTAATGGAGCGTGCAGCTCGTAAGTTGTTTGACCAAATTAAAGAGCGGTATACGGGACGTTGGTTTCTGGTTTTGGCCGGACCGGGTAACAATGGGGGAGATGCTTTGTGTCTTTCCCGTATGTTGACCTTGAACGGTTTCGAGGTCGACACCGTACTGCTGAAATCAGAGGGTTTATCGGACGATGCCCAAATCAACAGAGACCGTTTGCGTCATCTACAACAAGGGCGTGTTTTTGAACTGGATAAAGGTGATGCACTGCCTAAGGTTGATCATAACTGTGTGGTTGTTGACGGACTGTTTGGATCCGGTCTGAACCGCCCATTGGAGGGAAGGGCACTGGACCTGGTGAAGACGGTCAATAGCTGGAAGGCTGAAGTGGTGGCCATCGATATTCCCTCGGGTTTAATGGGGGAAAGCAACGCCGGGAATAATCCTGAAGGCATAATAAAGGCCACGCATACCTTTACTTTTCAGTTCCCCAAACTGAGTTTTATGTTTCCCGAATGTGAGCCCTACGTGGGTAATTGGGAGGTTTTACCCATTGGTCTACACCCCGATAAAATCAACACTACACCCACCTCTTGGTTTTTAACTGAATGCGAAAAGGTGAAGGGTTTCTTTAAGCCCCGCACACGTTTTATGCACAAGGGCCATTTTGGCCATGTGTTGCTGATAGCTGGCAGTTACGGTAAAATGGGCGCGGCTGTGCTGGCCTCCAGGGCGTGTATGAAGACCGGTGTGGGATTGCTAACGGTGCATGTACCCCACAAAACCTGCCATGTTTTGCACTGCTCGGTGCCCGAAGCCATGGTGAATATCGACAGGTCGGATTTGATGTTTACCGAATTTCCTGACTTGTCGCCCTTCAAGGCGGTGGGGGTGGGACCAGCAATTGGGTGCAGAAGTAATTCTGTGCAGGGCTTGAGCGATTTGCTCGCTAACATTGGTCCGCGACGATTGGTTTTGGATGCAGATGCTTTGAATATTCTGGCAAGTCAGCCATCGTTGTTAGATAAGTTGCCTGAAAATACTGTTCTTACACCCCATCCTGGTGAGTTGAAGCGACTGGTTGGACCATGGCGGAATGACTTTGACCGCTTGCAAAAGGTGATCGATTTTTGCAGGAAGTATAAGGTGGTTCTGGTGTTAAAAGGCGCCTTTACGATGGTGGTCTCGGCCGATGGCCAGTGTCACTTTAATACCACAGGTAACCCGGGTATGGCCACTGCCGGCAGTGGTGATGTGCTTACCGGCGTTATTCTGTCCTTGCTGGGACAAGGTCTGGAACCTATAGATGCAGCTGTGGCTGGCGTTTTTATTCACGGTGCGGCTGGCGATTTAGCCCGCGATGCCGAGGGTGAGGCGGCGGTTGTCGCCTCAGATATTGTCAATTATTTAGGTAAGGCCTTTGGCGCGCTGTAACAATAATGCGGAATGTTCCGGCGTTTATTAATGGTGCTGAATGGACTAGAATCTGTTTTGGATCTAAGCAAAATTCCCAAGCAGAAGTATTTATAGTTTTTATTTTTTTATTTTAAAATCGAAAAAGATGATTTATAGAGGCTTAGTTATTATAGGACTTTTGGCACTGGCAGGATGCTCGTCCAACCAGTCGTTATCAACCGGCAGTATAGAGCATGTAAATGCCGATGCACCTAACGGACACGGACTGTATTACTACCTGCCTAAGACAGCCATTCAGGTGGAAATGATTGCCGAAAAACGGATTCAAAAGGCAGGTCCCTTCTTCCGCTTTTCCCAGCGTTTTTTGAATATTTCGGATGTTATTACCGAAGATAAGGAGGAATGGGTGATTGTAGGTGCCCGGATAGGGACTATTGGCGTGCCCGACCGTGGAAAATTATTTCGGGTGAACGCTTCAGGAGCGCCTTCAATGGCGGCTTTAAATCTTACTAATGAGGGCGTGTTACAAGGATTGAATTGGTCGGGTAGTCACGAATTAGCACCTAAAGTGACAACCCGGGATCAAAAAAAAGTTATTGAGGCCGCGGACGTTGATTTTAGTGATGCACGGCTAACTGAGGAGCAGCTGATTAAAAGCAGCACAGCAGCCATGGCTGAAGAGGTGGCCAAAGAAATATACCATTTGCGTGAAATGCGTATCGCTATTGTAAGTGGGGAGGTGTCCGTTGGTGGCTCATTGGAGGCAGTTTTGGCTGAAATGGCGCAATTGGAAAAGGCCTATCTGGCTTTGTTCACCGGAAAATTGGAAACGCAACGCGTTTCACGTTTCTATGATTATGTGCCCGGACCAGAAAAGTCGGTCAACACTGTACTGTTACGATTTTCTTCGCAAAATGGATTTTTGGACCCGATGAATGTAAGCGGAACGCCCGTTTATTTGGAGTTGGAAGTGGGCGAGGTGCCAAATCAGAATTTTATTGCGCTGGAAGATGATAAAAGTCCGAACCGCTGTGGTCTGGCCTACAATGTGCCCGCCCGTGGCCATGTGAAAATTATTGATCGCACGCTTTTGCTGAGCACCGAGGAGGTTTTTTTAGCCCAGTATGGACAGCTATTGCGCTTGCCTGCCAATTTGCTGGATGGCCCCGAAGTGGGAGTAGAATTGGAGCCTGCAACCGGCGCTTTGAAAAGGATCTTTTACAAATAAAAACATACAATAATGAACAACGAAATAATAGCACTAGCTCCCAAATTGCTTTGGGATCATTTTTATCAATTGACCCAGATTCCGCGACCTTCCAAAAAGGAGCAACTGGCTGTCAAATATGTTGTTGATTTTGGAGCGCGGTTGGGACTGGAGACTATTACCGATAAAGTAGGCAATGTGATCATCCGCAAGCCTGCGACGCCCGGTTATGAAAACTGTAAAGGCATTGTTCTTCAGGCACATTTGGATATGGTTCCTCAGAAAAACAGTGACAAGCAGCATGATTTTGAAAAGGATCCCATTGAAACTTATATCGAAGAGGGTTGGGTGAAGGCCAAAGGTACCACCTTAGGAGCCGATAACGGGATAGGTGCTGCGGCCGCTTTGGCTGTTCTGGAAGATGACAGTCTGGCGCATGGTCCCGTGGAAGCCTTGTTTACCATAGATGAAGAAACTGGCATGACTGGTGCCAATAACCTACAGCCAGATGTGCTTAAAGGGGACATCCTGCTCAACATGGATTCGGAAGATGAGGGTGAATTGTATGTGGGTTGTGCGGGAGGCTCCAATGGCAATATGGTTTTCACCTTTCGTGAAGATGCTGTGCCGAAAGGACATGTAGCTTATCAGTTAAAACTGAGCGGACTCAAAGGTGGCCATTCCGGTATGGATATCAACACCGGACGGGCCAATGCCAATAAGTTGCTATTTAGGTTTTTGAAATATGCTGTGGCAGAGTCGGAAGCCCGCTTGTCATCTGTTGATGGTGGTAGCTTGCGCAATGCCATTCCCCGGGAGGCTTTTGCCGTTATCACTTTGGCAAAGGACGAAGGTGAAAATCTGGAGGCTACGGTTAAGGCCTTTGAAGCCCTGTTCCGTGAGGAGTACAGCCAGGTGGAACCAGACCTGTCTTTCGTGGTAGAACCGACTGCCATGCCGGCATTTGTTATGGAGGAGATTGTGCAGGACGACCTGATTAATGCTATTCAGGCTTGTCCCAATGGCGTCATTCGCATGAGCAATGATATGGAGGGACTGGTGGAGACTTCCCTGAATCTGGCCGTGGTTAAAACGGAAGGCCATGAGGTTAAAGCGCTGGCGCTATTGCGCAGTTCGGTTGATTCGGCCAAGGACGATCTGGAATCGACCCTCGAGAGCCTTTTCTTACTGGCTGGTGCCGAGGTTTGGTTCGACGGCCAATATCCGGGATGGAAACCCAATATGCAAAGCGATATTTTAAAGGTAATGCAAAAGGTGTATCAGCAGGATTTTGGAAAGATACCTGAAATCCGGGCTATTCACGCTGGATTGGAGTGCGGTATACTGGGCAGTGCCTATCCTAACTGGGATATGATATCCTTTGGCCCCACCATCCGCTTTCCGCATTCGCCCGACGAGAAAGTAAACATTGAGAGTGTGGAGAAATTCTGGAATTTTTTGGTGGCGACTCTGAAAAATGCACCACGCAAATAAGATCATTTACCAGAGGAAGCAACGATAGTGAAAAAATCCTGGCAGCACATAAAAATTATTCTTGCTTACATTTGGCGCAGTTCGCCGGGATGGACGCTTTCCAATGCATTGCTGATATTAATCAGGGGCGTATTGCCCCTGATGCTGCTTTACATGGTAAAGCTATTGGTGGATGAAATAAGCACGGTTGCCACCCTGCCAGTGGAAGAACGTGATTTTGTGCATTTGAAATGGGTGCTGGTGGCCTCCGGGCTTCTTTTTTTGGTGAACGCCATTTCTGCATCGGTCGGCATTCTGGTGCGCGAAAAACAGTCGTATGTCATCTCCGATTTTTTCGATAACCTGATTCACAATAAAATAACGCGACTGGAGTACGGTTATTTTGAGCACCCGGATTATCAGAACGTGTTTTACCGGGCGCTGAGTGAGGCGTCTTTCCGACCGTCACGCATTTATTATGGGGCACTGGGGGTGGTTCAGAATTTTATCACCCTTATGGTGATGGCCGGTGTGCTGTTGATGGTGCACTGGTCTGTTTTCATAGTATTGCTGGTGATCACTCTTCCGGTAGCCTTTATTCGCCTGAGGCATGCCCGTGATTTGTTCCTCTTTAAAAAAGAGAATACCAAGGTGGAGCGGGAGGTCAACTACTACAATCGCTTGATTACCGCACCAGATTTTGCCAAAGAAATACGTGCCTTTGATTTGGGTGGTTTGTTTCGTACCAGATTTCATACCTTAAAAATGCAATGGCGCAAAAGTCAGTTTGCCATGCTGCTGACCAAGACCCGGCGCGAGGGAATTGTTCAGGTTTTGGCAGCTTTCTCTTTTATTGCTGTTTACGGACTTATAGCCTGGAAGGCGTTTGAAGGTGACATCAGCATAGGTGAAGTGGTTCTTTACTTTTTGGCCTTACAACGCGGCTATGCCTATCTGCAGGAGTTTTTGGGGCGTATGGCCGGACTCTATGAGGATTCTTTGTTTCTCGATAACTTATTTGAGTTTTTAAATCTGAAGGAAACTTTAGTCCCCCAGATAAGCACCGGGGCAGCAGCCTTTCCCAAGCCTTTGCGCAAGGGCATAGAATTCAAAAACGTGGGCTTTCACTATCCCTCCAACCAACGCTGGGTATTGAGGAATGTCAATTTTTCGATCAACGCGGGTGAGACGGTAGCTTTGGTAGGGGTTAATGGTTCCGGCAAGTCCACAATTGTCAAATTGATCAATAGCCTGTACCAGCCAGTTGAAGGAGAAGTATTGGTCGATGGGGTATCCCTCTCTAACATTCGCTCTGAAGAGCGTGTGGCCAATATCAGTGTAGTATTTCAGGATTTTATTTTGTACAATGTCACCGCCCGGGAAAATATATGGTTTGGCAATGCCGGTTCACCACCCGATGAGTCCCTCATTCGCACAGCTGCTGAGCAATCGGGCATTCACACCATTATTGAAGGATTTAAAGATGGGTACGATACCACTCTGGGCACCCTGTTTGAGGGCAGTGAGCAAATGAGCCCGGGTCAGTGGCAGCGCCTGGCGCTGGCACGCTCCTTTTATAACAATGCCCAAATCATCCTTCTGGATGAACCCACCAGCTCGCTGGATGCTTTTTCCGAAGCAAAACTCTTGCAATATATTCGATCGGTGACACGGGGTCGGACCTCCATCATTGTCAGCCACCGCTTATCGACCATTCAAATGGCTGATAAAATTATTGTTTTGGAGGGTGATAAAGTGATGGAAACAGGAACTTACAACGATCTTTTAGCAGATACCGAAAGCCATTTCAGCCAGATGATTCGCTCCTTGTCGGATGCCGGTCGTTGACACTGGCTGATGCTGTTTTATTCTCCTATGGTATATTTAATAGTTCGTTATTGTTTTGTAAATCGCTGATTTTAAATGACTTGTACTTACTGCTTGCAGAAGCATAACTTGCTGAATATCACGGGTTTAATTTTACCTATCAACCTAATGATCTATTAACCTAACGGTCTATTGTATATTGTATGCCGCTGTATATACCCATTGAATAGGGCTTGAACTTCACCGGGTGTTCCCGGTTGATTTCGTTGATGAAATAGTTAATACGGGGCTCTATGCGAAACGATAACGGCCCGTATACCGGTATGGTGAACGCAAAACCCGCGTGTGTGCTAAAGTTCATGGCAGAAAGGCCACCTGTTTCACCAATTTTTTGTCGGTTGCCGCTTTCGCTTAAATAAGCGTTGTTGGCCACCAGCCAGTTGGTGCTAAGACCAGCTGCCAGGGATAGTTTGGTGGAGGCATTAACGATATAGTAGCGAAAAGTCAACGGGATTTCAATATAGTCGATAAATTGCTCCATTTGGCCGCTCGTCACACTTTCATCGTTTCGTATATCCACAAGCAAGGTGTTATGGCTGCTGGCAAAAGCCCTGTCTTCGCTTTGTGGCAAGGGACTGGTTTGGGGTTGCTTAATGTCACCCAGTGAGTTTTCTAACGACATGGTTTTGAGTGATGCGGTACCGTACGATTCCTTGTCCGTATTCATGGCATAAATCCTTGAGCTCTGGATGTCGGCATGCACTTCTTGTCCCAATCTTGCATAGCGCACGCCGGATTCAATACCCCAGTTTTTGCCCATTTCCAGGTTGACATGAATGCCGCCACCTGTGCTGGTCAGACCTTTTTCAGAATAATTGCCGGCCATAGCAGCAGCAGTGGGCACGTTGGATGGACCCGATGTTTGTCTAAAACTGTAAATGGGCGAAACAGCGCCACCGATTTGCAATTTCCTTTTATGAGAGGCTGCAGCAAGGGCTTCCTGCTGGTGAAAATAACTGCTGTTTACATTGTAGTTTTCCTTCCAATCCTCCTTGGATTGCCCCTTGAACAATTCCTTAATTTCTACCTTTTTTGAAGCAAAGATGGGCTTGTCAGGGGCATAGTCCAAATAGGGAGTGGCCGGTTCTGAAGTGGATTCTGACTCTGCTACCGACTCCCAAGCCGAGGTGCGAATGGGCGTGTTGTTTTCTTGTGCCAATAGTACGTTTACTTGCGGTGCCTCACCAGAATTTGCAATGCTTTCATTCACCGATTGTTCTGTGGGCTTACGCACTGCTGTTGCATTTGTTTTCTGCCCAACTGGTGCGGATGAACGGTTTTCAGAGATGCTATTTTCGTCCTGATCAGTGTCTGCAGGTTGTGTTGAATGTGCCGAAAAATGGGTGACATCCTCCTCAGCAGGTTGGTTAAAAAAGAAAAGCCCCAATGATATCAAACCAACAAAGACCGCTGCGGTACCCACAGTGCGCCATAGCCAAATTGCCCGCTGCTGTGGTTTTGGGGCGTTCAAAGAGGCTTCAATCCGATCCCAGACAGCAGGGGGAGGCGTTTCCAGTTTTTGGATGGAGTGGCGCTTATATGTTTCTTCTATGTTTTTTAATTTTACCATAGCGCCTTCGCTTTATCTGCTTGAATTTTCACTATTCTTGTTTTTAACCATTGCCGTGCCCTGGCCAGATTGGACTTGCTGGTGCCAACGGATATACTTAATTCGTTGGCAATTTCTTCGTGTGTATAATCTTCCAGTATATAGAGTTTAAAAACCAGTTTATATCTTTCGGGCAATTGTTCAATAAGGGTTTCTAATTCGTTTAAACTTAATTCGGCCTCATTCTGCTCCGGTTCCATTTTCAGGTCTTCACTCAGTGGAATATTCGTTTCATCCACAAAACTGAATTTGGCATTTTTCCTGAAGCTTTCGAGTATGGTATTCACCATCACTCTTCGCATCCACGCTTCAATAGGGCCTCGACCGGTGAACTGGCTAATTTTATCAAAAATCTTTAAAAAGCCTTCGTGGAGGTAATCTTCCGCTTCCATTCGGTTGTGGGTGTATCTAAGGCATACAGCAAATAATTGCGGTGAAAACAGCTCATAGAGCTGTTTTTGTGCATCACGGCCACCTTGTTGGCACCCTTCAATTATTTGTTCAATTTTTGCCACAGACAAATTCGGATAAGCAGGTTAAACCAGTTATTCATGAAGGGTTACACAGCAAAAATCGTACCTTATACAGCCTTTTTTGTCCTCCAAAATATATCTCCAACAAACCTACATTAGGCATAAATTTTCATTACAATGCTCAACCACCTGCTAAATCGGAACCTGCTCAAAAAATTGATTTCATCCATTTTATTTGCAGTAATCCATATTTCTGGTATTAGAGATCTCATAACGATGATTTATGAAGAATCAGTTTAATTTTCAAGATTGATGGTAGTATTGCAGAAAGGTTGCGTGGGGGAGGCTTTATTTAGAAACTTTTTTTAATGCGGTCCATTTCCCGATGGGCATCTTTTTGTTTGAGGGTTTCGCGCTTGTCGTGCTGCTTCTTACCTTTCGACAGGGCGATTTCCATTTTGGCCAATCCCCGGTCGTTAATGAAAACCCGCAATGGAATAATGGTTAATCCCGATTCTTTGGTTTTGCGTTCCAGCTTGTAGAGTTCTCTGCGCTGAAGCAAAAGCTTACGTTCGCGCACAGGATGGTGGTTGTTATAAGTACCGTAGAAATATTCAGCAATGTTCATGCCTTTTACCCACAACTCGTTTTTAAAAAAATAGCAATAGCCGTCCACCAGACTGGCCTTGCCCTGTCGAATAGATTTAATTTCGGTGCCTGCCAGCTGTATGCCTGCTACAAACTTTTCGAGGAGTTCAAAGTCGAAATAGGCACGTTTGTTTCTTATATTTATTTTGTTGACAGCCATATTAGAAGTAAATCAATTTTAATAGAAAATGTTTTACAAAGTAAGGAATTATATGAATAATTATTCCAATTAATGCCGTGATTGTTACTTTTTGCTTTTGCGTTACGTCCATTTCCTGATCAATGGTTGCCCAAATGATATAAAAGCTGTAGAAAGAAGCCAGATGTAAGATAATTAATTCAGGAATAATGCTGGTGATCAACGTAATTACATACCATAAGCCAGACGCGTAGCCCACAAGTCGGAAGGCGTAATCGGCATTGCCCGAAAATTGATACCGGGGCAATAGCACTTTTACCAACAAATAGGACAAGTATAAACCGCCAAACAGTGCTGTAAAAATTACAGCAGCCTGCTTCAGAGCCAGTTCAAAATTGACGCCTTGATGGTTAAAAATGTAGTTTAAAAAAGTGGCCAGGGAAACCAGCGCTATCATTGGCAATGAAAACTCGGTCAATACCTCATTGATGGTTTTCTTTTGTGCATGGATGTTGATCCATTCTTTCTGCGGATTAAGAACAATGCTTTTTATCCTTATCACCAGATTTCTATATAGACTGAAGTTTGTTTCTTTTTTTATGTTGGACATATTTAGTACAGTTACTTCCTTAATAGTTCGCTTGTCTCCAACCTAACGATCTATTGTTACTACAAAAGTATAAAAATGCCCGGACGAAGCCGGATTTATTTATAATTTTGACAAAAATTTTCATATAAAACTCAGAACATGCCTCAATCAAAGCATAACTTAATTGTAATTGTTGGTCCAACTGCCTCCGGAAAAACCTCTTTAGCCGCTCATTTGGCCCATGACATTAATGGCGAAGTGATAAGCGGGGATTCCAGACAGGTATATAAACGCATGGACTGGGGCACGGGTAAGGATTACGACGATTATATGGTAGATGGGACAAAAATACCTGTGCATTTGATCGACATTCGGGAGCCTGGGTATAAATACAATGTATTTGAGTTTCAGAATGACTTTTTTAAAGTCTTTGCGGATGTTCGGCAACGCGACAAATGGCCCATCCTGTGCGGGGGCACAGGATTGTACATCGAAGCTGTTTTGCAACGTTACAAGATGATCCATGTACCCGCCAATCCCGAGTTGCGCGAAGCGTTGAAGGATAAATCACTGAAAGAGCTGGAAGAAATTCTGGCAGAGTTTCGATTTCTACACAATACCACCGACACCGATACGGTTAAAAGAGCCATTCGCGCCATTGAAATTGAGACCTCCTATGATTCCCATCCTGAAATTGTGGTGGAACTGCCTGAGGTTAATCCACTGATTATTGGGGTGGACGTAGACAGGGAGGTGCGACGCACAAAAATTACTGCACGCTTGGAACAGCGTCTAAAGAGCGGAATGGTTGAAGAGGTCAGGGGATTGCTGGATGAAGGAATAGCCCCTGAGGATCTTATTTATTACGGACTGGAGTACAAGTTTGTCACCCAATATGTGACCGGGCAATTGAGTTATGAAGAGATGTTCCGTCAACTGAACATTGCCATTCACCAGTTTGCCAAGCGACAAATGACATGGTTCCGCGGAATGGAACGTCGTGGCATCCCCATTGAATGGCTGAATGCCAGTCAGCCCATGCACGAACGCGTGAACCAGATTGCAAGCATGCTGAACCAGTGAATTTTAATCAACTTATTTTATGTGTTTGTCAAAAATCATTCTTTTTTTAGTGCTTTTTCTCCTCAGAAAAATGTTTGTTACAGGTCTTGAAGTGAGCAATTTATTAAGGTGTTTTTCCTGAATTTTTCTCTCGGGAACCTTGTTTCCTACTGTTCTTGTAGTTCTAGTTTAGAAACCTTCCAGATAAATCTGCGTATTGATACGAATATTGTTAAAGATATTTAGTGATTAATTTCTTAACTTAGATCTTATCTGGTGAAACTATACAACAAGGACCTTCTGTTAATGAACGAACCTGAAAGCTACATAGACCGCATACAAAGATTGGCTTCGCACAACAAGGAGTTGAAGAGTCAGCTGGAAGAGATGGTGAAGCGCTTTGCCAATGTTGAAAATCAAAATCAGTATTTTCAGGAGGCTCTTTTGCGTTATGCCCCCGAGTTGGACATGTCCTCGAAGGAGAACCGCAGTTTGATTAAAAGGCTTAAAACAGTTTCCATTTTATATGTCTCGGTTAAGGGCTTTGAGCGGCTTTACCAACTTGAGCAACCAGAATTGATGGTTGATTTGCTGGATGAGCTGAATTTGGCACTGGACGATATTGCTTTTTATTACAATGTGGTTAAGCTTAAGTCCGTAGGCGACATGATGCTTTTTGCGGCCGGGCTGCAAGGCGAAAACCGGACCAATCCGATAGATATCGTACGTGTAGCTCTTGAAATGCAAGAGGCAGCCAACAAAATAAAGGCACCAGATGGCGAAGTTTTTTGGCAGTTGAAAATGGGTATTCATACCGGTCCTGTAGTCGCCACGCCCAATAACAGCAAATCTGCGGGCTACAGTTTTTCGGGCGACAGTATTAACATTGCCTGTCGCATCGGCGATGCTTCTCCTGACTCATCACTCAGCGTTTCTGTAATGACCTATGAGCTGATTAAGGAGTTTTTTGAAAGTAGTCAGATTGGAAATATGCCAGTAAAGTACAAGGGAAATCTGGGCATGTATCAGGTGAAAGGGTTTTTGCCCGAGATGCAGGTCGAAGGCCATCCCAATGAAACGAACCATGCCTACCGGATAAAATATTTAATGCTTAAGTTCATGGATATCCAGGAGGAGGTGCTGGATTATCTGGAGCATAAATTACCGCAGAATCTATACTATCATAATATCAAGCACACCATTGACGTTACCACCGAAGTAGAACTTATTGGCTGGGCCGAAGGTGTCTCGGAAGAGGATATTCTGCTGCTGAAGTTGGCAGCCCTGTTTCACGATGCGGGTCACACCATCAGTTATAAAGACCATGAATATCATGGCACCATTATGGCTCGGGAGAAACTAGCCAGCTACGATTTCACCACAGAACAAATTGATACGGTTTGTCGGTTGATTATGGCCACTCAAATGCCTCCTAAGCCAAAAGATATTTTAGAATGCATCATGTGCGATTCGGATTTGGATTATCTGGGACGTACCGATTTTATTCCAGTTTCCAATGCGCTTTACAAAGAGTTGAAGGAGTATGATATGGTTGAGTCGTGGGAAGCATGGAATAAATTGCAACTAAAATTCATTGGCAAGCACCAGTACTTTACCAAGACAGCTCTTCAGCTGCGCGAGGTTAACAAGCAGCAACAGATAGAGCGCCTTGAGCAAGTCATTAAAGAGGGTGTTATTGAATAGCCCCTATTCTTTAAAGTATAAATTGATGACGACGATTTCTGGTCGGTTCCCGGTACGAACGGGTGGTCCCCATGTGCCATAACCAGTGCTTACATAGTAGTGCGTGTCCCCTTTTTGGTAATAGCCTCTACTCACTTCAAAAATCTTTTTGGTAATATAGCCAAATGGCCATAATTGACCGTGGTGCGTGTGACCCGAAAGCTGCAGATCAATTCCGGCTTCTTGTGCATCATCCAAATTATAGGGCTGGTGGTCCATCATGATTAAAGGCTTAGTGCTATCCACCTCTTTCATAATCTCCTGAAGCGTTTTGCGCTCTTTACCATGTCCGTACTTTTTGTGCAGATCTTCGCGACCAATCACATAGAAACTATTATTGACAAGTTGGGCTGTGTCGCGGAGCATTACAATGCCATGTTCTTCGAGGTAATGGATGGATGGTTCTCCACCACCAATGTATTCGTGGTTGCCGGTAGCGGCAAACACCCCATAAGGTGCATGGAGTTCTTTCAAATTTTTACCAAGATTTTGTTGGATGACGGTTTTGACATCTTCATCTACTACATCACCTGCCAGCAGGATAATGTCTGGTTGCAGACTGTTGATGGTAGTGACCAGTTTGTCCATTCTTCGCGGACCAATGATGGTTCCCATGTGAATGTCACTTGCAGCTACAATGCGCAGATATTCCATGTTTCCGGCTTGCTTGGGCAGGGATATGTCCAGGCGTGCTATTTTGGGATACCAGGCATTGATGTGACCAAAGATCACAATCAGTAGGGTGATGGTGGATACAACCGTAAAAGCCTTCAGTTTTAGTCCGGCCATATTCCCCTGACTCAATTTTTCAATAAAGGGAAAGGCTAAGTTCGCCAGCCGTGCCAGGTCAGTGATAAAGAGCATTAAGGTTACATACAGCATGGCCGCAAACCAAAAGGCTCCAATCCAGTGCAGGGTAATGGGAATGGGATGGTACCATAGTTTTTCCAGCATTCGTCCGGCGGGATAGGCTAAGAAAACCAATACCATAAAAACGATGTACCAGGGACGAAAAGCAGGGGCGGCTTGTAGCGCCTGCCATCCCCTTAGTCCGATATAAAAGTTAACCAATGCGTGAACGGCAAGTACGATGATGAAAAAATTCATATTGTAAAAGTTAAAATGTTTGGATGGGGTTAAATACCCATTATTTTGCGACTGATTACCCGCATCCAACTGCCGGGCGTTAACTTGTTAAGCACTATCAAAGACTTTGCCATTTTGCCTGCCGGGTAGCGAATTTTACTGCCTTTTTTTACGGCTGCCTTATAAATGGTTTTGGCCACAACATCGGCGCCTTCGGCGTGACTAAATATTTTTTGGTAGAATTGGTTGATGGTGCTAACAAATTGGGTATATCCCAATCCTTCCGGCGCCATCAGATCTTCTCTTGAGCGACCGTTGAATTCGGTCTTTATGGGTCCTGGTTCCACCAGTCGCACCCGAATGCCAAAGGGGCGCAACTCGTAATAGAGACTCTCTGTTAGTCCCTCAACAGCAAATTTGGAAGCGTGATAAATATTGTAAAGGGGCATGCCTACCCGACCGGCAACGGACGACAGGTTGATAATGACGCCATTCTTTTGCTGTTTCAATAACGGAATAAAGGCTTTCATTACGCGAACGGTCCCCATGAAGTTGGTATCCATTTGCAGCTGTATCTGCTCCTCGGTGGCGCCTTCGAAGGGACCAATGGCGCCATAGCCGGCGTTGTTGATCACCACATCGATGCCTGCAAAATCTTGCCAGACGGTGTGCACAACGGACTTTACATTGTCCGACTGAGTAACGTCCAGTGCGTAAACTTTGACCCCTGGAAGGTCTTTTAAGTCAGTCACGGCATCCGGGTTGCGCATGGTGGCAGCCACCTGCCATCCTTTGGCCACCAGGTGCTTGACGGTCTCCAGTCCTATGCCGGAGGAGGCGCCTGTTATAAAGGCTTTTTGTTGTAGCATTGTTTTTGTTTAATGTTTTTAGTTTGGTAGGTTAACAAAGATGAGGGGGAGTTGTTTTGGTTTGTCCACGAATTACGCTAATTGACACGAATCGAAGATCGACGGAGTCAATGGGTCAATGGGTCGATGGGTCAATGGGTCGATAGGTCGATAGGTTATGAGGCGAAGTGAAAGGAAGTCCCGCGAAGCGGGATCAAGAGGTCAAGAGGTCGATAGGGTGGAAAGGGTAGGGGATTTGTGTTTTATCCACAGATTGTACAGATTTTTTGTCAGCTAATTTACGCTAATTAAAACGAATTGAAGTCGACGGGGTCAATTTGATTGAATGGGTATGAAAAGGTAGATTGGGTTGGTAGGGCAGGAAAGGGTTGAGGGGGTTGTTAGGGGCTTAGGGTTTGGTTCACAGATTGCACAGATTCCAGCGAAGCGCAGTCCCGCATAGCGGGAAACCTGTTGGCGTGAGTTTCTTTGCGAGCAAAGCGGCATAGCCGATTAGTAACTCGTGCCCTTCTGGAACCTGTGCCTTTACAATATACTTTGGTTATGAATGTTAATGTATTTGTAATTACGGCATTCTGTTTGGTGCCGACTTGGTTAATTATTACACTTATTGTTTTGTGGGTTAATTTGGTGAAAATAGGGAAGGGACTGCGCAATTGGCAGTCCCTTTTCTATTTGGTGCTGGACGTAGTTTTCAACTACGCCAATCTTCTAAAAATTAAGCCTCCCGCTTCGCGGGACTTCAAGCCGCAGGCGAAGTTCCGATTTATCGGAAACGCTTCGCTTGGCATTCGATGCCTTAAGCAAATAAAGGGAAGGCCTTCATCATTTTGTTGACGCGCTGGCGGACATCCGCAATAATATGGGCATCATCGGGATTGGAAAGCACTTCGTCAATGAATTCAACGATGGGTGCAATGTGCGCTTCTTTTAATCCACGGGTAGTTAATGCGGCAGTTCCCAGACGAATACCTGAAGTCTGGAAGGGCGACCGGTCGTCGAACGGCACCATGTTTTTGTTGATGGTGATATCTGCCTGTACCAAGGTGTTTTCTGCTTTTTTACCTGTCAGGTCAGGGAATTTGGTCCGCAAATCTACCAGCATGCTGTGGTTGTCGGTACCCCCGGAAATAATTTTGTAGCCTTTTTCGATCAGCAGACGCGCCATTTCAGCAGCATTTTTCTGCACCTGGGCCTGATAGGCTTTGTATTCAGGTTGTAGCGCTTCAAAGAAAGAAACGGCTTTGGAGGCTATCACATGCTCCAACGGTCCGCCCTGGATGCCGGGGAAGACAGCAGAGTCGAGCAAGGACGACATCTTACGGATTTCCCCTTTTTTGGTGGTTTTGCCAAAGGGATTGTCAAAATCTTTACCCATTAAAATAATACCACCACGTGGGCCGCGCAAAGTCTTGTGCGTAGTAGAAGTTACTATGTGGGCGTATTTAACCGGGTTTTTGAGCAGACCGGCAGCGATCAATCCTGCCGGATGCGCCATGTCAATCATTAATAAGGCACCAATTTTATCGGCAATGGCCCGCATGCGCTCATAGTCCCAGTCGCGCGAGTAAGCCGAAGCTCCACCGATGATCAATTTAGGTTTGTGCTTGAGCGCCTGCTCTTCCATCATATCATAATCCACCAATCCGCTTTCCTCTTTCACACCGTAGGCAATGGGTTCATAGAGCAATCCTGAACTGTTAACAGGCGAGCCGTGTGACAAGTGACCGCCATGTGCCAGATCCAATCCTAAGAACTTGTCGCCCGGATTAAGAACAGTCATTAACACCGCCATGTTGGCCTGAGCACCACTGTGGGGCTGAACATTGGCCCACTCGGCACTAAAAAGCGCTTTAAGGCGCTCAATGGCCAAACTTTCACTTTGGTCAACTACCTGACAGCCGCCGTAATATCTTGCGCCTGGTAGTCCCTCGGCATATTTGTTGGTCATAACGGAGCCCATGGCTTCCATTACCTGGGGACTCACAAAGTTTTCTGAAGCAATCAATTCAACGCCGTCCATTTGGCGGTGGTGCTCTTTCTGAATTAGTTCAAAGATTTTTTCGTCGCGTTTCATTATAGTGAAGATATGATTGTAATGAATATTTATTTGTCAATATGCATGTCCGACAGATGTTTCTGTCATTTTGATACAAAAATACCGTAATATATTTAGATTCCGAAGGTGATGGGTTGTTTTTTTCTAAAAACCGTGAACTCGCTTCTCCCGCCATGCGGGACTACGTTCACTTTGTTCACTTCGGCTCCAAAAAAACAGCACGGTTTTATCAACGAAAAAACATTAATTATCTTAACGCCTTTTTCCTGAGGCGAAAATAGAATAATTCAACCCAAAAAGCTTTCCTTGTATAGTATTTGGTTTAATGTATTATGCGTATGCACTTGTAAATGGAATTCTTACTCTTCTGAAAAGTGGATGAGCACGCGGCGGTAGACGGAGAATATTTTGGATTTGGATACAAAGCCTAAATATTTCCCGTTTTCAACAACCGGTAAATTCCAAGCGCCGGTGTCCTCGAACTTTTTCATTACCTCGTCCATATTCTCACTAATGTCAATAAAAGCAGGAGGTATGGTCATCAGGTGCTTTACCTTGGTGGTGGTGTATAATTCATTGTTGAACATGATTTCCCGGATGTCGTCCAGAATTACAATGCCCAGCAGTTTTTGCTCGTCATCCAGCACCGGAAAGATGTTGCGCCGTGCCTTTGCAATGGTTTTAATCAACTCGCCCAGTGTTTGTTCCGGTTGAACGGTCAGGAAGTCTGTTTCTAGCACCTTATTCAGCCGCATAAGTGTCAGAACCGCCTTATCCTTATGGTGGGTAATCAACTCCCCCCTTCGGGCCAATCGCTTGGTATATATGGTATGCGGTTCAAAATATTTATGGGTAAGAAAGGAGAGGGTCGATACTGTAATCAGCGGAATAAAGAGCGCATAGCCATTGGTAATTTCGGCAATGAGGAAGATCGCCGTCAATGGCGCTTGCATGACACCCGCCATTAATCCAGCCATGCCCACTAACGTGAAATGTGATACTGGCAAGTCGGCACCAAAATGATTCAGCAAGAGCACCAGAAAATATCCGGTTACCCCGCCCATAAATAGCGAGGGTGCAAATATACCTCCAACGCCGCCGCTGGCATTGGTAAATGTGGAAGCAACGACTTTAAAGGCAACAATTAAAACCAGAAAAATAAGAATAGCAATGCTGTTATCTTTAAAGGCATAAAACATGGAGTTTTCTACAATGGCATCAGAATTTCCCGATAACATAGCAGTTATGGTATTGTACCCTTCACCGTAAAGCGGTGGTAGCAAAAAAATGAGGGTGCTTAATACCAAACCTCCCAACAGCCATTTGATCATTGGGTTTTTAATTTTACCCATTTTCTTTTCCAGAAAGAGTGTGCCGCGGGTCATGTAAAGCGAAACCAATCCACCTAAAACACCTAAAATAATATAGTAGGGAAGATTCTCAAGTACAAATGGCGCTTCTAATAGAAAAGTAAATTCAGCCCCTTCGCCCAGAAAGAAATAGGCTACCGATGCGGCACATACCGCTGCCAGTAGCAGCGGTATAATGGAGACGGCTGTGAGGTCGAGCATCAACACCTCCAGTGTAAACATCAATCCGGCCATCGGTGCCTTAAAAATGCCGGCAATGGCTCCGGCAGCGCCGCATCCGATCAACAGCGTGATGGTTTTGTAGTTCATTTGAAACAATCGCCCCAGCGACGAACCTATGGAAGCGCCGGTGAGTACAATGGGTGCCTCAGCCCCTACTGATCCGCCAAAACCAATGGTGAAGGTACTCGCAATAACCGATGTGAAAGTGTTGTGGGTTTTGATGTTACTGTCCTTCTTGGAAATGGCATACAATATTTTGGTCACCCCGTGACTGATGTCATCTTTTACGATGTAACGGACAAACAGAATAGTGATGAAAATACCAATCATTGGGTAGAGCAGGTAGAGGTAGTTCCAATCTGTGAGGTCAAAACCTTCGGTTAAAAGACTATGCAAAAAGTGGATGGCGTTTTTAAGAATAACGGCTGCCAGACCACTAAAAACACCCACCACCATTGCCAGCACCAACACAAAATTTCGGTGCGGAATGTTTTTTACCCGCCATATAAGGAGGCGACTAAACCAGGTTGATATTTTTTCGGTGAGTAACATTCTTTTATTTTGGAAGTGCGAATTTAGCCGTTATTAATGTTTAAATCAAAAAATAAGAATGGATTTGAGTTAAACTATATTAATCAGCTGAGAAATTCGATCTTTGGACCAAACTATTTGCCAGGACTTCTGTTTAAGGTTTTGGTTGGTGTTATTAAACGTAATTTGATAATTTGATATATTGAAAAGGGGGGATGAGGTAGTTTGGAGGTTTGGAAAGGTAGGTTTTGTGGGGGAAATCTGGGTTTTAACTTTAATGAAAAAGAAATATGAGAATTATAATTGCGGGAATATTACTGGTCTGTTTTTCAGGTTTTTCTATGTTGGCGCAAAATGCCAAGCTATCGGGTATCATCAAAGATGCCTATACCAACGAAGTGCTTCCTTTTACTAATATTGTGGTCTTCCAGACCAACAATGGCACCACCAGTGATATGGATGGCCGGTTCACCTTTGATAATCTAGAGCCGGGCTTTGTGCGTTTGCAGGTCTCGTCCCTGGGTTTTGAGGCTTTGGTGACTGAGGAGATCATGATCTCTGCCGTGCGCAGCAATTATGTTGAGGTGGCGCTTAAACCCACCACTAAAGAGTTGGATGAGGTGCGAATTGTAGCCAGTCCCTTTGCCCAGAAAATAGAAAGTCCCGTTTCTCTGCAACGCATAGGGGTAGATATTATTGAACGGAGTGCAGGTACGGCCAGAGACTTTGCCAAAGTGCTGCAAAGCTTTCCGGGGGTGGGGAGTACCACTTCATTTCGTAATGATTTGATTGTCAGGGGTGGTGGTCCCTCTGAAAACCGTTTCTTTTTGG
>DHVH01000024.1 GCA_002412555.1 Marinilabiliaceae bacterium UBA5213 | reverse complement strand
GCTTTTTTATTTCTTTTTTCGCATTCTCAGGTTCCATTGCAACGAACGGCGTCGGTGTTATAGATTGTGTTGGAATGGGTACGTGGATAAATGTAATGGTAGGTGAGGCGACGATTGGCGTAGAAGTCTTCTCCACTTGTGGTAGAGGCGCTTCTGAATCAGCAATTCCACATCCAGCTAAAGCAAATGCCATGATCAGGAATGTATATAACCAGAATAAATATTTCATCATTGGCCTCTTTTAAATCAATTAGTGAGCGTTATGGGACACCGATATATTGAGCAAGTGCACCACTTACGAAGTTATACATTGCTATTCCTGGTCCTAAAGGATCACTCAAATCGATATTCTCTACAACGTAATTAGCAAAGGCATCCGCCCATTGTTCAGATGTTCCCTGATCACTATATGTTTGTCTCGCTTGTATATAAAGGTAGTTAGGATCATTATTAATAGTAAGAGATATTAGAGCCTCTGGATTAATTATACTATTCGAAACACAACTGAGAGCATCTTCGTTAGCGACAGCATTGGTAAACACATCCTTTAAACCAGACACATTGTCAAATAAGTGTCCAAATTCATGGAAAATATTCATTTGGCGTATGGCGGCATCGCCTAGAGTAAGAAAGTTAATTCCACTCCCATCCAAATGGGTAGTTCAATGATATTCTCCATCTTCAGAATCCTGGTTATATAATTTTAATACAGCATTACTAGCTATAGGTATCCACTTATGTCAGCACATACAGAATTAGAAGCAGGACAACCGACATCATGCCCTAACGGATCGATATATTTAATAGAGTTATTTCGGGTATAGGCATAACGATCAAATGTGATTGCATTTATTGGCTTCGGCACAATCGTATCCGCGGACAAGAAACTGCCCAGCAAAGAATCATTCGAAACGGAAATTCGTAAATTTATAACGGTTTACGATTCTAGGAAGAACTTCATTACAAAAATTTATCCTTGGGTAAAGTTGAAAATCTCTAAATATGTCTGATTTATCCCAGCTTCCTGGAATGATTTGTAAACCAATAGGTACTCTTGGTTTTGTTACCAAATGGTGACACTTTGGGCAATACCGAACCACCTCTAAGCCGCTAACTTTCAAATCTATTTGACAACTCCCATCAATTTCAACTCGGTAATATTTAGGAGGACTCTTTTCCATCAGTGTTTTTGATTTCGATCTTATTTCTGAAATCCCAATATTGAAAGTATGGAAAGCAGATATCCTTTCAGCTACAAGAGTCGAAATAACCCTTTCGGAAAGAATGAGAAATGGGAATGCTCCACAACCTAACACATCGGGGAATTCAGAACCTTTTTCAAGAACAACATCAAAATCACCAGAGGGATAATTTTCAGCGGCGTCACAATCACTACATCGCCGATCGACCATTTCTGAACGAGGAATTATGCTCGTTGCCCATGTAAACTTCTTAGAATAAATTGTATTATCCGAAAAAATAAAGAATGAGTCACTATTTTTCATTGGAACTCTCCGCTTGCTAATAATTCATCCAAATAGTCTAATACTTCCTGTCTTGCGGCATTTGGATTCGCCCGAATAAAGTCTCACCATCTGCGATTATACTCAGCAGTCCAGTTCTGATGTCTACCAACAGGTGATCCTTTAACCCAACGTCCAAACTGTGGATCATTTACATTCAGCCCACGACCTTCAGCCGAAAACCAATCTCGAAAAGTCCAAGGAAGATTGTAATGGAGCTGAGGTTTAATCATATCGGCAGGCGCATTATTTCCTGCCGCTTTCATTGCATCCTTTAACCCAGAATGATTGCTAGGTGGACAATGTTCATCGCTCTCTGTTCTTCGTCTTTTCGCCACAGCATTTGGTGTGGAAGTTGTTGAACTCAGCCTTTATCTTTATGAACTCAAATCGTCTTCCAATGGGTTACGTTTCGGCCTCAATCCTTTACCTACCAAAGCGCCAGTCGACGTTCATCGTAAGCAAATTGCTCTGCTGGTATTAACCATATATTGGACATATGATTATTCTCCACCAGTCGCTTGAAACGCTCTGAGACCATGAAATGCACGGGAGCATTTCTGGGTTTAAAAATGTCGCTCCCATTCCAGGAACTCTCTTCGATAATAACTCTTTCCTGTTTTCTCCAGGTTACGCCCACACGGCAGAATGCACAGGTAATAACTTCAGGGTGTTCATGGGTTAAATCCGAGGCAATATCGTCTTGGTTGGCCCCTCCCCAAAGGACATGAATCAAATGGTAAGTTGGTGGAGGTAAAGGGAACTGGCCAGATTTCAGGGTTCCTATACGAACAATTTCGACCGGGAAGGAAAACTCTTCGATCCCCGTTAACCTTTCTTGGTCGTAAATTTCCTTGAATTTGCTTGAGACCAGCAGAGGAAATCCTGCCCCCCATACAAAATCGCCCCATTTGCTGGGCTTGGCACTGGATAACTTGATTCGATGAGGAGGCAACCATCTTCTCAAGCTCACAGCTCCACCACAAACCGGACATTTCTGGCTCTTACCGATATTTGAAGGCTCTAAAGGTTCAGCGTATGCCCATTTCGTGCCGAACATCTTCCCATCTGCTGGCTCAATTACGTAAAACTTGTTCATTCCCACTCCTCGATAGCCATCTGTAGTTTGTTTCCATGCTTGTGGAAAACGTTTATCCAGTTCTTGTATTTTATATAGGTCCCTCATGTAACTTAGGAATTGTTCTTGGGTAACTCTTGGATTATCCGACAGCCATTTCACAACCTTTTGGTCATAAACTCGGTGCCATACCTCATACCCTTTGTGACTGGCGGTATCTAACTCTGTATAGACCCAGTCCACAGGATCTGCCATACGCAGGCCAGCATCCCCAATCGCTGCAGTTAACGGATATACTTCATATGGCCCAGTTCTCCTGGTACAGTAGCAACATATAACAATACGCCGATAAGGACAAGCCAGAAGAAGTGGCCATCAGGGTCTGAGTACTTTAAGGGGTTCGATCTGACGTATGCGTTGCGATCCCAATCTAGAGAATTGTATGGCTCCGGCACAATTGTATCCGCGGACGCGAACCTGCCCAGCAAAGAGTAATATCTCGGATTGTAATCCATCAACCCAAAGTCCTTGCTTCTCTGGCCAGTATAAGTCTTATCCGTTGGGGAATTCCCGCTCATGTACCTCACCTCGCCAAACGGGTAGTACCGCGTCTCGGAGACCTTGTTGCCGCTCGCATCCACCACCAGCGCGGTCGAAGACACCTGGTCGGAGATCACGCGAAGCGCCCCTGAGCGGCCTTTTAGGCCGCGATTAGGGGACGTGAAGTACGCACCCTCCTGGCTCATGGCGGTCACGGGTCCAAAGGAGTCGGTTTGATAAAAGTTGAAATCGACGAAGGCATTATGATGTCCCGCACTCATGGGTTAAGTATAGCAGAATTAATCAGGACCCAGAGAAAAACTTCAGGCTGCAACCTGCAACCCTTGCAAACAGAGGCTCGGGGCTTCGCAGATAAATCTGGTTTTGGAAGACGCTTGCATTTTGGGATGGCTGATGGTCAAGCACTGGGTTAGGCTCGCAGTTCCCTACATGTATAGAATAGACTTAACCAATGCCAGATTGTAATTGCGAGAAATAAAATTTTTATTATGGTTGAAAAGCAAAATAAGAAATCGAATTTATATTTTCAGGAAAAGAATTTATATCGAAAATAAGTTGAGGCATGGCCTTTTTAGTTGGTTGTAAGTGAACTGCCCATAATCCCTTTTGCGTCTTATCCTGAATCCCATCCAATATTGCCCAAACTTTTCCCGATTCATCATGAATTTCCTTAAGATCCTGTAAATCACATTGATTAGGTGAGATAGAAAAAGTTGAGGAAAATCGAATAAGGCCTGATAATTCCCAGCTTTTTCGTTCCAGTATTCTGATCTCTCCAGATGTACTATCACAAATAAGAATTTGATTATCAAAAACATTTGGCCTGTTCCACAACTCTATAGGGATGTCAGCAATACTATTCCATTGTCTTGCATTAAGATCAAAATTCAATACCAAGGCGCGATCATAAATATTCGTCCAATCATTTCCATCTTTAAGTTTAAAAATTCCATAGAAAGAATTTTCATCACTGGATGGAATAAATTCATAAGAAATATAATTGCTAACCTCATTAGGCAATTTGAATGCAATTTTCTCAATCTCAACTTGATCAATACCCCGAACATCAAGCAGAGTGAATATTTCTGAATCTCCCTGGATTAATACCTGAGTACTTTTTGGAATCCATAAAATTGAGGCCTTTTTATTTTGAGTAAAAAGAATTTTGGTTTTGCCTGAATTTACCTCAGACAAATAGTATGTATAGTTCCATTGCATATTCTCTTCAATCCATGCCTGAACAAACATAATATATTTTCCATCTGGTGACCATTCAATTGAGGGTTCAATTTCCGTGATAATGTCACAAACCATATCTACACCCGTAATACCAGAAAACACGGCACTCGGTACCATATCACTGATGCGGTGCTTTTCGGAGCCGTCCGGATGGATAATCCACACAGAATCCGTTCCCGTGATTGACGGAGGGAATTGCATAAAGTATTCATCTTCAGGAATTATTTGAGTATTTGATTCGACATATGCAATCCATTTTCCATCCGGCGACCATTTCGGAAATCGATAATCGACCTCAGAACTTGCCAAAAGAGGCAGGGGAGCGGTATAAGGATAGGAGGCAAGCCAAATTTCTTCGCTTCCCTGGACAATACAACCATACCGATTAGCTCTATTGACTGAAAGTAATAAATCTGAATGCCGCATACCCAACAACAAATCCTCTGGAAGTGCTGTATTTGAAACTCTTGGAGCTAATGTTGAAATAAAATTAGATGGATTTGTCGCTGTACGACCCATAATCGGCTCAGAAGTCAATGAATCCGTTTTAGTTTGGGTTAAGCTGCTATCCTGAGATAATTGGTTCTGCTCTTTGTGCCCACAACCAATAACCATCACGATTAACAACAAAAAAACTACTATTTTTCCTGTATTCTTCCACATATTTCTTCCACTCCGTATTACTAAATCAGTTACAGATAGATACTGAGCATGACATCGCGAGGGACGAAGTCCCTAATATAACTTCATGAGGGACGAAGTCCCGATTGTTCTCATCCCCGGTTGTCAAGATGATCTTTTTTAATAATTAAATGAGTTCTAATTTCAACAACAATATTATCAAGCGTTATAAGCAAAATAAAACCAGACGACAATCCAAAAGAATTCGGGATAAAATTTGACAAAAAAATTAAAAACAAGAATAAAGAAATAGTGCTTATGGAATAATTTTGTTTTATTATCTTCGGTCCTACCTCAAAGATTCGTACAAGAATGATCACAATGCCTATACCTACACCAACAAGAAACCAAATTGACAACTTTCGATCACTACCAGTTAACCAAATGAAAAATAGTAAAATTAAGTATGGAACAAATAAAGCGAAATCCGAAGATATTATTTTTTTTATCATTTATAACTCCAGTGAAAACGTTGATGACGTAATCCTCTCCCACACTCATGGGTTAAGTATAGCCAATAATAATATTTTCACTCCAAAAAACACCCCAGTGTTCACAAACCGGGTTTGCCCGGTACCAGTGCCGCTGCCAGCATGAATTGTCCCGCCGGGGAATTGGAATGAAAGCAACCCTCCCCAACCCATGACGGCAAATTCATGGTTGGGGTTGAGGAAAAGCCTTAATTTCCTCTTAACCAAATTTCAACCACTCCGCCGGCATCAAATGTTAGTCATCAAAATAGAGTTTAATCTTTTTAAATTTTTCTTCACTCGTGTAGGTAACCAAATAACTGATCCCGTTATCCGGATATTTACAAACTTCCAGAAATATATACTCTACTATGCTTCCATCTGGAGTTACACCCATAATGACTGGCCTAAGAGGTGCAATTTGGCTAAATATCGAATGAACATCTTCTTTGTTAATACCTGGGTACAATTCCGACTCTATCTGCGCCAATAATGCAGTACCAATAGCATCAAAGGTAGGTTCAACATCATAGTGGTTTGCAAAATTAACAAAACATTGATCGCGCTCAGTTTTTACAGCCTGCTCATGCATCATGATGGTGAAGCAACATATTAATACTATCAAGACAAATCCTAGTCCTACTATCATCTTTTTTGGAACTAATTTCGTCATTTTCCTCCAATTTATTAGTAAGGTATATAAAGTTCAGTGTGAATCGGGTTATCCAAAGAAATGCAGTCCCTGAATCTGGAGATAAAGTATTAATACATATTTACCAACACCTTTTGGGCTTACAATTTCCAATGCAAATAAATACTCTGGCCTTGCCCCTTCAACACCTACCACAAAATCTTGGCCCGTTTTTCCAGCAGAATCCATTGCAAATATTGTTTCATGGGCTTGATCACCAACCACCCCTGGATCTTGGAAAATTTCTGCACGACAAGGGTGGGTCTGTTCTGCTGGAAACCATCGTCTTTCGCCCTTAACCAGACCCACCCGGCACCTGCTGACAATCGTTTATTGCCGATTTTGGCTTGGAATCATGTCAGGATTAATTTTTTACCTATATATGAAGTGTTTCATATCCTTAATCCCTTATCAACCAATAATAAACGTTATAAATAGGAATAAACCAATAAAAAATAAAATGGTAAAAATAAATTTATCCAGGCTTTTGCCCATTCCTGATAAACTGTCTCTATCAACACCTTTTCCATTATAAAAACCATACCAAATTACACCCAATTTATTCGCCCATCGTCTTAACATCCGGTAGAGTTGAGGAGAAAACCAAATTGAAAAACATATAAACCCCATTAGGATTGTATAAATTAATGTCAAAAAAATACCCATATCCGCTAGTATGTTTAAATCGGTATTGAT
>DHVH01000037.1 GCA_002412555.1 Marinilabiliaceae bacterium UBA5213 | reverse complement strand
CGAGGACCATTTATAACTGACTTCATCTATATCGAAATGCTTACGCAGATAATTTCCGAGTCTTTCAAAACTTTCCGAGGTGTGATCTACATCTCCAGTCTTATGATCTTCGCCGCCTGCGATGATTAATTGTTCCCCGTCGAGGGTATGAAAACGGTAATAGTGATATGGCTTGGACAGATCATAACCCAATGCCTCCGGGTAGTTGCTGTTTTTAAGCTTGCATGCCATGACATAACTGCGATAGGGAGCATTTCTGAAGTGCATGATATTTCTCCCAGGCGGAATGTGGGTAGCATAAATAAGATGATCGCTGATGAGGTTGCCGTTTGTCGTATTGGAAACCAGTCTGTTGTCCTTCTCTTCTACCGAGGTGACACGACAGTTTTCAATATACGTGCCCCCGGAATTTATGAATTCCTTTAACAGGATTCTAAGATATTTCAACGGATGAAATTGTGCCTGGTTGGGTATCTCCACCACCCGAACAGCAGGTATTCCAAAAGGATTTACCCCGGTTTCAAGTGTGTCGATACCCACTTTCTTATTTCCCGCCATGACCTGTTGAAGTTCCTGGTCCTGATCATCATCCAATGAAAAGAGATATCCGTTTCGGATTGAATAATCACAATAAATCTGATACAGGTTGATTTGATCCTTGATGATGTGATGTGCTTCGTTGGCGCCCTGAGCAAGCAGCTTTGCGGCGTCGAGTCCGAAATCACGGATCACCTGATAATAAGGAATATCGAAAAAGTTATTCAAATGGGCAGTCGTACCTCCCGATGTACCGAAACCCATGTTGGAGGCTTCCACAAGGATGCAATTCACTCCTTTTTTCTGAAGCAGCAACGCGCTTGTTATACCTGTAATTCCGGCACCAACCACCACCACGTTGAACGTTTCACCGGGGACGAACGGTTTTTCTCCGTAATGTTTTACTTCCGATTGCCAGATACTATCTAACTGACCGTCTCGTTTCATACGATTTTCGGTTTAGTGTTTCAGGCAGCATTACCTGTTCCATGTAAAACCGCGGGAACAGGTTTTTTGTTCAAAAAATTGCATGCAATGAAAATTCAAAATTTTGTTTAAATTTGTACCATCAGAAGTTTTCAACGTTACCTTATAACACTTTTAAATTTAAACCGATAAAATGAAAAAGGAACTTCTTTTCTCTGCACTCTTTTTCTTCATTTTGTTTTTTTATGCCTGTTCTCATGAGAAGGAACAGCAGGTCACCCATCTTTCGGAATTGGAGAAATCTCAGTTTGCCGTCGTCACCGGAACCATTTCAGATCAGCTTGTCTGGAGTAAATTCCCTGGTGCTGAATGTGCCTATTACAACTCACCCCTGGAGGCCTGCATTGCAGTACAGCAAGGAATTGAAGTGGCCGCGGCATACGACGAGCCAATCCTGAGAAATATCACGGCACAAAATCAGGGGTTGAGAATCCTGCCCGAGATGATCACTGAGGATGACTATGGCATGGCCGTTCGCAAGAGCGATATACACCTGAAATGGGCAGCCGATTCTTTGTTGGATGCGATGAAAAAAGATGGTCGCTATGACGAAATGAAGAGCCGATGGTTTCCGCTTGAAGGAAAACCCGCAAAAATGCCTGCGATGGAGTGGGAGGCTCCCAACGGAGTACTCCATTTTGGCACCAATGCTGTGACGGAGCCTTTTTCTTTTGTCGACGACAACCAGCAAATTGTGGGTTTCGATATTGAGTTTGTTTCTCTGCTGGCACAAAGCCTGGGAATGGAATTGAAAATCCAGAACATGGAGTTCGGTTCCCTGATTGCATCCCTGTTATCGCAAAAAACAGATATCATCGGAGCCTGCATGACCATCACGAAGGAGCGTGCCCAATCGGTTCTTTTCACCAAACCTTATTATACCGGTGGTATGGCTGTGGTCGTAAAGGATTACCCCATGCGGAAATAAACAAACTCAACATGGTTGTGGAAGAAGCGTTGCAGTTGTGTTTCAAAGAAGGTGATTTTGAAACCCGCAATCAGCTCATTCAAGCATGATCCTCCTCAGCGGGCTGACCAGGTCGCTCGATGAAATAAACAAAGAGGGCAAGGTGCTGTTGACGATGGTGATGAAATGAGGGTGAACCTACAAGGCAGCCTTCACCGATTCCGACAGGGGAGTGGTGGGCCTGCCAATCAATGCGGAGAGCTGACGGGAATCATCAAACAGATCGTCCTTCGATGCAGAAATATCCCAGCTTGCGATGGCAGCGGCCAGTCCCGCGGGAATCTCAAAGCTCTCCAGTATTCTGGTATATTCAGACTCCGTCAGGTTTTTGTAGGGAATATTTTTCCCTGTCTGATTTGAAATCTCTTTTGCCAGATCGGCCAGCGTGTAATGATCATCTCCGGCCAGTTCGTACACTTTTCCCTTGTGTGACTCGTCGGTTACGGCCACTGCGGCCGCTTCGGCATAATCGGCACGGGATGCGGATGATATCTTCCCGTTGCCGGCACTGCCAATATAGGCCCCTCCGGCCAGTGCGCCGCCAATGGAGCCCGTATAGTTTTCGGTATACCAACCGTTGCGCAGGATGGTGTAATTCATGCCGGAAGCTTTTAACGCTTCCTCCGTTGTCATATGTTCCCCTGCAAGACCCAATGTGGAGGAGTCGGCATGCAACAGGCTGGTGTATACGATCCATTTTACACCCGCCTTGCCGGCTGCCTCTATCACATTGAAATGCTGACTGGCACGTTGACCAATTTCGTTGCTTGAGATGAGCACCAGCCGGTCTACTCCGGTAAGTGCTGCTGTCATCACTTCGGGTTGGTTGTAATCAAAGGCACGTACCGCTACTCCCAGGGCCGATGCTTTCTCCGGTGTGCGGACAAGCGCTACAATGTTTTCATCGGGAACTCTCTTTTTTAATTCTTCCACAACCATGGCTCCCAATTGTCCGGTTGCTCCTGTGACTGCTATTTTCATTTGTTTGATTTTTATTGTTTGTTTTTTTCGTACCGGTTGCCACTTCAATATTAAACAGCCATCCTGTGTCGATTGTTTTATTTCAGTACCAGTTTGATGTCCAGCGTGAAGATGTCATCAATCACTTTGTCACCCAGGTTGATGAAAAATGATTTGGAGCCATAGCGTACACCAAATTTTGAGCGGTCTACCTTCAGTTGAGTTGCGTAAACATTTCCTTTCCTGTTTACCACAAACGATACTTTCTCCGTCTTCCCCTTAATCGTCAGCAAGCCGGTAACGACCGCCTTGTCTGCGCTAAACTTACCTGCCTTGGTTATTTTAAATGTGGAAGTGGGGTAATTGCTTGCGCCAAAGAAATCGTCCGATTTCAAGTGATCCACCAGCTGTTTGTTGTAGCCTGCATCTTTCAGGTCGTCATTGGTGATACTGTTCATGTCGATCACCACATTTCCGCTTACGATCTCACCGTTCTTTAATTCAAAAGTCCCGCTCTGTATCTGAATTTTTCCATTGTGTGCCCCGCCAATCTTTTTTCCGGTCCATAGAACCTGTGATTTACTCAGATCGATTTCACTTTTTTGTGCCCATGCCGATAATGTTCCTGCCAATAAAAGGATTGCCAATAAATTAATTGTCTTCATACGTTTTTTAGTTTTTGTGGGTGAAACTTCTCAGATCCGACTGTCCGTTTCAACCTGTTTAATTTTGTATTGTTTTTTAATTATTACAACACAAAGGTAGCATGGTGCCAGGCCTCCGACACTTGATCTATGTTAAGAAATAAACGATATGAATTAAATTCTTTTTCTGATTCTGCTCAAACTTTCCGGTGTAATGCCCAGGTAGGAGGCAATATAAACCAAAGGGACCCGCTGAAACATCATGGGATTCTCTTTCAACATGTCGTTGTAACGATCCATGGCCGTTTCCCACATGTTTGCATTGAGCCGTTTCAGTGCGTTGATGTATGCCTTCTGAAAAAGGATGCGGAAATATCTTTCAAGCTTTGGCACTTCCTCATACAACTGATCCAGCCGTTTGTAGGAAATACGCAGCATCTGCGTATCCTCAAGTGCTTCAATATTGTATTTGGACGGTTTTTGTGTGAAGAAACTCTCCAGATCACTGATCCAGCTGTTGTCCATCCTGATCTGGTAGATGTGTTCAGTCCCTTTTGAATCGATATAAAAAGAGCGTAAACAGCCCGTGGTAATAAAATAGAGGTATTTGCAGGTCTTACCCGACACCAGCAGCTCTTTCTTTTTCCCGATGAAGCACGGTTCAAAAGCCGAAAGGATAACCGACTCGTCTTCGGGGGTTATCACCGTCCACTTTTTAAAATAATAAAGCAGCTTGTTGTCTTCGGTTTTCTGTGTATCAGTCATTGTGATGTGTAAAATTGTTGTACCTGAATCAGCAGTGCGTCATCAATATTATCCAATGATCTCCGAGCAATAATCCCAGACCGTTCCCTCATTTTCAATTGTGCACCCAGCTTGTCGTACCGGTTTGTTCCAAATAATCTTGCATCTATTTAACGTCTTCAAATATTTATGGTTCAAAAATCAACCCACTTTGGCACACTTATTGCTCTATATGCTGTAAATTAGCCACATAATTTGCATGATTCCTGTATGAAGCGCTGGAATCTTTGCAAAGCTTGGGACAGCATTCAATTTAAAATTACACAATATGGAAGAGCAGAAGAAAACGCAGACGGACAACACGGAAAACAATGGCATCTTTTTTGGACAAAACAACAAAAATTATTGGTGGTCTTTTTTTGGAACACTTTTTCTGTTGCTGCTATTTAACTGGTTCATTTTTCCCGGACTGGGACGGAAGTCGATCATAGAAACAGATTACGGCACTTTTCTCAACATGGTGGACGAAGGACTGGTGAAGGAGGTGAGCATTAACAAGGGATATGTTTATTTTTCTTCCGAAACGGAGACGGTGAACAGCCGCACAGGGAAAAAAGAAGTTCAGATCTACCAGACCGGACAAATGGATGATCCCGAACTGGTAAACCGGCTGGTTTACGCACGGGGACAGGGTGAAGGGGATAAAATCACCTTCTCAAGGGTGATACCCAAAGAAAATTCGCCGTTGATGAATATTTTGATGTACTGGATCCTTCCCGGTCTGTTGCTCTATTTCGGTGCTACCTACATGATGAAGAATCTCGCCAAAAGAGGCGGCATGGGAGGTAATTTCATGTCGTTTGGGGAGAAAAAGGAGAAAATATATGCAGAAGACGAGATCAAAACCACCTTTGCCGACGTGGCTGGACAGGATGAAGCCAAAGAGTCGCTGATGGAGATTGTGGATTTTCTGCACAACCCCGACAAATATGCATCCATCGGTGCCACCTTGCCCAAAGGGGCATTGCTTGTAGGCCCTCCCGGAACAGGGAAGACCCTCATAGCACGCGCTGTGGCCGGTGAAGCAAAGGTTCCCTTCTTTGCCATCTCGGGTTCCGAGTTTGTGCAGATGTTCGTCGGTATGGGTGCCGCCAAGGTGCGCGACTTGTTCAAGCAGGCAAGTGAAAAAGCACCCTGTATTGTTTTTATCGATGAGATTGATGCCATTGGGAAAAAGCGCGATGGCATGGTGAGCAACGATGAACGGGAGCAAACGCTCAATCAGCTGCTTACCGAGATGGATGGCTTCGATGGCAGGAAGGGTGTGGTCATCCTGGGTGCCACAAACCGCCCCGAGTCTCTGGATAAGGCATTGCTCCGTCCGGGACGGTTCGACCGGCAGGTGCGCATGGAGTTGCCCGATCTCGCGGGCCGCAAAGCCATCCTGGAGGTACACCTGAAAAAAGTGCACCACGAAGAGGTCGATGTGAATCTCATTGCCCGTGCCACAGCCGGTTCATCGGGTGCTGAAATTGCCAATATTGTGAATGAATCCGCCCTGCGTGCGGTGAAAATGGGACGCAACAGTGTCACCACTGCCGATCTGGAAGAGAGCATTGAAACCGTCATTGCTGGTGCACAACGCAAGGGTAAGGTGATCTCGGACGAAGAAAAGAGAGCCATCGCCTATCATGAAATAGGACATGCCCTGGTTGCCGCGAAACAAACCCACTCGGCACCGGTACACAAGATAACCATCATTCCCCGTACATCGGGCGCACTGGGATATACGATGCAGGTGGACAGTGAAGAACAAAATCTGCTGAGCAAAGAAGATATCCTGAATCGGATCACGACACTCACCGGTGGCCGTGCTGCCGAGGAGGTGATTCTGACGAGGGTGACGACCGGCGCATCGAACGACATTGAACAGGCAACCAAACTGGCCCGCGCCATGATTACCCGTTTCGGTATGAGCGACACATACGGGATGATGGCCCTGGAGACGGTCAACAATCCCTATCTGGGTTCTGATACCTCCCTGGCCTGTTCAGCCGAAACTGCTGCCAAAATCGATGAGGAGGTGCGGCAAATCATTGCAGCACAACACGACAAGGCACGCAACATCATTCGGGAAAATGAACCGGCAATGCACAGGCTGACCGAATTTCTGCTCACCAAGGAAACCATTACCGGCGAGGAATTTATGCGAATCCTGCAACAACCCACGGAATAAAAGATTCTTATTTATAGAAAACAAAGCGGGTATAATATCTATACTCGCTTTGTTTTTCTTCGGTTTTTCTTCGGTTTTTCTTCGGTTATCGTTCGGATATTCTTCGGACTTTCTTCGGATATTGTTCGGATATCGTTCGAATATATCTGAAGCAGAATAGAAGTAGTTCCGGATGAATGATGGAATAACTCAGCAACAAAACAAACGAAGGACCGGGAGGACAAACCCTACATTAAGCAGGCCACGCAGCGTAGCAAGTTTTCAGTAACCATGTCATTTTTGAAAACAAACATGATGCCTGCTTATAACCCTGCAATAAACAGTGCGATATACGATTTACATGCCGGCAAGAGAGACAAAATGGCCGCTTGTTTGCCGTTGCCGGCGCAATGGCAGGACGATGTCGTGGAAGCCTATATTGCTTTCCTGTCGGCCGATGCTACCGAGGTATCGGACAGTCAGTATGCCGGTCGGCATCAAGTGAAGGTTTTATTATTATCTATTTTGTTGTTCAGGCACCCAGAAAAAGGAAACCGACCATTGCAATTTTAAGTGACAATTTACTGAACAGTAAGTTAAATATATATAAAATTTGGATTTTTATTTTTTTATATAAAATAGATTGGCTTATTTTGGATAACCAATAATTGGTCAACCAATTTTTCTATTGATTTGACCGAATACACGTGAAAATTGTCGAATTGTAAAACTTTACTTATGAAAACTAGCAGTGGGAATTTTTTATTGGCAGATGAAATCTTGTGGGAATCAGCAGGAGAAGGCATGAAAAGACAGATAATGGGGTATGACGGGCAGATTATGCTCGTTAAAGTCAAGTTTACTGAAGGAGCGATTGGCTATGAACATGCACATTATCATTCACAAAGCACATATGTGGTAAGTGGTGTCTTCGAATTTGTGGTAGACGGCGTTAAACAAATAGTCGAGGAGGGTGATGGTGTTTATATAGCACCAAACGTACTGCATGGTGCAAAATGCTTGGAGGCCGGTATTCTAATCGACGTGTTCAGCCCGATGAGGGAAGATTTTCTTAAAAAATAATAATCTCACTCCATGAAAATTAAAGGTTTAAGATGGTGGATTATAGGACTTATCATGTTAATTACCATAATTAATTACTTAGATAGGGGTACGTTGAATTACATGTGGATTGCCAACGTGGAATATAATTTAGTGAATAAATTGGATGATTCCGATTCTTATCAAGCCCTATATTCACCGACTACGGATAGTTATTTATTAAAAAACTCCAGAGGGAAGATTGTTGAAAGGAGTGCTGGCAAGATTCACTTCAAGGAAGATAATCAAATTGTTACAAACAGAGAAGGTATCGCTTATGACTTGGGATTCATTTCGGAAGAATTGAGTGAAGAAGAGGCATCTAATGCGGCAAAAAATATTCTCGGGACAATAACCATCTTTTTCATGATCGCTTATGGAATAAGTCAGCTTTTTTCCGGTAAAATGTATGATAAAATTGGTACGAGAAAAGGATTTACTACATCCGTATTGATATGGAGTAGCGCCGATGCGTTGACATCATTGGCAAGAGGAAAAGTATCATTAACTTTTTTTAGAATGATGTTGGGCCTGGGAGAAGCGGGACCATGGCCCGGTACAACCAAAAGCAATGCGGAATGGTTTCCTCAAAAAGAAAGGGCTTTTGCACAAGGATTATTTAATGCTGCTGCCTCATTTGGGTCTATTCTTGCACCAATTATTATATTAATGCTTTATTTGTCAGTCGGTTGGAGATATACATTTGTAATAATTGGCGGTTTGGGTTTGTTATGGCTTATTCCGTGGCTTTTCATTAATAAGAAAGGTCCAAAGGAGCATCCATGGATAACTGAAAATGAAAAGGACTATATACTTTCCGGACAGCCAGAAGCAGTTACAGCAGTTGTTGATAAGGGAAAAAGTTGGAAAGAATTACTAAGCAATAAAAAGAACTATTCGGTAATACTTGGAAGGTTCTTTCTGGACCCGATTTGGTGGATGTATGTGACTTATTTGCCCATGTATTTAATATCACAATTTCAATTAAATATAAAAGAACTGGCTTTCTCCGCTTGGGTCCCTTATTTGGGAGCCATGATTGGGAGCTTGCTTGGAGGTTGGTTCTCAGGTTACCTTATTAAAAAAGGGAACAGCGTGAATAAGTCGCGAAAGATTGCTCTTTTAACGGGTGGATTAATCATGATTCCGGCAATAATAGGTTCCGTGTTAACTGTTGATGCCACTCTTGCTATCATTCTAATGGCATTCGTTTTGGGGGGATATCAATTTACTATGACGAATATTCAAACTCTACCGAGTGACCTTCACTTAGGAAAATCTGTGGGCTCGGATGCCGGATTGGGCGGAGCTGCTGCCGTGTTGGGTACCATTATCGCAATTTTATTTGCAGGTGAAATAACAAGTTGGCCATTGTTATTCGGACTTCTCGTTGTACTTGTACCCTTGTCGCTTATTTCCATATTTGCAACAGTTGGAAAAATAGAACAAATAAAACCAAATACTAATTAACAAATTAAAAGATTGAAAATTATGAGATTAAAAGGTAAGACGGCTATTGTGTCGGGTGGGGCAAGAGATTTGGGACGCGCAGTTTCTGTTAAATTAGCAACAGAAGGAGCAAATGTAATTATTAATTATTTTGATAGTGAGAGTGATGCTACAGCTACATTGGATTTGGTACAAAAGGCAGGAGGAAAAGGCATTATTGTACAAGGTGATATGACTAAGGCCGAAGGTGTAAAAAATCTCGTGAAAAAAGGTGTAGAAGCTTTTGGAAATGAGGTGCATGTGCTGGTAAATGTAGTAGGAGGAATTTTTGGGAGAAAGAAAATAACCGAGCAAGATGAAGAATGGTATAATCTTTTGATGGATACCAACTTTAAGAGTTGTTGGCTACTTACAAAAGAAGTTGTTCCCTATCTTGTAAGGGGGAGTTCAATTATAAATTTCTCTTCTTTGGCTGCAAGAGATGGAGGAGGTCCGGGTGCTTCATTATATGCAACTTCAAAAGGTGCAGTGACCACTTTTACACGTTCTATGGCAAAGGAGCTGGGCCCCGATGGTATAAGAGTGAATTCAATCGCACCGGGAACCATTGCTACTTCTTTCCATGATAGATTTAATACCCCTGAGAACAGGGAAAGAATGATTAAAGGAGTATATCCTCTCAGAAGAGAAGGTGACGCAGGGGACATTGCAGATTTAGTCGCTTTTCTGGCATGTGATGATTCTGATTACATTACCGGAACATGTATTGACATAAACGGAGGCATGTTCTTCAGTTAATAATTTTTTTAAATATCTTGTATCTAATTAGTTCGGTATATTTTTAATTTGAAATTGAAATTATACCGGACTGTTAGCTAATCCTTAAGTAAAATGAAAAATCTAAGTACTTTCCGCCCATTGATACTCATGTTACTTATAGTCATAGCTTGTTCTTCAACAGATGATGTGGTAGAAAAAAAGAATGAAGTCATCGGGAAATCCAAAAAAAATGAGATGGCGTCCTCTATTGCTGATTTAAACGAGAAGATTAAATCAGCAATACCAGGTGATACTATTATTTTGAAAAATAATATCTACACAGATGCCAAAATCGTATTTGATGCGGATGGAGAAAGTAAGAAACCAATAGTAGTAAAAGCTGAAACTCCCGGGAAAGTATTTATTGAAGGCAATTCAAATCTACGAATCGCCGGTCAGTTCTTGGAAGTGCATGGACTGATATTTCGTAATGGGTATGGTAAAACGGTATGGGAGTTCAGATCCGTAAATAATAAGTTGGCAAATAATTGTAAAATTACGAACTCTGTGATTGATGGATATAATCATGCAGATGACAAAGAGGATGAGAGATGGGTCCTCTTATATGGAAAGGATAATAAAATAGATCATTGCACATTTAAAGGGAAAGAGAATGAAGGAGTATTGATGGCTGTGATACTTGAAGAAGGTAGTAGCAACAATCACCTAATCGAGAATAATTATTTTGGTAATCGTCCAATACTAAAGCATGCAAGTAATGGAGGTGAGATTATTAGAATTGGCGACTCTTCTACATCTCATCTTTCATCGGAAACAATTGTGAGAAACAATGTTTTTGAGAATTGTGATGGTGAAACGGAAATAATTTCCGTTAAGTCTTGTGACAATACGCTGTTTAACAACTATTTTGTTGAAAGTGCCGGAGCTTTGGTCCTTCGTCATGGCAATCGGAACATAGTAGAACAGAATGTATTTATAGGCAATAATAAGCCAGGATGTTCTGGCATAAGGGTGATCAACTCAGGTCATACAATTAAAAACAACTTCTTTTCCGGCCTTGTTGCAAATGAACTTCGATCTGCTTTTTCAATTATGAATGCTTTGGAGAACCCAAAGCCCAGTGAGTATCATGTTGTAAAAGATGTAGTTATAGAGAACAATACCTTTGTTGAATGCACAAATATAAGTTTTAATCTTAGACACAGTGATCCTGCTCGTTTTTCACTCCAAACAGTTATTCCGGAAAATGTAGACTTTCGATTCAACACCTTTTTTAATAACAAAAGACAATTGAAATTTAATTTTGCGGATGGAGAAGAAGGAATTAAAGGAATCCACTTCAAAAGCAATACAATTAATACCAATATATTAAGCAATTTAAATGGATTTGATTTGGATGTAAATATCAGTGAACCAGCTACTCCAAAAATCTCGTTTCTTTATGGAGTAAATTACTCAATTTAAAATATATATGTTTGAGAGATTTATTAAAACACTAAAATTCTAATTCACGATGAAAGTAAAAGTAACCGAAAAACTAATTTTACTGCTAACAGTTTTTTTAAGTTTAAACATTCTTCCGGCCTTGTCGCAGGGGTTAGTAGTGAAAGGAATTGTAACTGATAATGCAAATACACCTTTAATTGGTGTCAATGTCTCTGTAACGGGATCAACAGTTGGAACAATTACAGATATTGAGGGTGCATATACAATCACAGTTCCCAACAGACAGTCAACGTTGAGGTTTTCTTACATTGGTTTTATGTCTACAGATATCCCTGTGGAGGGTAGAGCTGTAATAAATGTTATAATGGAAGAGAATGTCCAGGACTTAGGGGAACTCGTTGTTATTGGATATGGAGTTCAAAAGAAGTCGCACTTAACCGGTTCAATTTCACAATTTTCAGACGAGCATTTGGGAGATTTACCTGTATCAAGGTTGGATCAGGCGCTACAAGGAAAAATAGCCGGGTTGGAAGTCAGAAATACAACCTCAGAAGCTGGTTTCGCTCCAGAAATACGTGTGAGAGGGCTTGGATCAATTAGTGCCAGCAATGAGCCTTTGATTGTAGTCGACGGATATCCTATGTCAGATGGTTTATCCGCTGTGGATATGAATGATGTTCAGTCAATAGAAATATTAAAAGATGCTGCATCTACGGCAATATATGGTTCCAGAGGCGCCAACGGGGTAATAATTGTTACAACCAAAGCAGGAAGCATAACCAAACCAAAATATTCTGTAAAGGCTTATTCCGGTGTGAAAACATCCTACAGACTGCATGATTTGATGGATGCGAATGAATATGTTGACAAATTAATTGATGAAAAAGCAAAAGGTGGAGTAGGGCCCAGTACAAGTGAACTTGCCTGGAAATCTATTGACAACTACACAGATTGGCAGAAAGAAGGTTTGAGGGAGAATGCATATATTAACAATTTGCAGTTTAGTTTATCAGGAGGCTCAAAATCAGCAAGATATTATATTTCGGGAAGCTATCTGTCTGATCAGGGCATAATGATTAACAGTGATTACACCAAATTAAATATGCGTGTAAAACTAGACGCAGATCTTTCAGAAAAAGTAAAGGTTGGAGTGAATCTTTCTCCTACATATTCCAAAAGAGAGGCTCCCAGTGCAAACTTCACCGATTTTTACAGAACCTATTCATGGCTTCCTGTACGTCACACTGCGGCAACATCTGCGATTACCGGAGAACCGATTGGTTCCTATGCTCACGGAAGACATTTCAACAACAAAGAATATATAGATGCCGACGGAAATGTTTTTGTGGCAAGTCCTTGGGGAACAGGTAATAATAATCCCAGGAGTATTATAGATAATGAGTCACGCAATAGATATGATTATAGATTAAATGGTTCTATGTATCTGGATTATCATATTCTTGACAATTTATTTTTCAGAACTTCAAATGGTTTTTATGTAAGATATGAAGATGAGGACATCTATCATAAAAAAAATACCAAACGGGAAGGAGATCCAAATTATGCCAGATATACAAACACACTGTTTATAGATTTATTGAGTGAAAATACTTTGAATTACAGTCATTCGGCTGGTGATCATCATTTCGATTTACTGGCAGGCTATACTGCAAACAAGGTACGTGTCAGCAATGCCGGTATACAAGGCACAAATTTCCCGACCGATTATATCGAGACGATCAATGCCGCTTCAGAAATAGCAATTGAAGATGATGGAAGAAGGACTTACACTGATAAAGAGGAAGAATTGCTTCTGTCGGGTTTAAGCAGGTTAACTTATAATTATCAGGATAAATACCTTTTTTCCGGTAGTATCAGAACTGATGGAAGCAGTAAATTTGGCCCAGAAAATCAATGGGGATGGTTTCCATCCTTATCGGCTGGTTGGCGTGCATCAGAAGAACCTTTCCTGAAAAAAATTGATAAATTAAACCAGTTAAGGTTACGTGCCAGTTGGGGTGTTACTGGTAATAATAGCATCCCAAACTATGCTGCATATGATAAACTGCAGAGTGCAAATTACATTTTGGGCGATAAATCAACCTTATATCCCGGGTTGGCTAACACTGACATCGTTTTAGGTAATAGGGCAATTTCATGGGAACAGACAAGTGAAACAAATTTAGGATTCGATCTCAATGCATTCAATACGAGACTGAATTTATCGGTGGATTACTATTACTCTGTTACAAAAAGTCTCTTGTTCAGACAACCTACTTTGGCAATAACCGGATATCAGCAATTCTGGAACAACATAGGCAAGGTGCGAAACAGAGGGATTGAAGTGGAACTGACAAGCTATAACATCAGAAAAAAAGATTTCGAATGGTCTACGTCTTTTAATTTTGCAACAAACAGCAATAGATTATTGCAGCTTGGTGACGGAGAAGAAAGACTTTTGAGTTACGGAGAGAGAAGTGAAATATATCTTGCAAAAGTAGGCGCTCCCTCAATCCAGTACTTCGGGTATAAGACAGATGGTGTATGGATTTCACAGAATGAAATTGATGAAAGCAATTTGCAAGTTCTTGTGGGTAAAACAGTAAGACCCGGTACATTAAAAGTAATCGATCAGGATGGCAACAAGATTATTGATGCCAATGACAGAGTAGCACTCGGTGATCCATTTCCCATGTTTACCTGGGGAATGACAAATAATATCAATTTTAAAAACATTGATCTGACTTTTTCATTTCACGGAGTACATGATGTGACGATTTTAAATGGAGATGCATATTATCAGGAAAGCAAAAAAATAAACAGAGCTTTTACAGAAAACCGATATATTTCAGAAGAATATCCCGGCGATGGCAAAACTCCTCATTTGAGTGGCGGTGATGGAATGCAGTGGGAATTAACGGATTATGTACTTGAAGATGCTTCCTATATTGCTCTTGGGAATTTGATGTTGGGATACCAATTCCCAAAGAAAAACTTGAAAATGATAGGGTTGAGTAATTTAAGAGTTTATCTGACGGCTCAGAATCTCCTTTACTATTGGTACGGTGATTACAGAGGTATAAACCCGGAGGCAAGATACACATCGGGGAATTATTCATCTCCGTTGGTCGATGGCTATCAAAGGGGTAGTTTCCCTGTCCAGAGAACATTTTCAGCAGGTTTGGAAATCAGTTTTTAATTGTTAATTTATATAATCAGATTGTTATGAAAAATATAAAAATAATATTAATAAGTTCTCTTATTTTAATTCTTCATAGTTGTGATTTGAATCTTCAACCCATTTCAGAAATAGGAGAAGGCAGCTTTTATAAAACAACAGATGAAATGAGCGCTGCTGTCATTGCATGTTATAATGGTTTACAGAGACCAATGCAAAATGAATGGATGTTGACAGAATTGCGTTCGGATAATAGCCGTTTGTATAACCTGACCACTACATCTACCGACAACACATTGTTATTTGATTTTGATCAGGCATCGGTGTCCGCTACAAATCAACGGGTGTTTGAATATTGGGAGGCCGTATACCACAACATTGCACGGTGTAATACTGTTTTAAATGAAGAATATCTGAATGTGATTAAAGAAGAGGGTCTTCGAAATCAGTTTGAGGGTGAGGCACGCTTTATCAGAGCATATCATTATTTTAATCTTGTCAGGTTGTTTGGGCCCGTATTTATTGTATCTGAAAGGATCAGCGCACAGGAAGCAAGGAATTATGACAGGAGTCCAATAGAAGATGTGTATGAATTTATCATTGCAGATTTGAAATCAGCGATTGATAAATTACCATCGGTATATGCCGCAGATCAGAAAGGACGAGCTACTTCTTGGGCAGCCAAATCTCTGCTTGCAAAGGTATACATGACATTGGGTAAGATAGATAGTGAGACACTTGGTTTATTAGAAGATATATACCAGCATAGTGGTCACGCATTATTGCCAGATTATTCAGATGTTTTTGATATTTCAAACGAAGTCAACAATGAAATTATTTTTGCGATTCGCTATCAATCCGGAGGTATTGGACTTGGATCTCCCTTTGGAAACTATTTTGCCCCGCAATTGAGTGGCTCAAGTGTGATCAATGCAGATGGCCATGGATACAATTATCCTTCAATGAATCTTGTTGTTAGTTATGAAGAAGGTGATGCCAGGAAAGATGTAACCCTGGCTGAAAATTATGTCAATGAAAGAGGTCAGACAATAGATAGAATGTATGTAAAAAAATATCTTTCCCCGGTACTCTCCAGATATGATGGAGACAAGGATTGGCCTGTTTTGCGCTTTTCAGATATAATTTTATTGTATGCTGAAGTATTAAATGAATTGGAAGGACCTTCTATGGCATTGCCTTATTTGAATGAAGTTCGTGAAAGGGCAAACATCCCTGCATTAAAAATTGAGGATTTCCCCAATACCCATTCTATGCGTATGGCGTTAGAAAAGGAAAGAAGAGTCGAACTTGCTTACGAGAATCATAGATGGTTTGATTTGATACGTACCAATAGAGTGTTGGTCGTACTAAATACTCATTTCATAGAGGAGGCATATTATTCACAATTGCCCGATGGAGTACAGCCTATGACCGAAAGCAGTATTATTTTGCCAATTCCTCAAAAGGAGATTGACGTCAATCAACATATTACGCAAAATCCGGGTTATTAATATCTTTAAAATATAAAACTATGGAATTCAGATTTAATTTTATTTATATGTATCTATTACTTTTTACAACGACTATATTTGTTGCTTGTAATGAAAGTGCTTTGATAGATGAATTTAAAGTAGAACCTCCTGTAATTACTGAATTTTCACCCATGTCTGGAAATGTGGGTACAGAAATTACAATTATTGGAGAAAACCTGGATCGGATTGATCAAGTTCAAATTGGCGGAGGTGATGCCAGCATAAAGTATAGAATTAGCAGTACCAAATTGGTAGCGAAAGTTCTTACAAGTTCACGCAACGGTGTGATTCGTGTTGCCAATTCAGCAGGTGAAGCGCAAAGTAGCGACCACTTTACCATCTCATATGCTACTCCATCTATTGATGCATATCCGACGGAAGGAAAAATAGGTGCTGACATTGTGATTTACGGAAACAATTTGAATACAATAGATGCAGTAATGCTTGGTACCGATGAAGCTTTGATCATTAGTAAAATGAATAATGAAATTGTTTTCAAAGTACCTTATTCAAATGCTCAGGGTCCGATAAATTTAAGTTTTGTTTATTTTGATGGTACCCAAAACTCTAAAATTGGGCCAAGTGGCAATACTTTTTCTATAATAAGTGAATTACCGCGTGTTTTTGAGTTTCCGGCATCCCTCACCAAATATTCTGCAGTTGAAATTAAAGGTGATAAATTATCCTTAATTGACTCAATTTTTATTGGAGATGCCAAGGTGATGATCTTATCAAAGACCGACACGAGTATTATTTTTGATATGTATCCAAACTATTTTGGAGGGAGTATGACATCAGCAACTTTGAAAGGTGTGTATTACGGTGAAGAAGAAATAATTATTACCAAAAACTTCAATTTAATTACAGATCCCAATGAGCCGAGATACTATAAACACACCGATGTACTTCTGAGTGCCCGTTCAGGTTATGGCGGAACGGAAGATGCTTTCTTTGATGCAGAAACAGGTGCTGTATTTAATAGTTGTTCCGCATTTGAAAATAGAGCAGGCATTGACTTTTTCCTTTATGATCAATCGGGGTATGTGCAGCTGTATGGACCACATAATGCCACGAATACAGTGAAAAATTTTAAATGTAATAACGTTACCATTGACCCACAGGATGGTTCATGGAGTGATTTCTACGGTGCGGGAGGAATTGAGACAAGATTTAGAGCTTTAAACAAGGCCAATCCCGACGAATTGAGAGTGATAGAAGCATATGAAGCCGGAACAATCATTGAATTGAACAGTGAATTGTTTAATGGAATAGAACTTCCTACAACAAGTGCTCCAAGAGTTTACAAATCCTCTTCTAATGCTGGATTTAACGCGTCCTCCGGACATTTCTCCTTGGATGAGTATAATATTGGATGGGTTCGAAATTTCACAACAGGTAAGAATGGTATAATAAAGCTCAAGGAAATGCCGAAAGATGCTGTGAATGGTCGTATCCCCGAATTGATATTTGATATTATCTGGGCAAAATAATTTTCACAATGACAAAAAATATGAATTAGTAATTTTATATCAGGGATATATCTATTAGGATACGTCCCTGATATATTGTAACATTCGTATGATAAGCTTATTTTCAAATAAACCAAATAATAGAATAATGAAAAAATATCTACTGTTAAACATTATCCTGTCCATTGGACTATTGTACGGCTGCCAGGCAACTACAAAAAATCAAAAACCGATTGTCTCGATTGCTTATCATGATGTGTTGCTCGAAGAGGCCAAAGATGCGATAAAGAAGAACGATACAAATATCATCCCCATCTACCAGGCTATTAAACAATATGTAGATACAGTTTCTATGAATATGAAACCGTTAAGTGTCGTTTCCGAAAATAAAAAACATATAGCTCCTAGCAAGGATCCCAGAGATTACATCACATTGTCTCCATACTGGTGGCCGGATTCTTCAAAAGCGGACGGAATACCTTATATTCGTGATGATGGAAATAGAAACCCCGAAGTATATGAATATCCGGAAAGAGTAAATAGTTCTCTCTTGGGCGAAAATGCTGAACTTCTTGCGCTGATCTATTATTTTACGGGAGAGGAAAGGTATGCAGCAAAAGCCGCCGAAATGTTGAGAGTTTGGTTTTTAGACCCTGTTACCGGGATGAATCCAAATATGATCTACGCTCAGCATGTTCCGGGTATGAAACAGATCCGGGGTACCGGAATAATCGATTCGAGGAGATTTCTTAAGGCTTTAAATGCAGCCAAGATAATTGAAAATTCCGATTCATGGACAAATGAAGATAAAAAAGAACTACAAGAATGGGTTCAGGCTTTTAGATATTGGATTGAGAATAGCACCAATGGTCTGACAGAATCAAAAGCGCAAAATAATCACGGATTATGGTATGATGTAATTAATCAGATCTTGGTCATGTTTGAAGAAGACTATGATTACTTCAAACAGATTGTGAATGAACGGTTTTTACCTCGTATTGCCTTTCAAATAGATTCTGACGGTTCTTTCCCTAAAGAACTTGAGAGAACACTGGGTATTCATTATTCGACCTTCGCATTGGAGGCTTTGTCTTTTTCTGATAAAATGTGTAGTAAAAATGGATTCAATTTATGGGAATACAAGACCGAAAATGACAAAGGCATGCTGTTGGCACTGGTTTATATGATTCCATACTATAAGAATCCTGATGTATGGCCTCATATGCAGATTAATGATTTTAATACGGACAGGGCTGCCCTGTTGCTTTACGATGCAGGGTTGAGAACCGGGAAGAAAGAATATATTGACCTTTCGAAATCAATTGGCTATGACAACCAGAGAAATATAGAGGAAGGGTATTTAAATACCTTACCAGATATAAACAGGTTGTTATATTACAAAATAAATGTGGCAGACTGACTTCATTTCCGGTATAGAAACATGCATGATGACAAAGGTTCAGGTAAAGCGAATGATCATTTATCTTAAGCTATTTAATTTTTTTCTTATTATTTTATTTCTTATATTTGTAAATATTGAATACGTTATGGCTATGGAAATTCCCGTGAATCAGTTTGAGAAAATAAATATTACATCTCCGAGTGATTTAATAATTGAACAAATCAAAAATCAGATATCATCTGGTAAACTGAAACATGGTGATAAATTACCATCAGAACGTCAACTTTCTGAAACTTTTGGAGTAAGCAGAACATATGTGCGCGAATCAATCAGAAAGTTAGAGTTTTATGGCGTATTGAAAACGTATCCTCAAAATGGAACGTTTGTGGCCGACTCGGGGATAGACACTATTGAAGGTCTTATTTCAAATATATTAAAAGTAGGAAGCAGAGATTTCTTCTCATTGGTAGAAACCCGACTGATCATCGAGGTCAATTCAGCCAGATTATGCGCTCTGAGAAGAAGTGAGAGCAACTTGACCGAGATCGAAGAAGCTGTAGTGAATTTTGAAAATGAGGTCAATCGAAATCATGATCCTTATGAGGCTGACCTTGCATTTCACACGGCAATGGTGAGAGGTACCAACAACAAAGTATTAAAATCATTATTAGAAATTATAATACCTGATATCATATCATCCTATACAGAATACAGAATGTGTTCTTCTACAAGAGAACTTAACAATACAGTGAAAGAACACAGAGCTTTACTGGAAGCAATCAGGAAACAGGATCCTGATGAAGCTGCTGAATTAATGAATAAGCATTTGGAAAATGTAATGAAATTTGCCACAAGTCAATTTTAATCTTTCCTTATATAGTAATTTTAGGTAATACATATCTGCCTGGTCTCACGAAGCTTGGTGACTTTTAAAAAACATACTGGGTTGCTTTCGCCGGATTATGTTGTATTTTGCCTTGAGACAAAGAGATAATCAATAAACATACTTATTTGAATTCAAATGAAAAACAAAAGAATATTATTCTGTTTTGTTTGCTTGTCAGTTTTTTTTGGCGCTTGCAACAAAAGTAAAACCTATAGTAGTTTTGATGAATTAAGTGCAGCATTGGAAAATACGCTGCCGGGAGATACCCTTGTAATAAAAAATGGTGTGTACAAGGATGTTGCATTCAGCGCTTTTGCGAAGGGGACAGCTGAAAAACCTATTGTTGTAATTGCTGAAACCGCAGGTCAGGTACGATTAGAGGGTGAGTCAAATTTAAAAATTGCAGGCAATTTTCTTGAAATACATAACTTATATTTTGTAAATGGATACTCACCCACGGGTCCTGTAATTGAGTACAAGGTAGACAAGGAAGTAGCCAACAATTGCCGGATCACAGGATTTGTGATTGAAAGCTACAATCCAAAAGACAGATCTTCCGGTAACTCATGGGTGGTTTTTTATGGAAAGAATAACAGATTTGACCACAATACTCTTTTTGGTAAACAAAATGCCGGAACAACGCTTATTGTGGAACTGGATGAAGCGCGAAACCGGGAAAATAAACACTCTATCGATCATAATTTTTTTGGTAAACGTCCAAATTATGGTTCCAATGGAGCAGAAACAATGCGGGTGGGCAACTCAACATATTCACTCACCTCATCACAAACACAAATTGTAGACAATTGGTTTGAACATTGTGACGGTGAGGTAGAGCACGTATCCATTAAATCGAGTGATAATTATATTGCCCGCAACGTGTTTTTTGAATCATCGGGAGAATTGGTTTTGAGACATGGTAATCGAAATGTTGTGGAAAAGAATGTTTTTCTGGGTAATGGAAAGCCCAATACAGGAGGAATCAGAATCGTGGGAGAAGATCATATTGTAAGGAAAAATTATCTGAAGGGTTTAACCGGTAAACGTTTTTATGCTGCTTTGGCTGTGATGAATGCAGTGCCCAATTCGTTGATTAACAGGTATCACCAGGTAAAAAACACGCAAATTACAGAAAATATATTTATTGATTGTGATAACATTGAATTTGGTGTTGGGAAAGATAATGAGCGTACCTTGCCACCTGCAGAAACTCTTTTTTCTGAAAACATAATCATCAATAGAAAAGCAAAGAAGCTATTTATTGAAAACGATGATGTTTCAGGAATTAGCTTTTCAGGTAATTTTTTTGACATTAAAAACAGCGCAATAAAAAAAGAGGGTTTTGAATATCAAAAATCAAATGATCCCGATTTGTTACTACCCGTTGAGAGACAAGATTGCGGAGCTCTGTGGTTCGATAATCAGGTGAAGGTCGAGGTTGCTATACCAGCGAAAAAACATGTTGTAAGTGATACAGATACATTTCTCGAAGTAGTCGAAAAAGCTGACAACAAGGATACAATTATACTTAAATCATCCTCCGATATTTTGCTTGAAGAACCTATTGTAATAGAAAAACATCTTATTATAAGTACTGAGTTAACTGGTGATGAAAGACCAATAATTCGATATACCGGGTCTGAATCAGGTAACCCAATGATTCAAATTGCTGACGGTGGTAATCTTCAGTTATCAGGTTTCATTTTCAATGGACGGCCCGCCGAAGGAAAAAGCAGGGCTTTTGCAGGGATAGCACCTGCGAAGGTGATGAGTGGAAAATATAATGCTACAATAGAAAATTGTGACTTTATTTATTTCGAAGAATCCACGTATGCAGGTTTTAAAGCCCAAAAAAACACTTTCGCTGACTCATTGATATTTAAAAACTGTCAGTTTCAAAGTATCTCGGGAGAAGGAATAAGCTTAGGCGCAGAAAAGGATGATACCGGAAAATATAGTGCAGAAAATGTGGTTATTGATAATTGTCACTTCGGGAAAATATTGGGTCCATCTGTGAATATTTATCGTGGTGGCAATGATGAAAGTACTTCAGGCCCTTCAATATACATTACCAACTCTACATTTACAGACAGTAGCAATCAGGAAAGAGGTTCTGCACTGAGACTAATAGGTGTGCAAAAAGCACGGATAAACAATTTGGTTTTCAGCAACAGTGGAAGAGGAGGTGCATCATTATTGTTTGATGAATTTGCATGGGATGATATCCGGATTGAAAATATTACCTATGATAACTCAGGGAAGTTAAGAATGAATCGTTTATACAAATAGTATCATCGTATGAAATCAAAAATATTACTTATTTTATTTATTGTACCCTTGGCATTGACTGCAAATACAAAATTGCAGAAACATCCCAGATTATTACTCACCCATTCCGATGTGCAGGAGATAAGACAAAATCTAAATGATGTACCATTGTTTTTCAGCTCATACAAGATAGTGAAAAACGAAATTGATGGTATTATAAACTTGCCCATGGATGTGCCGGTACCAAAAGATGCAGGAGGAGGTTACACACACGAACGTCATAAACAAAACTACAAGGAAATGATGCAAGCCGGAGCATTGTATCAAATATCGGGAGAAGAGAAATATGCCATTTTCGTACGTGAAATGCTAAAAAAATATACTGAGATGTATCCCGGTTTACCGCTCCATCCTGTAACAAAATCCAATTACAGGGGTAAAATCTTTTGGCAAGGATTAAATGAAAGTGTATGGCTGGTCCACACTGCCCAAGCCTATGATTGTATTTATGATTTTCTTACTACCAGGGAAAGGGAAGATATTGAAAATCGATTGTTTTATCCAATGGCTGAATTTTTGTCGAAAGACAATCTTTCCACATTTAACCGGATTCATAATCATGGCACCTGGGCTGTTGTAGCTGTCGGCATGACAGGATATGCAATGGGGGATAAAGATTTAATTGACAAATCTCTATACGGCTTTTATAAAGATGGAGAAGGTGGTTATTTGGCTCAAATAAATCAATTGTTTTCACCAGACGGATATTTTACCGAAGGTCCGTATTACCAGCGATATGCATTGCATCCGTTTATTACATTTGCCCGTATTATTGACAATAATCAACCCGAACTGGATATCTTTGGATACAAAGATAGTGTACTCCTCAAAGCTGTTGAATCTCAGTTTCAATTGGCCGATTCTGGTGGTCTCTTTTTTTACTTAAACGATGCATTAGAAAAGACCTGGCATAGTGAAGAACTGGTATATGCTCTCGATATTGCTTATGCAAAGAACCCCGAGAGCTATAAATCATTTCTGAGCATTGCAAAGGAGCAGAATAGGGTTATTTTAACCGGAGATGGGATAAAAGTTGCCCAGGCAATTAATAACAAAGAAGAGAAGCCTTTCAGAAGCAAATCAGTTTTACTCAGGGATGGTGCCAAGGGTGATGAAGGTGCAGTTGCTATTTTGCGTGCTGAAAATAAGGATGGAACTACGGCCGTTTTTAAATACACATCGCATGGTCTCTCTCATGGTCATTTCGATAAGCTTTCTATTTCTTTTTATGACCAGGGTAATAATATTCTGCAAGACTATGGAGCTGTTCGTTTTCTGAATATTGAGCAAAAAAATGGAGGGCATTATCTGCCAGAGAATAACTCTTTCGCAAAGCAAACCATTGCACACAACACGATTGTGATTGATAAAAAGTCACATTATGATGGTGATATGAACATCTCTGAAAACTATTCACCCAAGCATCTCTTTTTTACTCAAAAAGATAATATGGTAGCTGCAGCTGCCGAAGACTCAACCGCCTATCGCGGTATAAGGATTAATCGTAAGGTTGCTTTGGTTGAAGATATAAATTTTGAATATCCAATATTGATTGATGTGCTTACTGTGAGTAGTAAGTCGGAACATACTATAGATTTACCCTTTTACTTTAAGGGCCAACTGATAGGCACCAGTTTTAATTATAAACGTCATCTCGAATCTCAGCAAGTGTTTGGAGATGCAAACGGATACCAACACTTATGGTTAGAAGCAGAAGGAAAAACCGATCTCCCGGTCTCGTCATTGACATTCCTCAATGGAAACCGGTTTTATTCATTGACAACAAACGTGACACCGGAAACTGAATTATTTTTGGCCCGAATAGGTGCCAATGATCCAAATTTTAATTTAAGAAACGATCAGATGTATATGCTGCGGGACCATAGTAAGTCTGAGAGAACCTATGTGACTATTCTGGAGCCTCATGGAAAATTTGATCCCATTCAAGAATTTACCGTCTCATCTTATTCGAAAATTAAAAATGTGAAAATCGTAGAGAATAAAAGTGATTCTTCTACACTGGTTTTAAATTTAACTTCGGGAAAAAATGTAAAATTTGAAATTTCAAAATAGGGGTATAACTTTCTTTGCCGTTGGTCAAATGAATTTTATGTCATTTATCTTGGGTACGGTGAAAATATAAATTCCAAATATGATTCTGCTCCTGAAACTCCAGGTGTACCAGTTTGTTGTTAGTTCTTTTTGGTTATAACAAATGCCTGGATATCGTTACCTTTTAAAATCACGGTTCCTTGATTGTCAGAGACAAAGTATTCTACGCCGTAAGAGTGCACTTGTTTTTGTGTTTCTGTATTGGGAATTGCATGTTGAGGTAAAGCCGCGAATCCCTTGAGTGTGTCGAAATATTTCCCTCCGCCGTTGCCGGTAACGTCGATGGTTTTGTATGTAAAGATTTCATTTGTCCGTCGACACAGACAACTGGTCCCTGTCATTGAAAAGCCCCGTAGAGTTACCTTTTGGATTCAAATCATCCTCCCTGCATTGAATGCCAGAGGCAGTAGTATGGCGACGCGTGTACTACCATTGATCATGGGAGGATCTCCAAAATGGTTGGTAACAACATGAGAAGAGAGCTTCTGACCAAGGAAGAGTTGATGTCTCATTTACACGAGAATGGAATAGAGCACTTCAGTGAAGTTGAAAATGCCTTCGTGGAAGGAGATGGTAATATTTCCATGGTACCTTATGACAAGTAAAATTTTAAAAATCGGACTTCCGTTCTTGCATTAAAATATGTAGATATTATCGGTTATTTGATTAAATAACTGTAAATCAGATAAAAAGGTATAAACAAAAAATCTATTGCAAAGTTAATAGGAAATATTCGAAATGTTTCGGGTATTAAATTATCAAGAAAATGGACACAAAGAAAAACGACAAGACGAAGGACCAAAAATCTGGTTCTGTCACCAAGAAGACCGAAGAGAACAAGAAAACGGGTAGCGACAACAAGTCGGGAAACAAAGGTGGCAGCCGCTCCGATTCAAACAAGTAAGTAGAACGTAGCCAAACAATGTCACTGTTATTATTAATACTTTGATGGGAACTTTAGAAACTGTTTATTGATCGATGTAATTCTTCTTTTTTCGATGGATCAGAATGGTTGATTTGTTCCCTCAGAGTCGATTTTTTATATTCTAAACCTCGGTTATCAGCGAGCCCTCAGTAATCCTTATGTAGGAAATCCGATCGTTTTCATCGCTGGCTTCAAGATTTTTTTAGAGTCTTAAACTCTTTGAAATACGCGTTTATCGCATCGACATACACTTCATATGCATCGATCCCTTTTTGTGTCACTTCACAAATGGTTAAAGGATAATTGCCTTTGAATGTTTTTTTTATTTCAATATATTCTGCTTCTTTCAGCTTTGCCAATTGAAAACTCAGGTTTCCTTTTGTCGTGTTGATATTTTCCAGCAGATAACTAAATTCGGCAAATTTTACCCCGATCAATAATGACATGATGGCAAGCCTTATCTGTGAATGCAACAATGGGTCCAACTCCTCGAACATACTTTTATCTTTTACGTGTGACATACAGATAATGGCCGGGAATGACAAAAGCAATGAACCAGGCACAAGACTCAAAAAGCAATTGATAGGACAATCTAAAATAAGAAGATATCAGAGCGATGATCCCAAAGAGGATGCCGCCTATGATTACCGGTTTGTATCGCAATATCCCCCCTGTGACCACGACGGAGAACGCCATCATGACCATGAACAAGGGATGTTGCAATTCAAAATTAACCTGATGCAGCACATTGTATAGAATCAGATTGATCAGGACAAAACAGCCGACCATCGATATCCATACATATCGGAGCGAGATGCCGATGTAGGTCTGAACCTTTTTGCGCTGTCTCCAGATGTAATAAACGGTGTATGCCACTACGAGCAGACCAAATACCTTCCCGAATAGGCCCAGGAAATTTTCGAAACGATGCGACAGGAGTACCTCCCGCACGATGTATCCGGAAAGACCACTGTAAAACATCACCCACCCCCACAGGATAAAAAGTAGGCCATCGTTTTTTAATTTCTTTTGAGAAATCTGAATCATCTCCTTTATTACCTGAAATGATTGGT
>DHVH01000259.1 GCA_002412555.1 Marinilabiliaceae bacterium UBA5213 | reverse complement strand
GGCGAATTTCTGTGTCGGATGATGGTATTGGTATTACAAATGCTGATAAGAAGAAACTGTTTCAACAGTTTTATCGTGCCCGAAATGCCATTAATAGCCAGGAAGTCGGGGTTGGAATGGGTTTGTTCATTATCCGGAAATATGTTGCCTTGCACCAGGGTAACATTGGTTTTAATGCCAGGGAGAATAATGGCTCTGAGTTTTTTGTTCAGTTTAAAGAGGGAAATAAACACTTTAAACTGGATGAGAAAGTTGATATTGAGACTGATTTAGATGACCCTTTCTCTGAAAAAGAAATAGATTTAAGCGATAAGGGGAAGCTAAAGATATTAATCGCAGATGACGATAGGGGACTGAGTGATTATCTAAAAAAATCGCTTAGTGAGACTTACATAGTAGAGGTAGCCGATGATGGAGAGGAAGCATGGGATATTATTCCGGATTTTAATCCAGACATTCTTATTTCAGATCTTCAAATGCCCAAGCTTAATGGTTTTGACCTTTGTAAGCGTGTGAAGTCGAATTTCTCGACCTCTCACATCCCAATAATTTTTCTGACAGTAGTAAGCGATGAACATAAAAAGGAGACCGGCTATAATTTGGGGGTTGATGATTACATAGAAAAGCCATTTGATATTAGATACCTCAAAGTTAAGATAAATAATGTGCTTAATAACAGGAAGTTGTTGCAGAGGAAGTTTTTGGGTATTGATGAGGTAAATATCGAAACGGACAATGTACTTAACACTGAGTTTGTTAATAGGGCCATGAAAATAATTGATGATAATATTGATAACAAAGATTTTTCCATTTCTGAGTTTTGCAGGGAGTTGGGCTTAAGTAAATCTGTATTATATACCAAATTTAAGTCCCTGACCGGCTATAGTCCCAATGAATTATTGAAAATTAAAAGGATGAAAAAGGCAGCAACGCTGCTCAGTGAAAAGAAATATTCAATAAATGAAATATCTTATTTGTTGGGTTTTAATGAGCCGTCTTATTTTACAACCAGTTTTAAAAAGTTCTACGGTAAAACACCAAAGCAGTTTATGGACAACGAATAGCAGTATGCGCTATTATTGAATTATCCGGAATAAAGGAGTGCCGACAAGATTTAACTTACACTTGAAAAAGTGCTAAAGCTTTCAGACGACAAGCGCGGGTGCTCCCAAATTTTGGGAGCACCCGCGCTGAATTTGGGTGATAAACGGGTATTATTTTTTAATAAGTTTGATGGTCTCTGTGCCTCCCATATCCGTTGTAATTACTAATATATATAGCCCTTGTGGCAGGTGATTTCCGGGAACAAACAATTGTCCGGTTGTCAAGGCCTGTTGCCATACTGTTTGCCCCTGGGCTGAGATGAGTTTTAGGGAACTGGCTTGTGCCAGTTGAACATTAAAGCCTGCATTAAATATGGTTGGGAAAACCCGAACAGCCGAGATGGTCTCATTGGGTGCTGAAGTACTCCCTCCATAAGCATACTCAATCTTTTCGGAGGGTAGAAAGTCTCCGTTTTCATTGTTCCTGGAAGAAATGATGGTGGAGGTCCGCAACGCACCATCATAAGTGTTGTTGTAGCTGTATTCTAAGAAAGTCATCATCATTTCTCCTATGGAGGTCGAATTTCGACTCAGAATGGGATGGCCATATTCGTTCCACTCCTCAAATTCGATGCTCTCCATTATCATTTCTGCTTGCATAAAACGGGTGATGGTTTCATGGGTGGAAGCCGTCCAGTCTTCTATGATTTCAAACATTTTCACCCATTCATAGCCGCAGGGTTCTGAGATTTTTGACCACTCGTAGTCAGACATACTTGAGTGGCTTGTTCCAACAACACTGATTTGCTTATCTCCCGACATAAAGTAGTCGCAGTCCTCGTCCAAGCCTTCTTCGTAATTGAAATAGTAGCCGGTAGTTACAACATCTCCATTGCCCTGTGTCTCGGAAAAGTAATAGTCGTCAATCACCCATTGTCCATCCATCGAATACTGGTGGGTATAATTGCCCTCCACACTATATTCAAACTGCTCAAAGTTTATGTAGTTAGCACTGTTGGTAATATCTCCATCCGGATCTATGATCAGCTGCATGGTGGCAAATAACACCACTGCTTCATCGTCTGCGTTGAAAGAAACGTTATCCCAGTCGTTCCAGACCAGGTTAATGTACCTGCCTTTCAATTCATAGCCGGTACCTTCATCCATGTATACCAATGCGGTTGAAGGGGCACCAGCCCCTGAAAAAATAAAATCGAGACGCTCACATTCAGTGAAACCTTCATCATAGTAACAGAAAGTCATTTGGGTAAGTACTTCTTCACTGTTATAGGTGTAGGTATCCGTGTATTCCAACACCCAATCGCCATCTTCCCAAAAATAGCCCTTGTAGCTCAGTATCTGTCCTGCATCATTGACCAATGTTTCATCCTTATATGCTGAAGTTATTTCATAATCCTGAAGGATTGGGTTATAGATCCATGACTCCCATTGTTCAGTGGTGGTATTATCCTGGGTGTCTTCCCAAACTATAAATTTGCTGCCCCCCGTAATGGTGAGTTCACCGTCCACCAGCTCCCAGACTTCGTTGAGATAGTTGTCGGTAAGCCTTGTGATTACCTTCATGTGGGTTAACCAGAGGGCTGCCTCATTGTCTTTTTGCTGATACCATTTGGTCACAATGTTTTCCACATCGTCATATTCTGTGGTTATCTTCGACAGACCACTTAACATTTCGATCTCCCGTCCCTGAGCGTCATAAAGCATTTCCATATGCAAGTACCAGTCGGCCCCCGTCCAGTTAAAATGTTTTGAGGAGCTTGGATGCTGCACAACAGCTGCGTTTTTGAGTAGTGCTGTTTTGTGGACTTCGATTGTTTTTAAGGGATGCTCTGCCGGTAAAGTGTGTGAACGCACTTTTTTTAGTGATTTCTTGCCTTCGTGTTTCGAAAACTGGGCTGAGGTGGTGGTTGATACAATTAGGCATGAAGCCAACAAAATGGTAAAAAGTTGTTTCATAGTTATGTTTTTATTGTTTGAATTTTGGTGGGTAACGAGCTATTGATACTTCAGTTTTGTTGACCTAAAATTACAGCCGTTAGGATATCAAAGGCAAGTAAAAAGAGGTCAATATCTTCCAGGTAGGGGGGCGATTTTATGAAGGGATGCAAAAGGGATTGCCAAATACTTATTTTTATAGACCAAGGGAGAAGGGCGAATATCCAAGAAAATAAATATCTTTGTTTCGTAAAAAAACGAAATGGAGGGGCGTTGGTAATGACAAAAAAGGAAAAGTACTATACAGATGATCAGGAGTATTTGGCTAAATTAGCCAAAGCGCTCTCGAATCCGGTACGTGTTTATATATTGGACTTTTTGGCCAATAATTTGGATCGTTGCTGTTACAGTGGTGATATGGTGGACGATTTGCCCATAGCCAGATCCACGCTCTCGGAGCACCTAAAAGAATTAAAAAAAGCAGGTTTAATTCAAGGTGAAATTAATCCTCCCTACATCAAGTACTGTATTAATCAAGCCAATTGGGATGAAGCCAAAGCCCTTTTTGGAACCTTTTGGAACCGATAAAAAATTTGTAAACAAAGTTCGGGTTTTCCCGAAATAACTTAAAGACACTGTTATGGAAATTAAAATTTTAGGAACTGGTTGTCCCAAGTGTAAAACACTTGAAAAGTTAACCCGTGAGGTGGTGGAGCAGAATGGTTTTGACGTTACAGTCACTAAAGTGGAAGACATTATGGATATCATGAAATATGGTGTGATGTCAACACCTGCCATTGTAGTCAATGAAAAAGTTGAGATCAAAGGTCGCCTTCCTTCAGCCGATGAAATCAAACAAGTATTGTTAAAATACGAATAAGCTTAACTATTAAATTATACCACAATGAAGCAAGTATTAATGATGGGCATGGCTCTTTTTATGTTATTAGGGAGCTTTGCATGTAATGCGCAGACTACTAAGCAAACAGAAGAGACAAAGGTGAGTGCAGCCGACAAGGTTGAAGTTTTCTATTTTCATTTTAGCCGACGCTGTTTTACCTGTAATGCCGTTGAAAAGGAAACTAAAATCGCCCTAGAAGCCTTGTACCCCAAGCAGATGGAAGCCGGTACAGTTACCTTTACGGAAGTGAATTTGGACGAGGAAGGCAGTAAGGTTTTAGCTCAAAAACATAAGGCTTCGGGTCAGGGTTTGTTGGTTATCAAAGGTGACCAGAGAATTGATCTGACTTCACAAGGATTTATGAATGCCCGCAATCCTGAGAGATTGCAGCAGGAAATTAAGAAGGCTATTGATCCCCTACTAGCCAGCAAATAGTCTTTGTAATTTTAGTTAACTGACCGTCATGTCGGGATTGAAATATTTTCAATTCTTATCATCGGCTTATTTCTTTTTATTTAACTATATTTTTTAATATGGAGTTGTTGCAAAGTATTTTAGAGAATTCTGATTATGCCTTTGTAACGGCAATGGTATTGGGGCTGATGACTGCCATCAGCCCCTGTCCTTTGGCCACCAATATTTCGGCCATTGGGTTTATCAGTCGTGACATTGAGAACAGAAGAAAAGTGTTTATAAGCGGGTTGGTTTATACCTTGGGCCGCGTTATTAGCTATACGTTATTGGCCGTTATCCTCTTTTTTGGCGCTAATGAAATGAACATTGCCATGTTGTTTCAGGGCTGGGGCGAACGTGTATTGGGACCACTACTTATTATTATTGGACTTTTTATGCTGGATGTCATCAAAATCAAGTTTCCTGGATTATCAGGACTGACCGAGCGAATCGGTGAAAAAAGTAAAGGTAGCTACTGGAGTACCTTATTGCTGGGGATGGTTTTTGCACTGGCGTTTTGTCCCTATAGTGGAGTGCTTTACTTTGCCATGCTGATTCCCATTACAATTAGCAGTGTCAGCGGTCTCTATCTGCCTGTTGTGTATGCCATAGCTACTGGTCTGCCGGTAATTATTTTCGCCTGGCTGCTGGCTTACGCAGTTGGTAATGTGGGTAAACTATATAACCACATCAAGACTTTTGAGGTTTGGTTCAGACGTGTTGTGGCCATCTTGTTTATTGGTGTTGGTGTATACTATACCTTCATCTTTTTCTTTTAAAAAAATTTGAAATATCATTTCGGTTTTATTCGAAATGGAAATATTAATCAATCCTACAATGGAACTAAAAAAAGAACTGAAAATACTGTTTTGGATTGTCGTTGTGTTTCTGGGTGTGTTTTTTATGCCCATCAATAGTCCGGTATTCACTACCGCCATTGATGCCACGCTCGACTTGTCCAAATGGTATGCCCGTGAACATTTTATACTGTGTCTCTTGCCTGCCTTTATTATTGCAGGTGTGATTTCTGTGTTTGTGAGTCAGGGTGCTGTCATCAAATACTTTGGTGCCAAAGCCAAAAGATGGATGGCTTATACGGTAGCAGCTGTTTCAGGTACTATACTGGCTGTGTGTTCCTGTACCATATTGCCCTTGTTTTCGAGTATTCATAAGCGTGGTGCCGGCTTAGGCCCCGCAGTAGCCTTCTTATATTCCGGACCGGCCATCAATATTTTAGCGATTATACTAACTGCACGAATATTGGGTTTTGAAATGGGTGTTGCCCGTATTATTGGTGCGGTGGTATTCAGCGTGGTAATTGGTTTAACCATGGCCTTCATCTATCGAAAAGAAGAAAGGTTGAAAGCTGCTGAACAGCTCAACTTTCCTGATGTGCCAGAGAGCAGACCTTTGTGGCAGACTTCCATTCATTTTTTCTCACTGGTATTAATTCTGATTTTTGCCAACTGGGGTGCCCCGGGTGAAGGAGATACTTCCAGTCTCTGGTACTATATTTGGGCCTACAAATGGTATATTACGGGGGCGTTCGGACTGGTACTCGTTTATTCTATGATTGCCATTCTTAAGTTGAAGAGCTGGCAGGTGCTTTTGGGTGCTGCCATTACCGCCTTAAGCGCTTTGTTGATTGCCAATCCGCTGGTCAGTATGGTGGTGGGTATAGCCGCCGTCAGCTCCATTGCCTTAATGGATAATTCGGAAGATGGGGAAAACAGAGAGTGGATCATTTCCAGTTGGGACTTCACCAAACAGATTGTACCACTTTTGGCCATTGGGGTAGTAATAGCCGGATTTCTGCTGGGCTCCACCCACGATGATGTTTCTATTCCCGGCATCATTCCCAATGAATGGGTTGTCTGGGCTGTTGGTGGTAATTCATTGATTTCTAATGTATTGGCTTCCGTGGTGGGTGCTTTTATGTATTTTGCCACATTGACTGAGGTGCCCATTATTCAAGGTTTGTTGGCCTCCGGTATGGGTAAAGGTCCCGCCCTGGCATTGTTGCTGGCAGGACCCTCTTTGTCGCTGCCCAACATGCTGGTGATTCGTGGTGTCATGGGCACTCAAAAGACTATGGTTTATGTAGCTATTGTGGTGGTTTTATCCACCATTGCAGGACTCATATACGGATCACTTTAATTTCTTGCGCACTGTCAATATTAAATTTATATTAACTTTTTTGGTTGGATGAAAAGTTGCTATAAAGAATTGTATTTTCGCAGTCGAATTGTTAGGATGAGTTAGTTGAAGGGGGTAATAAGCATGAAAATAGGAAATAAGCTTATTCCGGTATTAGAAATTCATGTGAATGCTCGGCAGTTACTGTAAGGTAAAAGCTGGTCGGGTTTTGGTTGTTTAAGCGGATGATGTAAGTGCCTTCCTTTATTTTAAGTGTTACTGGTATGTCCAAAACTGAAGCAACCTTAATAAGTAGATTATTGTCAGTGTCTAACAAGCTATAACCGGCAAAGGATTTTTTAAAGGTGCCGTCATCGTATATTTCGGAATGGGGCGTGATAATGGTAACGTTTTTCAAAGTTTGCTGATGAACCATTACTGAATCAACGGAAGAATTATGGTCATCATTAGCTGAGATGCCCAATGGTTTGAAGAGCGCTAAGGCGAGAATAGTCAAAATTAGAAGTATCGTTTTCATTGTTTCCTATAAGTTGTTGTATACATTTCAAATATACACATGAGATATTACCCAAGGATTAAGTCAGAGTTAACCCTTGTTTATTAATTTAAGATACTCTGGCGATTTTAGTTGATATTAGTAACACACAGGAAAAATTGAACCCATGAAGAGTAACTTCTTATTTATTGCGCTTTTGTTTCTTGGTTGCACTCTGCGTGCTCAGGTTGTTGAACAACCGGCAGGAAAGATTAGTGGAGCTTTCTTTGTTGATTATTATTACAATGCCTTGCGCGACAACAACTTCGGAGACCTGAGCAATACAGCCCTGGTTGGAGAAGAGGGGGTTCACGGCCTTCAAATCAGACGGATTTATTTAACTTATGATTATCGGTTTAATTCCAGCTTGACAACACGTCTGCGTTTAGAATCTGATGAAGCCAACTTCACCTCTACTCTGGATGGAGACAAGTCCAACAAATTCACCATGTTTATCAAAGATGCCTACCTCAACTGGAGTTATTCTGAAGGGCACAATCTCATTGTAGGCATCCAACCAACCCCTGCCTTTGAGGCATCAGAAAGCAACTGGGGCAACCGTTATATTGAGAAAACCATCATGGATTTGCGCAAGATAGTGCCTTCGCGTGATCTGGCACTCTCTTTAAAAGGCAAAATTGATGCCAACGGTCTGTTTAAATATTGGCTGATGTACGGAAACAATAGCGCCGGGAGTCCCGAAGAGGACAAGCACAAGCGCTATTTTATGCATTTGGAAGTGCTACCGCTGACGAATTTTAATATGACGATCTATGGCGATTATCAATCACGAGAATCGATAGACGACCTGTTTGCCGAAGGTGGCTCTTTAACCAATAATATATTTACTTCGGCTATATATGCAGGCTATAAGTCAAAAGACAAATTTTCTGCTGGTTTAGAAGTGTATTTCAGAACTGTTGAAAATGGCTACCAGTTGGCAGATGCCTACACTGACAGCAAAGGGTTTGGCGTATCTGCCTTTGGAACTTATCATGTCAACCAAAAAATAAATGTCTTTGGTCGCTACGATAATTTTGAACCTAACTCACATGAAAGTGCAAGTGGCGACATGCGCCAATTGCTGATTGGCGGTTTGGCTTTCAGGCCCAATGGGCAATTGACTATTTCCCCTAATTTTTTATTGGAGACTTATGAAGCATCTGGTACGGATGAGATAGACAGTTCTGTAACTGCCAGACTCACTGCCAGCTGGTCGTTTTAGTGTAGCAGTAGCTGTTTAGATATAAATCATAAAATGCGGAGCCTATCCAACCTTGGATGACTATCAGAAATATGTGCCCTCAATCAACGAGATCAAGTCTGGTACTCAAATTCTTGGTATTTTTAAGGACAAATAACAATGACACAATACTTATTTTGTTCCGAAAAGGGGAAACGCATCTTGTTGGTTTCTTCCTTATGGGGCACACTGGGGTAATTAATGCTAGTTATGTGCAACCCACATGTCGTTTTACCGTAACAGACAACTAATAGGCAATTGAATTATTTCTTTAGTTATTGTAAATCAATTCAAATTTTATGAGAACGAATGTTGTTGCATGGACTAAATATTTTGTGGTAATTGTAATTTTAGTAATGCTGGTTGGCTGCGCTTCAAAATCTAAAACGTCCAGATATAAAGCAATGCCCTGTCCATGTGAAAAACGGCGGTAATTGAAGGAAAAGATCGAAGAATTTTTTAATGATTTTTTGTCGGGATAGGTCCTTTTTTCGTGTGTGCTAAATACCTTATGAGAACATTCTTAGGGCAAGACATGTTTAGAAGCAGGAAGTAGTACAAAAATTGGAAATTAATAAATTAAAAAATGATAGAAATGCAAAGTAAGAAATTCAGATTTGGATGGAGTGCCGGTGTTTTAGGTCTGTTGTTTTTGGCCTTAAGCTCTTGCGGTTCCGCCCAGAAAGACAATAAACAATCAGAAGGGACTCCTACTTTAGAGCAGCCCCAGGAAGAGTCACTTATATTAGAGCCGGATGCATCGACCCTCCAACCCTCTGCGACAGAGATTAAACTCAATCCACCACACGGAGAACCCGGTCACCGTTGTGAAATTCCCGTGGGCAGCCCCTTAAATGGTTCCGGAGAAGTAACGGTGCCTGCTCCAACCACCGCGCCAGCACCGCCACCACCTGTTACCACTGAGTCAACCAACAATCCTGCATCTATGGCACCCACCGTAGAAAACGCCAGATTGTTAAATGCCACCCAGGTAACCCAAACAGGTGCCCCTGCCACCGGCGAAAAGCCCAAGAACAACCCACCCCATGGACAGCCATGGCACCGGTGCGACATAGCGGTAGGCAGTCCGCTTCCTTAGATCATAAGACAAAAGATACAAAGCCAGACTTAGTCACTGCAATCAGTAGTGATTAAGTCTGGCTTTTTTTGTAAGACAAAGTCAAAGTATTTTCATTTCTACCAAAGGATCGATGATCCAAAAATCAAATTCCACATTTACCAAGCCTTCAGTCCTTTATTTTCAATTTTCCTTAAGCCAAATAGGTTTCCAACCTAAGACTTTTGAAGCAAATAAGACTAGCCAAAACAAATTTTTCGGTTTATTAATTAATAAATGTAAAAATACAAACACTTGTTTTTGAAGTGTTTCATGCTGTATGCATCAATTTTGCTTGCTTGTGCAACATTCTTATGGAGCATTGTTTTATTACGAATATATATTTGCATTAACAATATTTCACATGTGACTGCTTTTTGTATGTGTAAATCTTAAATGTTATGAATTGGAAATTTAAATCAAAATTGAAATGATGAAAAGAATAAGAATGTCTATAGCATTTGTTTTAATTGCTTTCTTGTATAACACTTCGGTATCCTACAGTCAGGAGCTTTGCTTAGTTGGCGACGCTGAGGATATTTCTGAATTGGGATTGCAAGAGCAAATTGCTTATGAGTGGGCCATGGAGTTCTATGGTGAGGAGGTTGTTTATAGGAGTTTTAATGAGATAGTTGCTACTGGACTTCCGCAAGAATGCCGGAGAATATGGTTTCATTATGCGGAAGCATTAAACCTGCCTTCTGATGCCTTTGTTGCAGCTTCTGTTGTTGAAGCGTTCCTAAATAATGGTCGTAATGGAATACTGTTAACGGGTAGTGCTTCAAAATATGTTACTGCGATTAATATCACTTCAGTTGGTCCAAATGAAGAAAAGTTGGCGCAGAATTCTTCTATTGATACATGGGGTGTACGTCCCGTTCCAGGTCAGGAAAACCATCCAATATTTAATAACATGGAATTAACATCTGACTGGATTAATCCCGCATTTAATGGATATCGGACCGTTTCAGAAGGAATGGCAGCACCAGAAGTCTGGGCTTGGTGGGTTCAAGGTACTTTTCCAGGTGAAAGAATTGGCACTATGCCTTGGCTCACAGATGCCAATATAACTCCTATTGGGGCTTTGAATAAAGGAAGTGATCAAGGAGGAGCATTGGTGGTAAGTCTGCCAGGATTTTGCTGGGTCCAGGGAAATGGTGCAACAGAACAAGCCAACCTGGAACAATTTACCCGTAATTGTATTGAATATTTATATCCCTGGCCATCACCTGAAGATGTTGAAATGGGTGAATTGGCCATGCATTTTTCATTTGATGTAAATGAGAATAACACTGCTTTTGAAGCCGTAGAAAGCAAAGATTACCCAATTATCTCTAATTGGCCGGCTGAGCGCGTAACGGGTGTGCATGGCGACGGTTTACGAATTGATGGTTATACTACCTATTTGGAAGGTCAGTTTAATGCATCCTATTTCTCAGATAAGCATATTACTTTCTCTGCCTGGATCGCCATTGAAACTTTCCCAACTGGGCAGGACGGAGGCCTTCAGCTTGGCTCTGTTTTTTCGAACGATGCTTTAGAAGTATCCGTAACTTCTCAAGGCAAAATATTTGTAAACATTGCTAATGGAGGGCAGATTACTTCTGCTCAGGTGCTTAATTACAATGAATGGATCCATCTCGCTGTTACCATTGATGAGGTAAATGGCGTCATGAAACTTTTTAAGAATGGGCAGGAAATTGGCGCTAGTCATGTTTCCGGAGTGTTTGACTGGTCCAACAGAAGCTTTTGGATAGGGAAACACCGTTCGGATGCGTTATATGCTGGTTTTAATATCAATCATTTTAATGGTATTATTGATGAGGTAAAAATTTACAACAAAATTCTATCGCAAGATGAATTGTTAGCTGAGTTCTCATATTTGCCAACCGGGGTACCTGATTTGAGCATTCCTGAAAGCAGATATCAAGATGACCTGCATCGCCCAAGGTATCATCCTATCGCTGCAACTGGATGGGTGAACGAACCACATGGGTTGATCTTTTACAATGGGAAATACCATATGTTTTTTCAGAAAAATGGCAATGGCCCCTATTGGTCTTCTTTACATTGGGGCGTGTTGACGAGTCCTGATTTGGTTAATTGGACTGAGGAGCCACCAGTTTTGAGGCCAGATGTTTTGACAGCGTGGGATCGCAGAGGGATTTGGTCGGGTGGCGCATTGCTAGATGATAACAATAATCCAATTATCTATTATACTGGAGTTGATGGAGGTAAGGCTGGTATTGGCGTTGCAACTCTGGATGCTAATAAAGTTACCTGGACAAAATCTTTATCAAACCCTGTTATTGCTACAAAGCCAGCTGTTAGTAGTGATGATTTTAGAGATCCGTTTGTTTGGAAGGAAGGTGCTTATTGGTTTATGATGGTAGGTGGATCCTACAATGGAAAAGGAACTGCCTGGTTGTATCGTTCTTCAGATATGTACAACTGGACCTATTTAAGGCCACTGATGACAAATGCCACTGGGGATGTTGGGTCTTTTTGGGAAATGCCAGTGATGCTTAAAATGAACGGAAAACATGTTTTTATTGCAGGTAAAACACCTGACGCAACTCGAGCCAGGACTTTCTATTGGGTAGGCGAGTTCGTTAATGATAATTTTATTGCTGATCACACAACACCTATAGATGTTGATTTGATATTGGGGGCATTGTCACCAACTATTTCTTTCGATAACCAGAATCGCTTTGTTGGCATTGCCATCATTCCGGATACATGGAATGCCTTTCTTGATGATGCCTCTGAGCATAAATCGATGGGATGGGCTAATTCATTTACTTTACCAAAGGTGTGGACGCTGAATAATGGCAAGATACATCGAAAACCCTTACCAGAACTTGCGAGTCTACGTAATCAGGAGAAACTTGTAAATAAAAATTCTGTGACATTTTCTCCAGGTCAAACAGGAATTTTAGACAATGTTCATGGTAGACGTCTGGAGATTCAACTTACTATTGACCCTGAAGATGCTGACCGGGTAGGTGTTGTGTTGGGCAAAGGGAGTAATGGTGAGCTTACGCGCATATATTTTGACTATGCGCTGAATCGGGTTGTGGTAGACAGATCCAATTCAAGTCTCAACCCGAATGCACAGAAATATCAGCCAGGACCAGCTTCTTACAGTCTAAATCGTTCTGAAAAGATTGATTTGAGGATTTTTATTGATCATTCTATTATTGAAGTGTTTATTAATGAAAAAGATGCATTTGTGACAAGGATTTTTCCTATTGGAGAGGACAGTGATGGAATTGATTTGTTTGTAGAAGGAGGGTCTGCAACTGCTACTGACATTTCTGTATGGGAGCTTAATGCATTAGCAACGGTGAATTTAGTTCAGCCTGAGAATGTGAGAGAGGCCAATTCGTTTGTAATTTATCCCAATCCGGCTAATGCCTATTTGAATATTAAGGGTGATTTGCCGCGTAATGAAAATGTAAATTTTGATGTGATTAGTTTAGGAGGACATATCTTAAAAAGGAAAATGGTCAATTTTGAAGGAAATTACAGCCTCGATATTCAAAACCTTGATCCTGGCGTTTATATTTTAAGCATTACAAGTGATAAATGGCAACAACAAATCCTATTTTTAAAGAAGTAGTCAAATAATGGATAAGGCTTGATGTTCCTTTCGTCGTCAGCCTTACTTAAAAAAAGCAGAAGATTTAAAAATTATTATTATCAGGCACAAAGGAGTTGAAAAAACTCTTTTGTGTCTGATTATTAGAAAGTTTATTCTTATAGTTGAAATTCCTTGTTTTCTGAGTTGTTTGCTATTACCTTTTAGTAATCTATCTTCATGGTGCGTTAATCATTTAACCAATACAGTTTGAAGGGGGAGTTGTAATGAATGGTTTTTCAATGGTAAAATGGATTTTGTTTGGATTATTGGCTGCTGTAATTTTAAACAGCTGTGAACGCAAATCCAGAAAAATTGTGATTGGGGTTTCGCAATGCAGTGACGATGCATGGCGCGATAAAATGAATATGGAAATGCTGCATGAAACAGCACTTCATAACAACCTTGAATTAATTGTCCTTTCTGCCAGTGACAGCAATGAACAACAAATTGGGCATATACAGCAGTTGATAGACCAAAAAGTAGATCTTTTAATTATCTCACCCAACGAAGCAGCTCCTTTAACCCCCGTGGTTGAAAAAGCCTATGAATTGGGATTTCCCGTATTGTTGGTAGATAGAAAAATTCTTTCGCATCGATTTACTGCCTTTATTGGAGCGGATAACTATTCAATTGGACAGGAAGTTGGTAGTTATGCATCAACTGTTTTGGGACAAGCAGGAACTGTGCTTGAAATAAAAGGATTGGAGGGATCAACTCCAGCAATTGACCGACATCAGGGTTTTTACAATATGCTTAGCCGATTCCCAGATGTAGATGTCGTAGAAAGTTTCGATGCCGACTGGTCGGAGGATGTGGCCTATGAGAAAACGCTGGCATTTTTGGGTAGGCCCAAGCGAGTTGATCTGATTTTTGCTCACAATGATCGGATGGCTTCAGGAGCTTTTAAGGCTGCAAAAGAACTTGGGCTTCAGGATTCTATTGTTTTTGTTGGTATTGATGCTTTGCCTGGTGAAGATGGCGGCATTGAAAAAGTCCTAAGAAGGGAGCTTTCAGCGACTTTTATTTATCCTACCGGAGGTGATCGCATCATTCAATTGGCATTAAATATTCTTAATGATGAAGCCTATGAGAAAAACAATTCACTTTTTACGGCAGTTGTTGACTTTTCGAATGCCCGGGTATTGAAACTCCAGAGTGATGAAATTTTAGATCAAAGAGATAAAATAGATTATTTCAATACCAGAATTGATTTTTTTACCTCGCAACATGCAATGCAGCAATATCTGCTCTATAGTGCCATTGCTATAGTGCTCCTTTTACTCATTTTATCCCTTGTACAATATCGTGCCTACCGGTCCAAAACATTTATGGCCATCAAACTGGAGCAAAAGAACAGTGCTATTAGTAAACAGAAGCAAATTGTTGAAGAACAGCGAGATCAGTTGGTGGAGCTTTCCAAGAAGCTGGAAGAGGCCACTTATGCCAAGCTTGTGTTTTTCACCAATATTTCTCATGAATTTAGAACCCCATTGACGCTTATTTCTGGACCTTTAGGAACGCTGCTTGAAAGTGAAGATCTTAAGAGTAATCAAAAGCGTTTGTTGACGCTGGCCCAAAGAAATGTAGAAATACTGCTCAAGCTGGTAGATCAGATTATTGATTTTAGAAAATTTGAAACCGGGCAACTGCATTTGGATTTACAACGCGGGGATATACGGCAGGTGATTGAAAGTTGGAATGAATCGGTTCTGGAATTGGCCATAAAAAAGCGGATTCGACTCAGTTTTACCTCAATGAGTGAGGTGTCGTACACGATGCCCTTTGATCTTCTGAAGTTTGAAAGTATTTATCTTAATCTACTGTCCAATGCCTTGAAGTTTACTCCCTCGGATGGATACATTAAAGTGGAACTGACGCGGGTTGAAAAGGACGGCCAGCCTTTTTTGTCCATTGAAGTGAGCAATTCAGGAAAAGGAATTCCGAAAGAGAATATGGATCGGTTATTTGACCGTTATTATCAGATTGAATCAGGAGCTGGCGGCTCAGGCATTGGTCTGGCCATAGTTAAAGCATTTGCCGAGTTGCACCACGGCTCAGTAGAGGTCGTTGGAAATGAGTATTCAACAACCTTTAAGGTATTGTTGCCCTATAATCAACCTGGTGCTGAGATAGAGGAAGGGACAGGTGTAGCTCTATCAGAAAGACCAGTGATTCCGGCAGTTACAGCAGAGGCAGTCAGGAATCCTTTTGTAAATGAACAGGATGCTGATGACCGCCAGAAGGTTCTGATCATCGACGACAATCCTGAAATTTGCGCTTACGTCCGGTTGATCTTAGAATCAAAATTCATGGTTTTAGAGGCCGAGGACGGATTGTCGGGGTACAAGCTAGCTGTGAAGCATGTGCCGGATCTGATTATTTCAGATGTGATGATGCCCCAGATGGATGGGGTAGAGCTCAGTCGTAAGCTAAAGACTGAAATCTCCACCAGTCATATCCCTATCATTCTATTGACCGCTTGTTCCTTGGATGAGCAGCGCATTACAGGATTAGAAAGTGGCGCTGATGATTACATTTCCAAGCCTTTTAATGTCAAAATTTTGGAGGCACGCATCCAAAATTTACTTGAGAACCGTAAGCGATTAAAGGAAATTTTCAGTGCCGGATTTTTCTCAAAGTCGGATTCTCCGGAGTTGGAGAAGAATGCAGATAAATCATTTATTAATAAGTTCAGGCACCTGCTTGAGGACAATTACACGGAATCTGATTTGAATGTTGAAGATCTGGGCCGAAACATGGGACTCTCACGATCGCAACTTTACAGAAAAACTAAAGCCCTTACGAATTACTCCCCCAATGAACTGTTGCGTATAATGCGACTGCAAAAGGCTCTGGAACTAATCAATACCTCTGAGCTAAGTGTCTCTGAAATAGCCTATAGTGTTGGGTTTACTTCTCCTTCTTATTTCGCTAAGTGCTTCAAAGATTACTACGACCAGAGTCCAACAGACTATCAAAAGTGAAATAATGTACCAATAATTTTTTCAAAATGAAAAATGGTATTTTAATCCTATTGATTGCAGTATGCTGCATGGGGTGTAAGCCCCAGTATTTAAAGTTTGACAAGAATCCACCAGGGCTTATCCCCTTGGTTTTTGCTCATGACGTTATAGCTAAAAATAACGAGTATGTCGGTTACTGTGCATTTAATCCAGATGGCTCAGAATTGTATTATGCAGTTACCAATTCTGAGTGGTCCGAGAGTTATATAGTAAGGGTTTCGAGCGATAGTCTCGAAAAAAAGGACACCTTGTATTTAGAAGATAGATTGTATGAAGGAGAGCCATTTGTTACAAAAGATGGCCAATCCATGTACTTTACTGTCATAAAACCACCTTCCCCGGGCAAAATGTGGCATTCCGATATTTATAGGGTTAACAAAACTTCTAATGGTTGGGGCGACCCTGAAATTTTGGACTCTACGATTAATAGTCAAGCCAGTGAATGGCATGTTTCGTTGACTGACAATAATGTCATGTATTATACCTCGGAAAAAGAAAACGGCACAAGCGCTTTACATGGCGATATTTTTAGAGCCGAACTAAAGAATAATAAGTTTGTAAATGTAACAAAGCTACCTGCACCTATCAATACTGACCATAATGACAGCGACCCCTTGATTGCCCCTAATGAAAGCTATTTGATTTTTCATTCCAATCGTCCCGGAGGCTATGGCGAACATGACCTATACATCTCATTCAATAAGAATGGGGAATGGACGGATCCAGAAAATATGGGAAAGGACATTAATACTGCCGGTTGGGAAATGGCTCCTACTTTAACTCCGGACGGGAAATACCTGTTGTTTACAAGGCGCGAGGCAATGGTAACATCCAAGCCATCGCAGATATTTTGGGTGAGTACTCAGATTTTAGAAAAATACAGGTAGTTCAAGTGGCCCCTCTGGGTAAACGCCTTTTATTCCTCAAATCATCGGTCTAATTTCCAAGCTTTAAGAGGCCAAACACTTCACAAATGACCTATCCTATAACAAGTTTAGTTGTAAATATTTTGATGCAACCCGTTTTAGCTGAAAGTTGGGTTAAATTTTATCAGTGAGTTTGTTTATTTGCAACATTTTTTTACAATTCTAATAGTATAAAGTCTTGATAAAAAGACTATTGCGTATTGTTGCAACAAATTTGATAGTATGTGCATCAAAAATACGCCATCTTATTTTAACATCAGATTACATTTGTTCACGTGATTTGTATCAGTCAATTAAATGTTAAATCAAAATCCAATACAATTATGAATGAAATTGTGAAAAGTTTAAAACGAAGTTGGATAACAGGCCTACTGTTGTTGCTTCCCATAATTGGATACGCACAAGTGCAATCCGTCTCAGGAAAGATAACTGAGAATGATGGTGTAACTCCGCTCCCCGGAGTGACCATACTTGAAAAGGGTACCAACAACGGGGTTATTTCAAACATGGATGGGGAGTATGTTTTGGAGCTGAGAGAAACTGAGGCTGTCTTGGTTTTTTCTATGATTGGAATGGATAATCTGGAGCAGAGGGTTACCAGTAGTGTAATGAATGTATCTCTACAATCATCCTTGCTAGAGTTAGATCAGGTTATTGTTACGGGTTATTCCTCCCAGCGAAAGGCTGATTTGACCGGGGCCGTTTCAGTTGTTTCAGTGGATGAAATGATGCAAACGCCTGGTAACAATCCCATGAAGGCTTTACAAGGGAAAGTGGCAGGTATGATGGTCACTTCAGATGGAAGTCCAAAAGGGAATGCTACCATTCGTATCAGAGGGGTTGGAACACTAAATAACAATGATCCTCTTTATATCATTGATGGGGTTCCAACTAAATCCGGCATGCATGAATTGAACAGCAATGACATTGAGAGCATTCAGGTTTTACGCGATGCTTCAGCCGCCAGTATTTATGGATCAAGAGCTGCCAATGGAGTAATTATTGTAACCACTAAAAGAGGCGAGAGTGGAAAAACCAAGGTGAATTTTGATACTTACGTAACTTCATCCTGGTATAGTAACAAAATGGAAGTTCTGAATACGGACCAGTACGGACAGGCCATGTGGCAGTCTTATGTGAATGGCGGTGCAAACCCCAATAGTAATAACATTGGCTACAATTTTGATTGGGGATATGATGATGCCGGAGATCCTGTACTGAATAACATTTTACTACCTGCCTACTTAGATGCAGGACTTACAATGCGGCCTTCGAATACGGATTGGTTTGATGCGGTTACCCGTCAGAGTTTGATGCAATCATATAATTTATCGCTGAGCAACGGAACTGAAAATGGAAATTACTTCTTTTCTCTGGGCTATTTGGATAGTGAAGGGATTATTAAAAACAGTGATTTTACCAGGATTTCGGCACGTATGAATTCTGATTATATCTTACTAGATGGTAAATTGACAATTGGAGAGAATTTTACCATTAATATGACAGAGGAATTGGAAGCCCCGGGTGGCATTCTTAATGCTGCCTTACAAGCCTTGCCTGTGTTGCCTGTTTATACTGAAGATGGTGGATGGGGTGGTCCTGCAGGTGGTATGAACGATCGTCACAATCCGGTTCGAGTGTTGGAAGCTAACAAAGATAATCGCTACCGGTATTGGAGGACTTTTGGAAATGTATTTGCCAATTTGGAACCCATTAAAGGATTAAATATCAGATCAAGTTTTGGACTTGATTATGGTAACTTTTATAAACGCCACCTAACACGCAGCTACCAGTCGGGTTATCTTAAAAACGACTTGTCTGCTGCTAGCATGGAGCAAGGGCATTCGCTAAAATGGACATGGAGTAATACGGCCAATTATAAATTTGAGGTAGGCAAGAGTAACTTCGATGTATTAGGCGGTATTGAGCATTTCCGTGAAAACAATATCAATTTCTCGGCCTACAAAGAAGATTATGAGCTGGAAAGTACTGATTTTATGTGGCCGGATGTAGGAACTGGAAGGACGAATGCAACAGGTACTTCAACAGGTTATTCTTTGCTTTCTTATTTTAGTAAGGTGAACTACGATTACGATGCTCGATATTTGGCTTCTGCAACCATCCGCTATGATGGGTCGTCACGGTTTGGCAAGAATAACCGTTTTGGAACATTCCCTGCTTTTTCTTTAGGCTGGAGAATTAGTCAAGAAGCGTTTATGGATAATATGAGCGGCATTTTCTCTGATTTAAAATTGCGTTATGGATGGGGACAAACCGGAAATCAGGAAATCAGCAATACGGCTATTTATAATATATATGTTCCAGATTATGGAGTGGCTGATCCCACGTGGGAAACAGTTAGAGGCACAGCCTACGATATAAATGGGGATGGTGGAGGAATGTTGCCTTCCGGATTCCGATTGGTTCAAAGAGGCAATGATGATTTGAAGTGGGAGACTACAACGCAAAGCAATTTGGGCTTAGATTTCGGATTGTACCAACAAAGGGTATACGGTTCTTTAGAATACTTCATTAAAGAGACGGATGACATTTTGGTTATGCCTCCATATCTCGCTGCTATAGGTGAAGGTGGCAACAGATGGTTGAATGGAGCTTCTATGGAGAATAAAGGTTTTGAATCAAGTCTGGGCTATCGCAAAACTGCTTATAGGGGCCTAAACTTCGACATTACTGCTAATTTCTCTACCTATAGAAATAAGGTAACGCACTTGCCTGAGGATGTGCAGAACGCCTATGGCGGTGATGGGGACCAGGACAATATTTTGGGTCGCCCTTTAGGATCAATGTACGGTTACGTGGCTGATGGCATTTTTAAAACAACGGATGAAGTGAACAATCATGCCATGCAGGATGGCAAAGGTGTAGGGCGAATTCGTTATAAGGATTTAGATGGAGATGGTGCAATTACCAGCGACGATAGAGCGTGGATTGGCTCACCACACCCAGATTTTATTTGGGGGTTGAATATTAATTTGGAGTATCGAAATTTTGACTTGAGTGTTTACTTTCAGGGCGTTCAGAATATAGATGCGAACGTGCACGATATGAAGGGGAATACTGACTTCTGGAGTGTGTGGGAAACGGGTTCAAATAAAGGAACTCGTCTGCTAAATGCCTGGAGTCCTTCAAATCCCGACTCTGATATTCCAGCGCTTCAGTCGACCGATATCAACTGGGAACAGCGCTTTTCAACCTACTATGTAGAAAACGTGTCTTACCTGAAGTTGAGAAATGTTCAGTTGGGATATTCTCTGCCTAGAGAAGTATCACAAAGAATCAAAATGGAGCGTATGAGATTTTATGTCACCGGGCAAAATTTATTAACAATTACCAGTAAGAATTTCACCGGTGTTGATCCGGAAACACCCGGATTTGGTTATCCAATCCCAGCTTCCTTTACTGTAGGACTCAATGTTTCATTTTAAGGAAAATGGCTGAAAATCCTTATGTAATTTTCAAATGACCAATTAATTATATAAAATATTCACACATGAAGAAGATAATATTTTCACTCGTATTCACAGTTGCATTCATGGTAATCAGTTGCAGTGATTTCCTTGAAGTGACGCCTAATGCAGTGTTGAATCAGGATCAGGTCTCAGGACCTGAGCAAATTGATAAGTTGGTGACCGCTGCTTATTCAATGTTGGGAAACGACCATTACGACGCCCCGTTTAGTTTGTGGCCATGGGGTAATGTACGAAGCGATGATGCTTACAAAGGTGGACGAGATGAAAGTGATATTCAGGATTATCATTTTTATGAAATAAGTGAAAATGTATTACCAACTTTTGGTATTCCTGATGCTTTATGGTTCAATATGTATGTTGCTATTTCCAGAACCAATGCAGCGCTTACAACTCTGAACGCTGTTTCTATTGAGGAGTTTCCTCAAAGAGACTTTAGAATTGGGGAGATGAAGTTCATCAGAGGGCACTTTTACTTTATGTTGAAGCTCATCTTTAAGAACATTCCTTTTATTGATGAAACGGTTCCTACAACTGAGTATGGAAGTCTATCAAATGTGGCATTAAGTAATGTGGAGCTTTGGGATATGATTGCCCAGGACTTTGAGAGTGCCTATGAGTTACTACCAATAGAACAACCACAAGTGGGCCGTGCCAATAAATATGCAGCTGCCGCTTATCTCGCAAAGACTCGATTATATCAGGCCTATCTCCAAGATGAGCAGCACAATGTGACCAATATTGATGCGGGATTTTTAGAAGAAGTTCTAAAATATACGGCTATAGTGATGGAATCACCGTACCGTTTAGAAGATGACTTTGCCAATAATTTCTTGCATGGGACATACGAAAATGGCCCTGAAGCCATTTTCTCAATACAGTTCTCTACAGATGATGGTACGATGCACGGTCGCTTGAATTTTTCTGATGTGCTTTCAGTTCCGCAAGGCTTAGGTTGCTGCGACTTTCACAAACCAAGTCAAAACTTGGTGAATGCATTTCGAACTGTGGATGGTCTGCCCGACTTTGAAGGCTATAACAATTCTGATGTAAATGTGAACTCTCAAGCAATGGACCCCAGGTTATTCCATACTGTGGCCATTCCAGGTTTTCCATATAAATACAATAATACCCGAACCTATGAGGAGAGTTGGAACCGAAATCCCGGTATATATGGGGTTTATGCTTCTTTGAAAGAAAATGTGGATCCAGATAGCGATGTGTTTATCAATATAGATCCCTTTTATGGTAATTCAAAGAATCGAATTGTGATTCGTTATGCCGATGTGCTCTTAATGAGAGCAGAAGCCCTTATCGAGTTGAACCGACACAATGAAGCATTGGGATTAATTAACGAGGTAAGGCAAAGAGCCCAGTACAGCACAAGCCTTATCCCCTACGCACCTAATTTGAATGTGGCCTTGTATCAGCCAGGTGTCAACTGCGTATGGACCCAGGATTTTGCCCGCCAGGCCATGCAGTGGGAACGCCGTCTGGAATTAGCAATGGAAGGCAATCGCTTTTTTGACTTGGTTCGTTGGGGTATCGCTGACGAAGTTCTCAACACTTTTTATGCCGAAGAAACAAGTAAACGGGCTTACTACAGTAATGCTGCATTTGATAAGAATCAGGATGAGTATATTCCAATTCCTCAACAGCAGATAAATTTTAGTAAGGGACTTTATGAGCAAAACCATAATTATTAGAACGTTTTAGTAATTATTAAAAAATAGAAAAATGAAACGAAATATATTTAATACGTTGCTAGTACTTCTTTTGGCAGGAGGCCTTTTGACTTCGTGTGGAGAGGATTGGACGCCCACTAGCCTGGAACTTGATGGAGATGTGCAGATTAAGTCCTTCGTTGTAAACGAGGTGGTAGGCGAAATCAATGAAAAAGAGGGGACAATAGATGTGAGAGTTCCCGATGGTACAGATTTGACCAATTTAAGTGTGCAAATGGATGTTCCAGAAGGGGTTTTGATGACGCCTGATATCAGGAATATAACGGATTTCTCGTTACCAATTTCGGTGAGATTGGTTAATGGGAATGTATATAATGACTACATTATTAGCGTTACTGAGTTATTTTATATTGGATTCTTAAGTACCAGCTCGAGTGTTGCTGCCATCGTGGAGGATGATGAAAAGGCTGCTGCTGCATGGTTCTTTTCAAATTATGATAATGGTGAATTCATTAGTTTTGATGCTGTCAAAAACGGAGAGGTAGATTTAGCAAAATACCGTGTTTTATGGTGGTATTTTGACCAAAGTCCGGTAATGCCCGAAATAGTAATGGACCAAACTGTTTTGGATGGTGTTAATGACTTCTATAAAAGTGGAGGTGGACTGTTGTTGAATTCGCATGCCTGTAGATATTTATGGGATTTGGGACGCATTACCAGTAACATGCCTAAGGTAATTGGATCCGGAGAAGGCTTTGATAATCCGGACACATGGGGTATAGGCGTAACTTTGGGTCTTGAAAATGGAGGATGGGCTCATGATGTAAGCAATCATCCGGTTTATAGTGGAATTTCAATGAGCGTTGATGGGGATGGTTATAAGTGGTTCCCTGTTATTGGTCCGGGTTGGAAAGAAGATCACAATCATATTATTGAAAATATTCCGGGATATTTCGGCATTGGGCCGAATAATAACCCGGAGATTTATCAGGCATTTGCCCAAGAATTGCAGGCAGAATGGCTGGGCGTTTGGGGTGGCATCAGAGATTACTGGATGGCCGGTGTGATAGAGTTTCTCCCTACAGAAGAGTATCAGGGAAGAGCTATTTATCAAGGAATTGGTGGATTCGAGTTTAATCAGAATGCAAAAGGGACGATTAATCCTGATGGGGAAAATAAATATCAGGTTAATATTTATCGATTTACCAGGAACTCAATCAATTATTTGGCGCGTAGAAATTAATGAATTTGAGGCAGAGAACAAAGTTCTCTGCCTCATACTTCGCTCATTGGCACAAAATTTTTCATTTAAATCGAATGTGTAATGTTTCAACTTAATAATTTCTTTCAGATTGTATTTTATTTGTTTTTGGGTTCTGTCGTTCAATTATCATGTGACAGTGATGAAATAGATTATCAAGGTGGACAAACAGATTTTAAAGAAAAATACCGACCTCAAATACATTTTTCTGCAAAGAAGAATTGGATTAATGATCCCAATGGAATGGTTTATTTGAATGGGGAATACCACCTTTTCTATCAATATAATCCTTTGGGAACCGGCTGGGGGAATATGAGTTGGGGGCATGCGGTGAGTAAGGACTTATTTCACTGGAAGCATCTGCCAGTTGCATTATTTCCTGATGATTTAGGAGCTATTTTTTCGGGAAGTGCGGTTGTTGACAAGCACAATACAGCAGGTTTTGGGAAAAATGCTTTAATAGCAATTTATACTTCAGCGGGTGCTGAACAAACACAGTCTATTGCCTACAGTACGGACAACGGACGGTCTTTTAAAAAATTTCAGGGTAACCCGGTTTTACCCAACCCGGGAATTGTTGATTTTCGTGATCCGAAAGTGTTCTGGCACGAAGCGTCGCAAGCGTGGATTATGTCATTGGCAACCTATAATTCCATTACGTTTTATGGGTCTGATAATATGAGGGATTGGGAAAAACTAAGTGTTTTTGAATACTATGACGGATTGCCCTATGGGGTTTGGGAATGCCCGGATTTGATTCCCATGGAATATGGAGGCGAAAAAAAATGGGTACTGATTGTAAGTACCAACGGTGCTCCTAACGGAGGAACCGGAGCTCAATATTTTTTAGGTGATTTTAATGGTGTTGATTTTGTGCCTGAAAGCGCTCCATATCCTCTTTGGTTGGATTACGGAAGAGATAATTATGCAGGGGTGACCTGGAGCAATGATCCCCATAACAGAAATGTGTTTATGGGCTGGATGAGCAATTGGGAGTATGCAGGGCAAACGCCAACTGAACAATTTAGGGGTGCGATGACGCTGCCAAGAGAGCTTTTTTTGGAAAGACATCCGTATGGACATCTGGTTGTTTGCTCGAGAATGGTGGAGGAGATTGGTCTCATTTCCAACAAGCAGATTGATTTATTTAATGGAAGGGTGACCGATAGGGTCAAATTGGATTTGAATGCTAGCGGTGCTTATGATTTGTCGATTTCTATTACAGGACTAAAGAAATCAGGTAATATCCTGGAGTTACGAAACTCCTACGATGAGCTTGTTTCCATTCAATATGATATGGCCACGGGTCAACTAATTTTCGACAGAAACAATTCCGGAGCAACAGGTTTTTCGGATAGGTTCCCCGGTCTAATTGGGAGTCCGGTCAGTCTTCAGGAAAGCGGTTTGGATTTACAAATAATTGTTGATCAAAGTTCTGTTGAGATTTTTATAAACGGAGGACTTTCAAGCCAAACCAATCTGGTTTTTCCTAAAGAAATATACAATGAGTTGATTTTGACAGGGGAAGATAATAATTTTGAAATGGATGTCAATTTCACCTCTTTGAGGTCGGTTTGGGATTAGGCTTTTCGTTTTTAATACTACAAAATATAATGAAACAATTTATTTTTTCAATTTTAGTCGTTTTTTTGTTCATAGCTGCCTCCTGCGACAAGAGCGAGAAGCCGGTGGATGAAGAGGGTCAACCCTTAGTAGATTTAACTGTGAACTGCAGAACCCCTCAGGAAGTTGGCGGATATAAATATTTTTTTCGTCCCCAACATACTTGGGTTGGCGATCCTATGCCCTACTATGAAAATGGTGTTTACCAGGTGTTCTATCTGGATGATGAGCGACCGCCGACTGATCAGTTCCATCCCTGGCATTTGGTTCAAACCACTGATGCTTCTTCCTACGTTTATCGTGGAGAGGTTATACCTTGCGGGGAAACCTATGAGCAGGACATCGCTATAGGTACAGGTAGCGTGATAAAAAAAGACCATCTTTATTATGGCTTTTATACAGGGCACAAATGGAATCATAGTGCCGGACAGCCCAAAGAAGCAGTGATGTTAGCAACTTCCAACAATCTGATGGATTGGGAGAAGGTGGGGTCTTTTAAAATTTTTGCAGGTGCGGGTTACGATCAAAATGACTTTAGGGACCCTTTTATTATTTATGATGAAGCGCGTAGTTTATATCTAATGTTAGTTAGTACACGCTTCAATCAAAAGGCCGTACTGGCACAGTATTCCTCTGCCGATCTTTATAACTGGACCTTAGAGGCGCCATTCTATACGGATGAATCGGTCTTTATGATTGAATGTGTTGACCTTTTTGAAATGGATGGTAGGTGGTATTTTATTTATTCCAATATCAACGATCGAAAAGTGCATTACCGCATGAGTGACAGCATGTATGGTCCATGGGAAACCCCACCAGTTAGTACTTTGGATGGTGTTGCATTTTATGCTGCCAAGTCAGCTTCAGATGGCAATGAAAGATTGCTTTTTGGATGGTGCCCTACCCGTATTGACGATAAGGATCAAAACAATTACAATTGGGGAGGTTCTTTAGTGGCGCATGAAATTTCTGCACAAATAGAAACAGGGTTATTGAAGGTTTCATTACCTCAGGCATTGTCAGCACTCTTTGCCAAGCAGGCCTTTTTTGGGGTGATAGATAAAGGATCAGGGGTAACACAATCCGGCAATAATTTTGAGATGGACGCGAGTGGTGGACGCCAAACAGCCCGACTTAGCAGAATGCTCCATCCGCATAAAATCTCCACCAAAGTTCAGGTTGATTCTTATGCCAAAAACTTTGGATTTGTATTCGGAGCTTGTGATGATTTGAAGTCTGTTTATGCGCTACACATCGATATCAATGAAGGCTTGCTTAAGTTGGCAAATCTATCTGATTGGAATAGTAGTTCGACAAGCTATAATTTACTGAATGCCGTTCCATTAGTGATAGCTGAGGACGGTGTTTATGAAATTGAGATTATTATTGAAAGGTCGGTTGCGGTGATTTATGTAAATGGGCAAACAGCTTTGACCAGCAGAATTTATAAAATGCATCAGAATCCCTGGATGATATTTTCAGATAATGGGAATGTAACCTTTAGTGATTTGGTGGTAAGGGTAGCCGATTAAGGGAACTCCTTTTTGCAAATGGTAAAACATTTGTTTTGTGTTGATTTTTAAATAATTATAAAACTATAAGTAATGAGAAGATCCTATTTAGTATGGGCGATGATTCTGTTTTTAACAGCTTGCGGTGTGCGCAGGGACATCATCGTAGAGGTAAAGGAAGATGGTTCTGCTGTTCTCGAATTTAAAACGGCAAAAAAATACCTTCTTTTGCCTATGGAAGACATAGGTAAAGAGCAAAGAATAGAAGTGTTGGCCGATGGTGACCACTTCAACACCTTTGTGGTACGTCCGGCACTTAATCAGATTGATTATTGGGTGCCACTGGATTTATCCAATCTAAACCAAAAGTCGGTCACTATTCTATTGAATGGTTTCGAGGGTTATGATCTGTTTTTGGACAATGTAAAATTGGCCGACACTTTTGATTATAACTACAATGAACAACATCGTCCTGTTTTTCATTTTACACCTCCTTATGGTTGGATGAACGATCCCAACGGAATGGTCTATTACGACGGGGTTTTTCATCTGGCCTATCAGTTTAATCCCTTGGGAACCAAGTGGCAAAATATGAGTTGGGGACATGCCACTTCAACAGATCTGGTCACATGGGAACATCAGCCGGTAGCCTTATACCCTGATACTTTAGGAGCTATCTTTTCGGGGGGTGCGGTAGTGGATCATTTCAATACTACAGGACTGCAATCCGGAGAAGAAAAAACATTGCTGGCCTATTTTACGCATGCTGGTCCAAAAGGACAGGTTCAAAGTCTGGCCTACAGTAATGACAAGGGCAAAACCTGGATAAAGTATGAAAACAATCCTATTCTGACTCATTTTGAAAATGATCCTGATTTTCGGGATCCAAAGGTATTTTGGCATGGTGAAACGGAACGTTGGGTGATGGTCATTGCCCGTTCCCTAAAAAAAGAGATGGAGATTTACTCCTCTGACAACGGTATTGACTGGCAGTTTGAAAGCAGTTTTGGTAAAGGGCAAGGTGCCCAGGGCGGAATATGGGAGTGTCCCGATTTGTTTGAAATGGCTGTTGAAGGAGAGGCTGGACAAAGCAGATGGGTCCTTATATGCAATCTAAATCCTGGAGGTCCTTCAGGTGGTTCAGCGGCTCAGTATTTTATTGGCGATTTTGATGGCAGTGTTTTTACCAATCACGCCACCCCTTCAGAAATTAAATGGATGGATTGGGGTAAAGACCATTATGCTACCGTTACCTGGTCGGATGTTCCGGAATCAGACGGAAGAAGATTAGCCATTGGCTGGATGAGCAATTGGGATTATGCCAATGATGTGCCAACCAAGCATTTTAGAAGCGCCATGACGGTGGCGCGTGAGCTCAAGCTGGTTCCAAAAGGTGAAGAACTGGTGTTGTCAAGTTATCCTGTTGAAGCGTTGAAAAAATTACGGACTGAGGAGTTCACTTTTGACCATATCGTGGTTGAAAATGAGCATGTCGTTGACAGTTTTTTAAATCAGAATGAAGGGGCTTATGAGTTAACCCTGACGTTTGATGCTTCAGATTCAGATGTGGCAGGGCTAACCTTGTTCAATAACAATGGTGAAGGGGTTGATATCTCCATCAGTTTGTCCAAAGGTGAATTGTATATGGATAGAACTAACAGTGGTCTCACTGACTTTAACGACCGTTTTAAGGCGGTGACTTTTGCTCCGGTGGAGAAAAAGGAAAAGTATGAACTGAGGATTTTGGTGGATAAGGCTTCTGTTGAAATTTTTGAAGGCAAAGGAACTACAGTAATGACAAATATTGTATTTCCTACAGAACCCTATAACCGTCTTAAATTTTATACCAAAGGTGGGAATACCATTGTGCGGGATTTGAAAATTTATCGTTTAAATTAAAAGGTAAGAAATATGCAATCGAATAAGTATATCTATTGGATAACCTTCGTAGCTATAAACGGGGGGTTATTGTTTGGTCTGAATATGGCCAGTGTTGCCGGTGCTGTTAATTCCATACAGGATGTTTTTAGCCTTACAGATGGAGGCCTGGGAGCCGTTGTTAGTGTGTTAACCATTGGCTGTCTAATTGGTGCGCTTTCTACTGGCTATTTTGCCGATAAATTTGGCAGAAAGAAGGTGTTGGTGATTGCCTCCATACTTTTCTTAATTTCTGCGCTGGGCAGTGCCTTTTCAGGCACGTCTATTGCGCTGGCTATCTTTCGAGTCATTGGAGGTATAGCTGTAGGTGCCGTATCAGTTGCAGGACCCATGTATATTTCAGAGGTTTCCCCTCCGGAGAAACGTGGAACTCTGGTCTCTTTTAATCAGTTTGCCATTGTAATTGGTATTCTCATGGCCTATGTGGTGGGGTACTTGTTTGTGGGGGTAGATGAGGGTTGGCGTTACATGCTGGGAATACCGGCTATCTTCAGTGTTATTTTCTTATTCTTTTTAATGAGTTCCTTTCCCGAAACGCCTCGTTGGTTGGTAGCCAACAACAAACAAGACGAGGCATTTACTGTGCTGTCTAAAGTTGGTGGAGAAGCTTTTGCCAGAAAGGCTTTGGATAAAATTGAAGATTCTCTAAAAGTAGACCGTACACGGGAAAAGCCCAAGTTCACCGATATTTTTAAGGGGAAGACCGGCAAGGTTGTTTTGCTGGGGACTACTTTGGCTGTTTTTCAGCAGGTTACAGGAATCAATGCCGTGGTTAACTACGCACCAATTATTTTTGAGTTGACAGGTGTGGCAGGTGAAACTGCTCTTTTGCAATCGATGCTGGTGGGCTTAGTCAATTTTCTGGCTACCATAGTGGCACTTTATCTCGTTGACAGCTGGGGGCGAAAAACGCTTCTTCTGTGGGGTGCTGTAGGGATGACCATTTCCTTGGGGTACATTACCTACGCTTTTGCCTTCTCCGGTAGTAATATTGGCATTTTAATCGCCTTATTGGGGTATATCGCCTTTTTTGCTGCCTCCTTTGCACCTGTCATGTGGGTGGTGACATCTGAGATGTTTCCCAACAGGGTAAGAGGTATGGCCTTATCCTTTTCCACAGCTGTCAGTTGGATGTTTACCTTTGTAACGGTGCAGTTCTCACCCTATATTCTGAATCAATATGGCGGAGCCGTGCTTTTTGGCTTTTTTGGTTTTTTTAGTCTATTGGCTTTTGTTTTTGTGAAAATATGGATACCTGAAACCAAGGGTAAGTCGTTGGAACAAATTGAGGAAGAATTAGGGATCACAAATAAATAAATGTGGGATCGTTTTCATAGGAAAAATAAGCGTTATGCAGAAAAAAGTAGTAGGAATAGGAGAAATTCTTTGGGATGTTTTTCCTGAAGGAAAGGTTTTGGGAGGAGCACCAGCCAACTTTGCTTATCATGCCACTCAACTGGGTTTGGAAGGTTATGCTATAAGTGCTGTTGGTAAAGATGATTTGGGTGATCAAATATGGGAAGTCCTGAAGGGCAAGCCTTTGCAATACAGGCTTGAGGAGACAGCATTTCCTACCGGAACTGTAAAGGTTACTTTAAATGGCAATGGTATTCCGGAGTATGAGATCTGCGAAAATGTGGCATGGGATAATATTCCTTTGACCAATGAGATGAAAGAGTTGGCCAAACAAGCTGATGCTGTTTGTTTTGGTTCTTTGGCTCAGCGACACCAGGTCTCCCGAGCCACCATTCAGGCCTTTGTAGGTTTAGTTTCTCCAAAAGCCTTGAAGATTTTCGATATCAATTTGCGGCAATCTTTCTACAATAAAGCGATTATTGTTGACTCCCTCAATATGGCCAATGTTTTAAAGATAAACGAAGAAGAACTGGTTCGTGTTGCAGAATTATTGGAGATCAAAGCTACCGATGAAAGTCAGATTTGTAAGATCCTAATGGATGATTATGACCTAAACATAGTAGTTTTAACCCGGGGCGAGAATGGTAGTTATGTTTTCTCAAAAAATGAGACGTCGTTTTTAGAAACGCCAAAAGTTGAAGTGGCCGATACTGTTGGCGCCGGAGATTCCTTTACCGGTGCCTTTGCGGCAGGCTTGCTAAATGGAGATGCCATTGCGAAGGCGCATAAAAGTGCCGTTGAAGTGTCTGCCTTTGTTTGCACTCAAAAAGGGTCGATGCCGCTTTTGCCGTCTGGCTTGCTAAAGTAAAATCAAACGACTGAAGTAATAGAAACAGGCACAAAGGAGTTGACTAAAGACTCTTTTGTGCCTGTTTTTTAGAAGGTGGAGCTGGAGGGAATCGAACCCTCGTCCAAACAAGGAAGTCATACGCTTTCTACATGCTTATTCGATTATTGGTTTTCGAACGGCGTTTGGGAAAAGACACCCGGACGCCGTCTTAGCTTCTTAAGTTTTGCCATGGGACCAAAGCAATCCTATGACTATCCCCGATTTATCCACATCTCCGATTCGGGCCGCTTCAGGGAATAGCACCCGGGAAATGTCTCGTCCAAGCTCCTAGAGCAAGGATAATGCCAATCTACTATACTTCGATTAGGCTGCGAGAGCGTAATTGTTTTCGCCAGTTAATAAAGTTGAGATCCATGATTTACGAGCCGGTATCCCATTGCTCGGCATGCTTACATACCACTTTGCCTCGCTGTCAAATCCAGGTCAGCCCCAATATGGTGTAAGGGTACAAAGGTACGATTTTATTCTGATTTTTTGGTCCACAGATTAACACAAATTTCCACAGATTCAAGCATGGCTTGTCGCCCACGAGGACACGCCATGCGCATTCCCGATTTATCGGGACAAGGAATGGCTTGTCGCCCACGAGGACACGCCATGCGCAGTCCCGATTTATCGGGACAAGGAATGGCTTGTCGCCCACGAGGACACGCCATGCGCATTCCCGATTTATCGGGACAAGCAAAGGACTGTCGCGTAAGCATACAAGGGACGCACAGTTGCACTGCAGGGTTCCAGATTTGGCGTAGCCTTGCTAGCTGTTCTTTGAATGCTGCTTGAGTTTTTGGATGGCTTCCAGAGGACTGGGAGCTTTGAAAACGTAGCTGCCGGCAACGAGTACGTCAGCCCCGGCATGCACCAATGCCCCGGCATTGGTGTCGTCCACGCCTCCATCGACTTCTATAAGGGCAGAACTGTTGCGCTTAAGGATGAGCTCTTTGAGTTTGCTGATTTTTTCGAGCGAACCCTGAATGAGTTTTTGACCGCCAAAACCGGGGTTGACCGACATGATGAGCACCAGATCCACATCTGTGATGATTTCTTCCAAAACGCTCACAGGGGTGTGGGGGTTGAGCGTGACGCCTGCTTTCATCCCTTGCTGGTGTATGCTTTGGATGGTGCGGTGCAGGTGGGGACTGGCTTCGTAATGCACGTTCAAGAGATGCGCCCCGGCCTTTTTAAAGGTCTCGATGTAGCGCTCGGGCTGCACAATCATTAAATGGACATCCAAAGGTTTTTTGGCCAGGGCATGCACTGCTTCTACAATGGGAATGCCAAAGGAAATATTGGGCACAAAGACGCCGTCCATGATGTCCAGGTGAAACCAGTCGGCTTCGCTGTTGTTGATCATGTCAATGTCTTTGGCTAAATGGGTGAAATCTGCTGCTAATAAGGACGGTGCTATTAATGGTTGCATGTTGTATGGCTGGTTCTGTATATATTTATTCGCCCAGATACGATCTGAGAATTTTACTTCTATAGGTGTGCTTCAATCTTTTGATGGCTTTTTCTTTGATTTGGCGCACCCGCTCGCGGGTCAGGTTGAAGAGCTTGCCAATTTCTTCCAGGGAGTAAGGTGGCTCACCGTTCAGACCATAGTATAGTTTGACGATGTCAGCTTCGCGGGCCGACAGAGTCGACAAGGAGCGCTCTATTTCGCGGCGAAGGGAGTCGTCAAGCAACTGTGAATCGGGACTGCTGCCTTCAGCCGAAAGCAATACATCGTACAAGGTGTTTTCTTCATCGGCCTTTAGCGGTGCGTCCATGGAAACATGGCGTGAAGAAACTTTCAGGGCTTCCTTGACCTCTTTGGGGGCCATGTCTAAAACGTCGGCAATTTCGTTAGCGGTTGGTTCGCGCTGAAATTCCTGCTCTAGCCGGGCAAAAGTATTGTTCACTTTATTGATGCTACCGATTTTGTTAAGTGGCAGACGTACAATGCGGGCTTGTTCGGCCAATGCCTGAAGAATGGACTGCCGAATCCACCACACGGCGTAGGAAATGAATTTAAAGCCACGCGTTTCATCAAAACGCTGTGCCGCTTTTATTAAGCCGAGGTTGCCTTCATTGATCAGGTCGGGGAGGCTCAGCCCCTGATTTTGATATTGTTTAGCCACTGAAACGACAAAGCGCAGGTTGGCATTTATTAAGCGTTCCAGTGCAGCGCTGTCGCCCTGCCGAATTTTTTTGGCGAGACCCACTTCTTCCTCTGCAGTAATAAGTTGGACCTTACCTATTTCATGCAGATATTTGTCTAATGAAGGTGCTTCGCGGTTGGTAACTTGTTTGGTTATTTTGAGTTGTCTCATATTTTACAAAGAATAGGTTCAGAATAGGAAGTCAGGTATTGTAAAATTAACAAAAAAAAGTGCGTGGTGTTTCACCTTTTTCTCTTTTTTTGCTAATTTTGTTAATAATGTGCAAGTATATAAGTTTTTATCTGCTTCAAGATAGAAAAAAAATAATAAAATTTTGTTGGTTTAACAGGAATGTTTAAGTTTGCAAAGTCTGAGCATCTTTATTTTTATATCAGACGGTATTATTCAGTTGGTTGTTTTAGCTTTTCGAAAAAAGGCATTTACTTTTCAACTCTTACTTGAAAAGTGGTATCCATCTAAAAAGAGATCATACTTAGCCTGGTCAGGTTTATTCAATTATCAGATTTTTAACAGATGCACAACAATCTTAATCTGAACCGCTGTTCCTTTTTGGGGACTGTTGTAATTGAAGAAATGAGCAAAAAACAGCTATTAACTCTCTAATCCCCTGCCGAGTATAACTAACTTATTCTATATATCCTCAAAAAAGTCAATTTCGATTGTTTCAAAAGTATTTTATAAATTATGTATGACATTCTTGAATTAAACAAGAAGCTGCTGGTGGATTTACGCACCATTGCAAAAGAATTGGATATTAAGCGTGTTGAGTCCTTTAAAAAGCAGGACTTGATTTACCAAATTTTGGACGCACAAGCCATTAAAGCTTCTGAAAGAACTACTAAGGAGCCGCGTGGCGCTGATAATAGTCAGGACAAACGTGGTCGTCGCGGACGTCCCGCAAAACCAACCAGTGAACGCCCTGAGAATCCGAAAAGAGATCAGCAGGTGAAAGAGCCGATTCCTGCTAAGGAACAGACTCGGCCGTCGAAGCCAGACGCACCTCGCGATGAGAAGGCGATGGACAAGAAAGACGTACCATCTAAGCCTCAACCTATCAAAACACAAGAGGTCGCTACTGAAAAGGCAGCTGAAGTTTCTGAAAAGCCGACAGATAAGCAACCCCAAAATGCCGGACAGGACAAGCGCCAGCCACATCCACGCAAACAGGACGACAACCGCAACAGGAATCGCAATGAGCGCCCGGACGATCGCCAGCAACAGATCCGTCAGGATGACCGTCAACCAAATGGGGGTCAGGATGACCGCCAACCACAAGGTCGCAAGGACGATCGTCAGGCCCAGAGTCGTCAGGATGACCGCCAGCCACAGGTACGTCAGGATGATCGTCAACCACAGGGAGGTCAGGATGACCGTCAACCCCAGGTACGTAAAGATGATCGCCAACCCCAGGGTCGTCAGGATGACCGCCAGCCTCAAGGCCGTCCCGACAATCAAAACCAGCCAAATCAGCCAAAGCGCGCTAACGACCGCAATGAGAAACAGCACAATCGCAAAGAGGAAAAGGCTTTCGAATTTGAAGGCATCATCTCTGCTTCAGGTGTTTTAGAAATTATGCCTGATGGCTACGGCTTTCTACGTTCTTCAGATTACAATTATCTTAATTCTCCGGATGACATTTACGTGTCTCAGTCCCAAATCAAATTGTTTGGTTTAAAGACGGGCGACATGGTTTTGGGCGCCATTCGTCCACCCAAAGAAGGAGAGAAATATTTTCCGCTGATAAAAGTTGAATCCATCAATGGACGTACGCCTGATTTTGTGCGGGATCGTGTGCCTTTTGATCATTTGACACCCGTATTTCCCAATGAAAAATTTAACTTAACCGGTGGTCCCAAATCTAATTTCTCGTCCCGGGTGGTAGATTTGTTCTCGCCTATTGGAAAAGGCCAGCGTGGTTTAATTGTGGCTCAGCCTAAGACGGGTAAAACGGTTCTGTTGAAAGACATTGCCAATGCCATTGCATCTAACCATCCTGAGGTTTACATGATGATTCTGCTCATTGATGAGCGCCCTGAGGAGGTGACCGACATGGCCCGCAGTGTAAACGCTGAGGTGATTTCTTCTACCTTTGATGAGCCTGCAGAACGTCACGTAAAAGTGGCTAATATTGTTCTGGAGAAAGCTAAGCGCATGACGGAGTGTGGTCATGATGTGGTCATTCTGCTCGATTCCATTACCCGTCTGGCCCGTGCATACAATACGGTTTCTCCGGCATCTGGTAAAGTATTATCGGGTGGGGTAGATGCCAATGCTTTGCACAAGCCCAAACGTTTCTTTGGTGCAGCCCGTAACATTGAAAATGGTGGTTCGCTGACGATTATTGCCACTGCCCTGACCGATACGGGTTCAAAAATGGACGATGTTATCTTTGAAGAATTTAAAGGTACAGGTAACATGGAATTGCAGCTGGACAGGAAACTGGCCAACAAGCGGGTTTACCCATCTGTGGATATTATGGCTTCAAGTACACGTCGTGAAGACCTTCTGCTGGATAAGGAAATGTTGAATCGCATCTGGATTCTTCGCAATTACCTGGCAGATATGAATGCTGTTGAAGCAATGGAATTCATTAAAGATCGCATGATGAAGACCAATTCTAATGAAGAATTCCTTATTTCAATGAATTCTCATTAATTCGAATACATAAGAGAAATAGTGTGCTTTAGGTACGCTAATTTTACGATAAGCAACAAAGGGACTGTCTTTTTAGATAGTCCCTTTGTTGCTTATGTTATATTTTCTACCGTTGCTTTATATGCATTCTGTATGAAAAAAGTTATTTATAACAATTCTAAAATACTGTTTTGGGCCCTTCCGGTAAAAAACAACATTTTCAATCAGGGAGTTACGGAAGGTAGCTGAAATCAGCATTTCACCTCTTTGACCTTATTTTTACGAGTTATAAATAACATAATACCAGCTGTATTGCAATCTCTATATGGCAAAAGTGGATCAACAATTATTAACTTTGTAGTAGATAAAGAAACACTTTTGCTATGATGCAGGCTTTTTTTAAGACGCATAAATACCTGCTGGAACATTTAAATGTACCTGTACGTCGTGGGTTGATGGATATAATCAACTGGGACGACCGGTTGATTGGTGTTGTTGGTACCCGGGGCGTGGGTAAAACTACTTTCCTTCTTGATTATATCACTACGGCTTACGGCTCTGATAAATCATGCTTGTATGTAAATCTGAATAACCTTTATTTTTCCAATCGCTCCATCTCCTCTTTTGCCGATGAATTTCAAAAGACAGGTGGCAAAACGCTGGTGCTCGACCAGATTTTTAAATACCCGGGGTGGGAGGAAGAATTAGTGTGGTGCTACGATAATCTCACAGATCTTCAGATTATATTTAGTGGTTCTCCTTTAATGCTGGCCGATAAGGATGTGGCCCATTTTAATAAAAGGGCCAAAATCTATCATCTGGAAGGTTATTCGTTTCGGGAATACCTTAACTTTCAGACTGGTAACGACTTTAAAAGGGTGGCCCTGGATGATTTGTTGAAGAACCATGTAGCACTTGCCACCGACATTGTCAATAAAATTAAGCCTTTGGCTTATTTTACCGATTATCTGCATCATGGTTACTATCCGTTTTTCCAGGAAAAGAGTAATTATCTGGAAAATCTCCTGAAAAATATTAATTTGATTCTGGAGATTGATATTAGTTATCTTCAGCAGATTGAGCTGAAATATCTGCCCAAATTACGAAAACTTTTGTACCTTATAGCTTGCTCGGCGCCCTTTCAACCAAATGTGAGCCGTTTAAGCACTGAGGTGGCCACCAGTCGGGCTACCGTTATCAATTATTTGAAATATCTTAATCAGGCCAGTCTCATTCACCTTCTTTATGAGGGGGAACCCGAGCCACTGAAAAAGCCCGTTAAAAGTAACGCTTCAATGTCTGAATCATCT
>DHVH01000209.1 GCA_002412555.1 Marinilabiliaceae bacterium UBA5213 | reverse complement strand
GAAACAACTAACAAAAGACCGTAAGCGATTTATTGACAATCGCGGCCCCTTGTTGGATGAGCTCCATCAATCTTTAATCAACGAAACTTACGAATTTGGTGCCTTGTATGACTTTACTGTCTATGAGCCCAAAAAGCGGGTGATTCACTGCCCGCGTTTCTATCCAGATAGGATATTGCACCATGCGGTTATGAATGTCATGATGCCCATTTTCATGACCAAGTTCACGGCTGATACCTTCGGCAGCATCAAAGGCCGGGGCGTGAAATTGGCAGGGGAAAAGCTCAGCAAAGCACTTCGGAATAACCCGGACAGTTATTTCCTCCAGGTTGACATGAAAAGCTTCTATCAAAGCATTGACCATGGTGTTGCAAAGAACCTGCTAAGGCGCATTATTAAGTGCCAAAAAACATTGAGGCTCTTCGATGCAATTATAGATGTGCATAGTCCAGGCATGCCCATTGGTAGTTATACAAGTCAGTACATGGGTAACCTTCTGTTATCTCCTGTCGATCATTGGGCAAAGGAGGTGGCAAAGGTCAAACACTACTACCGGTACATGGATGATATTGTGATGTTGGTCCCGGACAAGGCAACCGCTCACCATCTTTTATTATTGCTTAAGTATCAATTAAACAATCTTAAATTGGTGTTGAAAAACAACGTGCGCATTGCACCGGTGGCCATCGGCATAGACTTCATTGGTTATCGCTTTTATCCTACGCACACACGCTTAAGAAAACGCATCAAACTACGCATGCAGCGAAGCGTTCGCAATCTTATCAAACGCAATGTGAGTGATGACTATTTTAAGCGCAAAACCGCCAGTCACTTTGGCTGGTGCATACATGCCAATTGCCGCAACCTACTTAGAACTACTCTTAATCAAAAACTATATTTATACGAAGACAAAATGGAAATCCGCAAACTTTCAGAAATTAAGGAAGCGCAGTACTGGTTTGGTCTGCCAAAAAAATCACGCATCAGCATTGAAAAGATTATCAACGTTGAAATTGTATTCTTTGAATACATCAATATATCAATCAGAGGTGAAGACAAGGTGGCCGTTAAATTTGCCTATCCCGATAACATTGATGAGCCCATGTATTTTATTACCAGGTCGGATGTAATACGTGACAGGGTGCAAAACGATGCTGAGCTAATGCCGTTCATTGCAACTGTGAAGAGGATTAAGAATTATACGGCGTATGAGTAGGCAATTATAATTCCAAACGCTATACATTTGGAATTATAATTAAAACTTTTCGAATTTTGAAAGGTAGTAAGGGGTATTGGAGAAAGGGCTTTTTCGGGCTGTGCAAGTATTATAACCATTGAAATCCCTGGTTCGGTAGCGCATATAGGTGGTGAAGCCTTTTTAGGTTGCAGTAGCTTAAAGAACATTGATGTTGATTTATCGAATAACCACTATTCATCAACTAATGGGGTTTTGTACAATAAAGAAATGTCTTTGTTAATAAAATATCCACAAGACAAGGATGGTGTTCGTGTTATTATTCCTATTTCAGTAACGGATATTGGTGAAAAGGCTTTTGGTGATTGCACCAATTTTACATCCATAGTATGTTACGCTGAAATTCCACCAAGTTTAGGAATAGACGTTTTTCAGAATGTTTCTAATGACATAATTTTGTATGTTCAAGAAGGTAGTACTTCTTTGTATCAACAAGCCGACCAATGGAAAAATTTTAGTTTTGGAGGGTTTTCGTACGATTTTTTTGTTTTTGAGTCAGATGGTATAAACTACGAGATTACCTCTCTCATCGCACCGTACACCGTTGAGGTAATAAGTAAAGCTCAATGTTACGAGGGAGATGTTGTTATTCCAGAAAAAATAACTTTTGAGGGAATTGTATTTTTGGTAACAAATATTGGTGATGAGGCTTTTTATGGTTGCGTTGGTTTGACATCCATAGAAATTCCCACTTCAGTAACGAATATAGGAAGAAACGCCTTTTCTGATTGCACGAGATTAACATATATAGAAATTCCTAATTCGGTAACGAATATTGCACCTTTGGCTTTTCGTAATTGTACTGATTTAAAGTCCATCTACATTCCCAATTCGGTAACAACTATAGGTTTTGGAGCTTTTTACACTTGCGACCATTTAGAATCAGTTGTTATTTCAAATTCAGTAACGGATATTGGTGGTGCGGCTTTTTACCGTTGTATTAGATTAAAATCAATTGTAATCCCACATTCTGTAAACGTTATTGGTGATAATGCTTTTTCTGGGTGCTCAAGCTTGTCATCAATCAGTATTTCCAATTCGGAAACTAAAATTGGAGAAAGGGCTTTTGCTCTTTGCCATTTAAGATTAATAAAATGTTATGCAGAAATTCCACCAGATTTAGGATTATATGTTTTTCAGTATAATGCTAAACTCATCCCTTTATATGTCCCGGCGAGCAGTGTTGCTTTGTACCAACAAGCCGACCAATGGAACGATTTTAATATTGTCGGAATTACAGATGATGGGGATTTTGAGGAGAATGGCATAGCCTACGATATCAATATTTTAAAAGTACCCTTCACCGTTGAAGTAGTAAGTAAAGAGCTAAACTACCAAGGGGATGTTGTTATTCCTGATTATGTTGTTAACGAAGGCATAACCTATTCAGTTGACGGTATTGGAGAAAGGGCTTTTTCTGGTTCTAATGGTTTGAAATCCATCGAAAATCCTCAAATAGTTTTAAAAAATGGGAATGCCGTATATGAACTCAGTACAGGTTTAACATCCATCGAGATCCCTAAATCGGTTACGAATATTGGAAATGGGGCTTTTGAGAATTGCATTGGTTTGACTGCAATAACATGTCTTGCTGACAACCCACCTGTTTTAGGTTTAGATGTCTTTAAGAATGTTCCCAAAGACATCCCTTTATACGTTCCTGCGAATAGTGTTGCTTTGTATCAACAAGCCGACCAATGGAAGGAATTTAATATTGTTGCACTTGTTACAACCTCAAGAAGAAATACGACAGAGACACGCAGCAATATAGAAATATATCCCAACCCTGTTTCTTACTTGTTGAATATTGACTTGGGAGGTTTTCATGGAGAGGTCAGCTTTGAAATATTCAATGCTGCCGGACAGTTCATTCTTTCAGGACAATTTGCCTCAACAAAAACCATAAACACCGGTAGCTTTGAACCGGGGATTTATGTTATTAGGATGAATGGGGACAATTGGGTTGAGACGAAAAGGTTTATAAAGAAATAATTCAGAAGACATTTATATTCCGGAGGAAACAATTGGTCTCCTCCGGATTTGAAAAAGATTATTCCCACAAATCGTTGCGGTTTAGAGTAAGGGAATTCAGTTTTGATAGATTTGAGAGCAATTCTCAGTCATTTTTAAACCGGTTAAAATGCATTGAAGGTCTCTTGAATGATCTTCTGTGCGTCTTTCATTTGCTCTTCAGTAATGACCAGTGGGGGTGTAAAGCGAATGATATCGCCATGGGTGGGCTTGGCCAGTAGTCCGTTCTCTTTTAATGCCAGGCAAACATCCCAGGCTGTTTTGTTGTTTTTAGGGGCTATGGTGACTGCGTTGAGCAGGCCTTTGCCTCTGACTTCAACAATCATGTCGGATTGAATACTCTTGATGGTCTGGCGGAAAAGTTCTCCCAGCCTAAAGGCATTTTCTGCCAGTTTTTCATCCCGTAAAATGTCCATGGCTTCTATGGCAATGGCTGCTGCTATAGGGTTTCCTCCATAAGTGGAGCCGTGCTCACCGGGTTTAACTGTGAGCATGACTTCATCGTTGGCCAGCACGCATGAAACGGGGTACATGCCGCCCGATAAGGCTTTGCCGAGTATGAGGATGTCGGGACGGACGTTTTCATAATCCACTGCCAGCATTTTGCCGGTGCGGGCAAGACCGGTCTGAATTTCATCGGCCATCATGAGTACATTATACTGACTGCATAATTCTCGGGCGGCGGTAAGAAAACCGTCGGTGGGGACAAAAACACCTGCTTCGGCCTGTATGGGTTCGGTCAAGAAGGCCACCACATTGGGTTGTGCCAGGGCTTCCTCTAAAGCTACTATATCGTCAAAGGGTATGTTGATGAAGCCCGGGGTATAGGGACCATAATCATTGTAAGCATCGGGGTCGGACGACATGGAGACGATGGAGATGGTTCGGCCATGAAAATTGCCATTGCAGACGACTATCTGCGCCTTGTCGCGCGCCACGCCCTTTACTTTATACCCCCACTTACGGGCCAGTTTAAGTGCTGTTTCAACACCTTCGGCGCCTGTATTCATGGGCAACATGCGATCGTAACCAAAGAGCTGGTGCATGTACTCGGACCATTGCCCCAGCAGATTGTTGTAAAAGGCGCGGGAAGTGAGGGCTAGTTTGGCTGACTGCTCATGCATGACTTTGACTAAGCGTGGGTGGCAATGGCCCTGGTTGACGGCCGAGTAGGAAGCCAGAAAGTCGTAGTATTGCCGGCCTTCCACATCCCAGACATTCACACCAAGGCCCTTTTCAAGCACTACCGGAATGGGATGGTAGTTATGGGCACCATATTTTTCTTCACGTTGGATGTAAAATTCGGCTTTTTTGGTAGTCGTCATGGCAGCTATGTTTAGTGGTTGGATAACAAGATACAAAAGATTGTGGGAAATAGGAGATGAGAATTGTCATGGTAGGTCAATAGGTTATTAGGTCAATAGGTCAAGAGGTAGGTAGGGTAAGTGGGGAGGATAGGGTTGATGGGGTAGATGGGGTAGATGGGGTTGGAAGGGTAAGATGGGTTGATGGGTCGATAGGTCAAGAGGTAGGTAGGGTAAGTGGGGTTGATAGGTGGATTGGGTAGATAGGGTGGGAAGGTTATGAAGTTTGGGGTTGTGAGTTTGGGGTTAACTACAATATTGTAACTGATAAATTTAAATTTTCAATAGATAGTTGAATCTTGGGAAATCTTGTCAACCTTTATTATGAAAGGACAAAGGACCAACCATAAACTACCAACCATAAACTACCAACCATCAACCATCAACTTTTTAACTCATAACTGCTTACTGAATCAGAATCTAGCTGTGAGTTTTACGTTGATGCGTCTGGAGGTGAGGTAATTGGGGACGGCGTACTGGCGGTTGAAGATGTCGGAAACCCAGTAGTAAGAAATGGTGTTGTTAATGTTGGGCAGGTTAAAGATTTCCACGCCCAGCCATAGGTTTTTAAGGTCTAGAATGTTTCGATTTTGGGAAGAGGAAGATCTGAGAAGATCGTAGGAAAAACCGATGTCGACTCTTCGGTAGGCAGGCATGCGGTTGGTGGCCAGGTATCTTTCGGACCTGGGCGGTCCAAATGGCAGACCCGAGCCATATAAAAAGCTCAGGTGGGCTTTAAAGTCGGGATACTTAGGCAGATGGTCCTGAAAGAAAACGGAGAAATTGACCCGCTGGTCGGATGGACGTGGAATATAGCCGGGCTCACCCGATTGCTCAGGATTGATCCACTGATCGCCGGATAGGTTTTCTTCGGTTTTCATGAGTGAAAGAGTGACCCATGACTCATCACCGGGTACCAGTTCACCATTAATTTTAAAGTCAATACCTGCTGCGTATCCTTTGGCCTCGTTTTCACCACTGTAAACAATGCGCACATTGTCTACCTGATAGGGAATTAATTGATCCATCGCTTTATAATATAGCTCTGCGGTGAACTTAAAGGGGCGATCCATCTTCTGGAAGTATAAATCGTAGCCGCTTACAAGATGGATGGATTTCTGGGCCCGGATGCCCTGGTTGAGCGTCCCGTCGGGACGCCGCATTTCTTTAAAAAAGGGTGGTTGGTAATAGAATCCTCCCGATAAACGGATGCGATAGTTTTTGTCGCCACTTGGGAGGTAGCTGAGTAATAGTCTGGGACTAAAAGTGGTTTCTTTATTGTAGGAATAGTGGCTGGCCCTAATGCCGGCATCTACCAGTAAATGACCTTTGGGTAAATGATAAGAAAACTGGTTTTTTAAGTAGCCCGACAGTCGGTGGTTTGATAATTCGTGGTTGGCTCTTTTGAGGTAGGCCAGTTCTATGTTTTCACCCCTGTAGGGAATGGAATAGCCGGCTGAATCAATCAACTCCCATTCATGAATATTGTCCTTAAAAGCCTCATGTCTGTATTGTACACCCCAACTGGTCTCGCCAATGAATGATTGGTGCTTACCTTCAAGGTCAATGGCATTAACTACCCCCAACAAATCATTGCGGGCATGTTGCAGATATTCTCCAACTCCGATTTGTGTGCCGCTATCTTCACCCTCACTGAAGGGGTCGTCTACTTCTTGAAGCCAATAAGCCCCGGCAATGTCATAGCTCTCTTCCTCAAAGGTCCTGAAGCCGGTAAAAGTCAATTTGTAGTGCTGTCGGTCCGTTACCCTGAAATTGGATGAAAAGGACGCATATCCCGTCTGGAAACGGTCGGCTTCTTTTCCATCAAAATAGATTTTCAGCCGTTTGATTTCAGAGATGGTACCAAAAGTTGTCTCCCGGTCTTGCGGCTCAAATTCATAACTGTTGAGCGAATAGTATCCCAGCAGTTCAAAGGAAAGGAGGGGTGAAAGCTGGTAAGTAAGGTAGGCCTGAACATCTGTAAAGTTGGGCCGGTAATCTCCTTTTTCATCGAGCGTGCCCAAAAGGTAGCGATTGGTTTTATAGCGGGCACCGGTAATCCAGGTTAATCTTTTATCGAAGGCAGCGCCTTCGAGGTGTCCGTTAGCCCCCAACATGCCAGCTGAGAGACTACCTGCTGTCCGCTGCGGTTTTTTGTAGGTAATATCCAATACAGAGCTCATTTTGTCACCATAGGAAGCACTGAAGCCACCCGCTGAAAACTCCACTTCCTCAACCATGTCGGGGTTTACAAAACTCAGACCTTCTTGTTGTCCCGAATGCATCAAAAAGGGACGGTACACTTCCTGACCGTTGACATAGACCAGGTTTTCGTCAAAATTTCCACCACGCACGCGGTACTGACTGCTTAGTTCGTTGTTGGAAGCAACGCCCATTTGAGATCGGACCAGTCCCTCGATTCCCGGACCTGCTGCCGATGGCAGAGCCCGCACATGAATGGGGTCGATGCGCTGACTGTGATGGTTGGTAATACGGTTGCCTATTACTTCTACTTGTTGGAGGGTGCGTTGGTCTTCGGTGAGTTGAATCTCCAGGGCTTGCTGCAACAGACTTTGAATAACAAGTTCTTTTCGCTGATAGCCAATGGCACTGACACCAATGGTAAGCGGTAAGTCGCCTGAATACGTAAATTCAAAGGTGCCATCTGCTTTGCTTACTGCGCCTAGTCCCGCTATCGGTGTAGTAATGTGTGCGTGGATAATGGGTTCACCGTCCGCGGCAGTTATACGGCCGGTTACAAGTAAGGGTTGATTTGTCCGGGCCATTGCCAAATGGCCGGTTGTTATAAATACCAGTGAATATATAAAAATCAGCAAACGTGCAGAGTTCCTCATGGGGTGTAGTCTCTCAAAAAAAATGGAAAAGCCCTTGGTTTAAAAAATCTCACAAATTTAATGGATTCATGCATGTAAACAAATCACTGTACCATATCCCAGTAAAAGGTGTCTTATAAAAATTGCCAGATTAAACTTTTATATCCTATAAAACTAAAATAGCGGAATTTTATTGCTGTAGCTCTATTTGATTACTACCAAACTGTTGTTTTTTGATCAAAATAGTAACTATAAAGGTTATGATAAAAGGAGTTGAACAGGGGTTGGACAGAAAAATTACTGCCTCAGTCATGTTTCATACCAGGTGGGTCAAACAGGGGGCATAAATAGTCATTTGTCCTTGTTTTTCCACTCATCATAATCTATATTTGTACGTTTTTTAAAAGCGTATAAAATCGTCCATATAAAATGAGTAACAAATTTCCTGAATATAAAGGACTTGACCTTTCAGCTGTCAACAAAGAAGTGTTAAAACAGTGGGAGGAGAACGATACTTTTGAGCAGAGTCTGAAAGCACGTGAGGGACAGCCTTCGTTCATTTTTTATGAGGGACCGCCATCGGCCAATGGTATGCCGGGCATTCATCATGTAATGGCAAGGACCATTAAAGACGTTATATGCCGATTTAAAACGCAAAAAGGTTTTCAGGTACATCGCAAAGCCGGCTGGGATACGCATGGTTTGCCTGTGGAGTTAGGAGTTGAAAAAAGTCTGGGAATTACGAAGGAAGATATCGGAAAAAGCATCACCGTGGCAGAATATAACAAAGCCTGTCGCAAAGATGTGATGAAATACACCGATATGTGGGAGGACTTGACCCACCAGATGGGCTATTGGGTGGATATGGATAACCCTTACATCACCTACGACAACCGCTACATTGAAACCCTTTGGTGGATGCTTAAAGAGCTTTACAACAAGGGTCTGTTATACAAGGGTTATACCATTCAGCCTTTTTCTCCAGCAGCCGGTACCGGACTGAGCACCCATGAATTGAACCAGCCCGGATGTTACCGGGATGTCAAAGATACAACCTGTACCGCACAGTTTAAAGTGGTGAAAAATGATGCTTCAGCCAGTCTGTTCGAGGGTGCCGATACCGATGTTTTCTTTTTGGCTTGGACCACCACGCCATGGACGCTGCCTTCCAATACTGCACTGGCGGTTGGGCCCAAAGTAAACTATGTACGGGTGCGAACCTTTAACCCCTACACCGGAGCACCGGTTACGGTGGTTCTGGCCAAAGATTTGCTGGGGGCTTATTTCAGTGAAAAGCATGCCGACTTGCAGTTGGAAGACTATAAAGAAGG
>DHVH01000105.1:244-2881 GCA_002412555.1 Marinilabiliaceae bacterium UBA5213 | reverse complement strand
GAAAATGGAATTTTAGAGATGAAAAATGATTATTTATACAATCATAGGGTTTTTCACTATTGCCATTTATTTTCTTTTATTCCGAAATCAACTCGGTAACACCACCATATCCCAAATTGAATTTATCCTACATAATTAACTGACAGGACAAATATGTAGATTTTTTATAGGTTGTAGATGGTTCTTTGATAGTTGCTTTTGCTTAAAATGGTAAAGTACTAGAAGATCATCTTTTGATTGAGATGGATGCTGTTAAAGCCCAGATGACTTGTTTTAATCGGTTATCTGCCAAACATCATGGTAGCAAAAGTGACACAATAGATGAAGAGCAAAGCGCAGGAAGTAGTAATTTTCAAATGGAAGGTGCAAGCCTTGGTTGGTCATAAGCTAATTGTCGTGGGTGTAGTAATTGTTTTTCTGCTTGCGCTGGGACTTTCAGTAAATATTTCTCAGGTAAGCGCCAATTCAATTTTAATCGAAACATTGTGTGGCAACGGTTCTGCCCCGGATTACGGCTTCACTTATGACCTTCAGCAGGCGCATTGGACGGTAAATTGGCAAAACTATGTCTCGGAACAGGCGGTAACCGAGGTGGACGCGATTCTAGACCAACTGAATGGGGATTCCATTGCGCAGACAATGATCCTCTTCAAGTCGGAGGCCGAGGTTGGTAACCGGGTCAACTGCGCCGTACATTTTCTGCGGTATATGCTGCTTGGTGAACCGGATGGCAGGCGCAAGGATAATGGTTTTGTCTTTTTGATTGTAGTTGAACACAATTCAATTGATGTGCATTATGGTGTGGGATTAGGCCTGCCGGCACTTACCGCCTCCGAGCTGACAAATCTCAATCGCGCCGCTGAGGTTGCTTTCCAGAATACCCAAAGCATGGATCAGGCGCTTCTAACCCTGGTGCAGGAGTTCGATAAGGTTGCCCGTAGCAATTACAATCCTCTGACTTACTCAACATCGATCCCGGAAACAAGTAATCAGCCACAACCAACGTCAGAGCCGCTGGGAATTTTTGCCTTTTGCGGTCTGCTGTGTTTGGGCATGCCTATTCTTATCTGGATACTTATCCAGTTGACTCGTAACGGGATCACTTTCAATTCCTCGGGTTCAGGTTCACGCGGGGGAATGGGAAATCCCTTTGGTGGAGGAGGTGGCTGGGGTAGAGGCGGAGGAGGCGGATGGGGTAGAGGTGGTGGCGGTAGTCCACCAACGCGTGGCGGCGGCGGCAGTGGACGTTCTGGACGCGGTAATTAGATACAATAAGGAGAGAAAGATATGAAACACACTATTAAACAGATCATTTCCATTTTTATGATGGTTGGCGTATTCGTCGGGCTGTCCGGTTGTGGCATCGCGAAGTCCGGTACAACAGAATATGATGAGTTGGTTGCATTGGTACAGGGAGTACAATCTGCGGCAGCCAATTTTCAATTAGTCACAGATACACAATATGCCAAAATTCAGGCTAAAACGCAGATCACCAAAGATTATTACGATGCAGTCAACACCAGCGGCGAAGTATGGACGGGCAACTTCCGTTCACAGGCAGAGGCACTCACCAACATGTTGAATAATTATCGTGATGAAAACGGACAGCCCTTAGACCCAACAAAGCTGAACTTGGACGAACTGCAAGATAAAGGCGCTTTACCTACAGACCTGGGCCAGGGTTTTAGTTTATATGTAAACGCTATTACCCAGGCACCACCACCCGTACCTGATTCCGAAGTCACCATTGCTCTTGGCGATACTATTGATGAAGCAATGAACACCATTCAATTGGGTGGCACCGATTGGAATGACGCTGTTAAAGCGTACAATACCCGCCGGGCGCAGATCAAAGGCGAGATTGTGGCACGCGTTTCTGAGTTTTTTGGTTTCGAACTGCCGGTATCCTTCCCCTACTATCAAGGTGGCAATGCCGGTCAGCCTGTACAGAATCCGCTGGAAACCACTCAACCATAAACAAACAGGATCCATACCTACCTTCTTGAAAAAATACGCCAGGGTTGATTCGCGAACCTTTCGAAAACCAAGAATTACTGGAGGCCGTCCCTCAACACCCTGGCGTACTGCCTATATTTGTTTTGAAGAAAGCGATCAGTTCCTCAAGATTTTTACCAATACGCTGTCGCCAAAGACTTGTCTGCGTTAAATATGGGGGTCGCTTTAATTGCTGCGAAACATACTTGGGAGTGCCGATGTCACCCTATCACGCCCAGGAATGCGCGATAGGGTGACCGTCCTGCCCAGCATACCCCACCTGATCAGTGGGAGTCTCTATTGGTTATATTCTGGAAAAATTACTTGAAAATAAGTGGGAAGTAACTAAAGTTAAAATCGTCAGGCGAATTAACCAATGTAGTAAAACTCCAAAAAGCAGTACCACTGCCATTCGAATAGGTTGTGCCGCCAGTATTCACGGCGCGGATGTGCCAGTAANNAGCCCACTGAGTACTTGGGAAGTGTCGGTTCCATTGGAAGTCCAATTGCTGCAAGCATCGTCGTTGCTGGTGTCGTAACAATACTCGTAAGACACGCCGCCAAAACTGCTACTCCAGCGCAATGTTGGGTTGGTAGATTGACCGGTTACACCATTGCTGGGAGCTGATTTATTAAAGGCGG
>DHVH01000105.1:0-137 GCA_002412555.1 Marinilabiliaceae bacterium UBA5213 | reverse complement strand
GTGTCGTAACAATATTCGTAAGATATAGCGCCATAACTGGTATCCCAACTTAACTCGGGACTGGTGGATTGGCTGACTGCGCTGTTACCGGGAGCTGATTTATTAAAGTCGGCAGGCGGATTGACCAATGTAGTAAA
>DHVH01000155.1 GCA_002412555.1 Marinilabiliaceae bacterium UBA5213 | reverse complement strand
AGATGGAAAACCAAAAGGTGCGCTTTGTGATTGCCGATGACGGCAAAGGCTCCACCACCGAGCAGCGCAACCTGGCATTGACAAGCGGACACATGGGGCTGAAAACCATGCGCACCCGCATCGAAAGCCTGGGCGGCGAATTCACCTACCACTCACAGTCCGGCGCGGGTACTCAAATTAGCGGCTGGGTGCCAGCGGCTTGATAGAGGAGATTTCCCCTCTTTTGGCTTGTAGAAACCTGCATTGTTAGCGGGTTTTCTAGCGCGTAGAATATTTGTAAAGTATGTGTTGTCTATTAGTCTGAATAATCAGGAGGATACGATGAAGGCTACGACCAATTTAATGAAACAGAATGGAATATTAAAATATTCACCCATATTACTGGTGATTTTTCTGATTCTTCAGCCGATAGGGGTAGCGGCATCTAATTTAGACAAACCCTTGGTTGAAGTAGATGCGCCAGCATCGCTACAAACTGTTTCAAATATAATTGAAAGCGCAGGTGGGTATGTAGTACCATTTATGAAGTTGCCTTTTCGAGAAAATTACCCTATAACAGCCTATATGGACCATGATAGTATATATCTTGAAAATGCTAATCAAAAATTCTCTGGGACTTATTTTGATGGTCAAAAGTATGTATCAGTTTTTGAGGCAGGAATACATTGCGCTGGTACAACGTATGCAAATTACAAGAAGACAGAAGATGGAAAATGTTTATCCTATGATGGGCATAGTGGTTATGACTATGGTATGCCGGATGGCACGAAAATATATGCTGTATCTACAGGAACTTACTACCATAGAGTGGATAGTAGTGGAAATATATATGGAGAGGTCATTCATGATGGCGAAGGTAGCGAGTTTGTTACTTGGTATGTTCATATTTCTAAGCATTTATTGGAAGATGGCACCAAAATTGTCGATATTGAAATCCCGATAGCCGAGTCAGGCGATGGTCATTTACACTTAACTGTTCGGCGAGATGGAAAATTTACAGACCCTTATGGGTGGTGGGATACATCACCAGATCCATTGAGTTCCTTGCAAAATGGCATTGAAAGTCAATGGCTATGGAAAGGTGAAAGCTTTTATTCTGATCTTAAAAACGCATCCTTTGAAAATGGAATAGCCCCTTGGACTTTTCTCCCTGCTACCGATGGAGTTTGCAACCGCGATATAGGTGAACAAACAGTGTTAGATGGTAATAACAAGCACTTCTTGATGACGAACAAAAACTCAACCACTGAATGCAAGTCGTTTTTTCAGGATGTGACCGGGGATTTTAAAGCAGGAGATACTTACAACTTTGGTATTTGGGTGCGCTCATCGACTGGAACTGCCCGTGAGGGGGAAATTGTCTTATGGGAAAATGGAGAGAAAAGCAGCACCTCTTTTTCAACCAATAGTAATACAGATTGGCAATGCATCGAAACTTCGCGAACAATCCAGGACGACGCGACGGCAACATTGCGTCTGGAAGTTTATTTAAATTCTTTGGACAGTATTGACTACTACTTCGATAATGCCAGACTGCAAAAAAATGGCGTTGCCTGTACTACTTTTCTTGATGTGCCCTCAGATAACGCTTTTTACTACTATATAGACAAATGGAATGAGCGGGGAGTTACCGATGGCTGCCATCGCCAGGATTATGATGGCTTGCGTTGGTTTTGCCCGGAACGTGAGCTTTCTCGTGGGGAAGCTATGATATTTTTGGGCAGAGGTGTTGAAGGGGTGAACAATCCTAACAGCGTCTTTTTTATGGAATCGAACTTTAGCAGTCAACTGTCCGTATCCCCTATTGCAACAGAAATCAGGGATGAATTTCTAAAAAATAATGTGATTATCTCAGAAAATGCAACTGTTAGTAATCAGGATTCTTATTGGGAAATAGTTGGAGATGTAACAAACAAAGATAACCAAAATGTCGAAAGAACATTTCGGGTTATACAGGAAGGTACAAAATTATATGTATATTTGCACGGAGCCTACTCTGATATAACGCAAGATATTAACAATCCTACAGACAAACCGACCGCAGAAGACTATGCTCTTTATTTTACGGCAAGAGGTACTGTATCTGGTTATTCGGATGGAAGCTTTAAACTGGATGAATATGTTACCCGTGGACAATGGGCAAAGATGATTGTCAATGTCCTGGATACGAAAGGCGTCACATGTTCAAAAGATGGCGAATACAGCAAAGAAAAGTTTGATGCGGCTTTTAGCGACATCAATGAAGGCGATACATTTTATGAACATATTTGGTGTTTATGGCAAATAGTGGGTGAAAATCAAATACGAGACAAGAAGGGTAATTTAATTACTATTGGGTATTCAGATGGAACCTTCCAGGCAGATCAAGTGATTTCCCGGGAGCAAGCGAGCAAATGGTCAACGATTGGCATGTTTTTGGTCGATAAAAAAGAGGAAACGTTGGAAGACAAGTCATTTCAAATTTGGCTGGGGGTTGAACAACCTCAAGTAAACAGTATCCAGTCGATTGTCTCTATGGTCAATTACAGTTCTCTCAGCGCCACGTCTAGCACCCAGAACGAGTCGCTTTTTATTACACCTGATGGTGATGAAGAATGGGTAAAAGTCAATGTCAATACCCTGCAAACAGCTCAATTTAGAACTTTAGAGAACGGGCTCAATGCGGATATTCGTTTGGAAATTTACGATTCAACCAGAACAACGGTTTTGGTTGCGCACCAAGAACTGGCACGAAATGGGGGCACAGTTCTAGAGTGGACACCTCCGCAAACAGGTATTTATTGGCTGCGTGCTACGAATATGCTCCCGTATGCGCTGGAAGGTACTGATTATATTTTGCAAGGGAAAATCGCTTCATCTGCCAACCTGCTCAACAACCCATCCTTTGAAATGGGCAGTGCTACCTCGTGGGACTGGCAGGAAGTCAATCAGGAGGATTGCAATCGGTTTGTTTATCAAAATAGTTCTCTTGCACAAGATGGCAACAATTATTTAGCAACGAATAAAAATAGTACTTCGAATTGTAAATCGCTAAATCAAGATGTACCAATAAGCCCGACAATGGGCGAGACTTATCATTTTGCAGCCTGGGTGCGCTCATCAAATGGCGCTCAACGCCATGGCAGAATTGCGCTTTGGGGCTTGGGTGGCATAGAAGAAAATAATGGAATTGCTTTTTCCACTTTTGGATCTTTTTGGCAGTGTATCGAGACATCTATAACGCTCCAAAATGCAGACCATAATGCACTACGAGCGGAAATATATCTGGATTCGCTGGATAGTGTTGACTACTACTTTGACCAAGCTATCTTGCAAAAGGATGATGCATCCATTTGCCCCAGTTCAACGGGAAACCCGGATTTACGAATTGAGGAAATTAGATTGACTCGTCAGGATACTAACGAAGAGGTTGCCCCTGACGGAGAAATCCCCAATGGCGTTACTGTAAAAGCAAGTGTCGAGATGTTGAACTGCGGACAGCAACCGATCACATCCAGCGATATATTTATGGTTGAGTACTATCTTGATGGCACTTTTGTCAGTGACGATTATGTTTTTACCGATATCCCGGCGACATGCGCCGATTCCAATAAAGAAAATGACACTATCTATATAGCAGGCGCTGGGCAACATACCGTTCAAATCTGCTTGGATACGACTCAGGTCATTCCGGAAAACAAGGAGAATAATAACTGCGAGAGCTTTGTTGTTAATGTTTCAGAAGCATTTCCTCCCAGTCCATTTAATAAAATAAGCCCAGCCAATATGGCAATAAATCAACAAGATACGTTGCTTCTGGCCTGGGAACCAAGCACCAGCACAAGCGCATTCAGTTACGAATATTGTTACGACACGACCAATGATGGCGTATGCAACAATTGGATCAATGTTGGCGAAACAACCAGTGTGATGTTGACCGGATTGTCCCAGGGTGCCACCTATTATTGGCAGGTCAGGGCGACGAATGTCGATGGCGCGACTTACGCAAATGGTTCAGAAACAGCCTTTTGGGATTTTACAACCATAGCTACTGGAGAGGGCGTGGGCGTTTCTTCAATCTCAGCGGGTGTTTACCATACCTGCGCCTTGCTCAATGATGGCACAGTCAAGTGTTGGGGCCGAAATTCATATGGGAATTTGGGCGATGGCACAACTATTGATCGGGTTACGCCTGTCTCTGTTCTTGGTCTGCCTGATGAAATAATAGCCGTTTCTTCTGGCTATCGCCACACTTGCGCATTGACCAGCGAAGGGGCCGTCAAGTGTTGGGGATACAATGCATATGGTCAATTGGGCAATGGGACAACTACGGATAGTTATAGTCCAGTTGATGTCACCGGGTTACCCAGTGGCGTGGTAGCAATCACTACAGGAGACTTACACACTTGTGCATTGACTTCCGGAGGTGCGGTTAAATGTTGGGGGGATAATGCCTATGGACAATTAGGTGATGGTTCAACAAGCAGGCGAACTACGCCAGTTACAGTGAGTGGATTATCAAGTGGAGTCATATCTGTCACCGGTGGAGACTCGCACACGTGTGCATTAACGAGTAGTGGAGCTGTAAAGTGTTGGGGTTACAATGGCTATGGTCAATTAGGAAATGGTTCAACTACAAATAGATCTACACCTGTATCCGTCAGTGGGTTGTCGAGTGGCGTGAAAGTCATCGCTGCCGGGGGAGATTTTTCCTGTGCAGTAACCACAAGCGGAGCGGCCAAGTGTTGGGGAGATAACTTCATTGGACAATTAGGCGATGGAACTACCACCAACAGATATACTCCTGTATCTGTGAGCGGATTATCTAGTGGGGTGGCCAAAATTGATACGGGTGATACTCACACATGTGCTCTTACGACAAGTGGAGGAGTTAAGTGCTGGGGAGATAACAGTTCTGGAAAATTAGGGATTGGCACCACTAGTGACAGTTATATACCAGTGTCTGTTACCGGCTTATCCAGCGGAGTTGCATCAATTTCAACCGGCGCATATCATACATGTGCAGTGCTTGGCGATGAAACAGTAAAATGTTGGGGCAAGAATAGTTACGGACAATTGGGAGATGGGACAACTGCTTATAAGACTACCCCCGTACTATTAATTGGTTTATATCCCCCCAGCGCTTTTAGCAAGATCACCCCCGTTGGCGAAGCCATTGACCAACCGACATCGCTTACATTACGTTGGGGGATTAGCAAAGGTGCAACGCTGTATGAATATTGCTATAACACCATAGTTTCCTGTACTACTTGGATAAATAATGGCACATCTACTCAAATAACCATTAACGATTTGGAGCCAAACACTACTTATTACTGGCATGTGCGTGCAGTGAATTCAGCTGGCACGATTTACTCAGAGAACAATGCAGCAGCGTTCCATGCGTTTACAACTAAGCCCGGGGCACCTGGAGTCTTTAGTAAGACCGGGCCTGCAAACGGGGCAATAAATCAACCTGCTTCCATAACCCTTTCTTGGCCCGCGAGCGCGAATGCCCAAAATTATGAATACTGTTACGACACATCTAATGATAATACTTGCAGCCATTGGATTTCGAATAGTGGAAGAACCAGTGTTATTTTAGCTTGGCTCGAACCAGCAAAAACCTATTATTGGCAGGTTCGTGCCAATAACAGCAGTGGTACAACGTATGCAGATGGAAGTTTGTCAGCCTTCTGGAATTTCACAACTGCATCATTGTGCCCAACACTAGGAACCCCAAGTCTTTTAGCCCCTTTGAATAGCAGCTTTACAAAGGATAATACGCCTTACTTTGATTGGAATACTGTTACTAACTCAAATGAGTATCAATTCCAGATCGATGATAATTCTGGCTTTACGAATCCTATTAATGAAACCATTACCAGCTCGTACTATACCGCATCCATATTGAATGACGATACCCATTACTGGCGAGTTCGTGGCCATAACACCCAGAGTGGCTGTGATGTTTATGGGTCGTGGAGCAGTACCTGGTCCATTACAGTTGATACCACTTCTCCTGCTACAAATATAGGCGTTTACCCATCTAATCCCAGCAACGATTCATCCCCAACCTTCTCGTTTAGTAGTTCTGATGGGACGGCTACCTTTGAGTGCCAACTCGATGGCAGTGGATATGTAACCTGTAGCAGCCCAAAAAGCT
>DHVH01000090.1 GCA_002412555.1 Marinilabiliaceae bacterium UBA5213 | reverse complement strand
AGCATAACTGAAGATATCAACTCAAAGAGTGGGAATAAATTGAAGCCAAGTACCAGGAAGTGGCTTTATTGTATAAGGATTTTCAAACTGAAAGTGTATTTTTGTCCAACGAAATGCGCGTCAGCAGAGAAGAGGCCATCATCTCAAAGGAAAAAGAGGCCAAGGCCTTGCAACATAAGTATTTCGGGCCTGATGGAGAAATGGCCAAACGTCAGGAGAGTCTAATTCAGCCCATTCAGGAGCAGATATCATCGGTCATTCGTGAGATGGCCCGGGAGGAAGATTTAGCTGCTGTTTTTGACAAATCAACAGGCATTCTTTATCTGGATCCCAGACACGATAGAAGCGATCAGATTTTGGAAAGATTAGGACACAAAAAATAAACAAGTAAAATAAGAACAATGCAAATACGAACGCTAATTCTTTCAGGCTTTTTGACATTCATGTTGACTGCTGCATCAAGTGCTCAGGATCTTAAATTCGGGCATGTAAGTGTAGCCGATATTGTGCTTTTGATGCCTGAGTATAAGAACATCAGTACTGTAATGGAGGCTGAAACCAAAAAGCTTGAAGCACAATTAACCTCCATGAGGGAAGAGCTTCAGAATATTGAGCTTGAATACGAAAACAATTATGAATCCTACACACCCCAGCAACGCCAAGCTAAAGAGGGTGATTATGCCGCGATGCAACAACGTGTTCAGGAGTTTTATGCCGGGGCTCAGCAAAGTCTTCAAGCCAAGCAGCAAGAGTTGCAGATACCGGTTCTTGAAAAGCTACGTGATGCTATTGAAGTGGTTGGTGAAGAGAAGGGTTTTATGTATGTTTTTGAAGTTAATTCCGGATTAACCTTGTTCCAGTCGGACAAAAGTGTGGATATTACGCCTTTGGTTAAAGCCAAACTGGGATTATAGGTCAAAGTTTTTTAATGTTGAATATTTAATAAAATTGTGATATGAAGCTAAGAAGTTTATTTTTAATTGTTTGCTTGTTTTTGACTGCTTCGGTGGTATCAGCACAAGATCTAAAATTTGGTCATATTAATATGCAGGAACTTATCATGGAACTACCTGCCAAGTTGGAAGCTGATCAAAAACTGCAAGCTGAGGCCAAAACCTTGCAAGACCGAATGACCATGATGAGCCAGGAGCATGAGAAGAAATTCAGGGATTATATTGCAGAGCGCGAAACCATGCCTGAATTAATTCGGACAACCACTGAAAAAGAAATTCAGGAAATTGAACAACGTCTTCAGAATTATCAGACCATGGCTCAACAATCCCTTTCAAAAAAGGAACAGGAGTTGTACCAGCCAATTCTTGAGAAAGTTCAGCAGGCTGTTGATGCTGTGGGGCGTGAACAAGGGTTTATCTATATCTTTGATCTGAGTTCTCAGGTGGTGCTTTACCATTCTGATAAGAGTGTTGACTGTGGGCCATTCGTAAAGACCAAACTAGGATTGAACTAGTCTTTTGGTGAAGTGAAAAAACAGGAAGGATGATGCCATGGCATCATCCTTTTTTTTATCTTTATTTTATTTTCCCTTCCATGCAAGAAACTGGTCCTATTGCTGTTTTTGACTCTGGTTATGGCGGTTTAACGGTGCTTCATGATCTGCTGCGCATGTTTCCCGATTATGACTTTATTTACTTTGGTGACAATGCGCGTGCGCCCTATGGAAACCGCTCCTTTGAAGTGGTATATCAATATACGCTGGAAGCGGTGAGGAAGCTTTTTAAGATGGGGGCTCCATTGGTTATTCTGGCATGCAATACGGCCTCCGCAAAAGCCTTGAGAACCATTCAGCAAAAAGACCTCCCATTAATGGATCCGGCCTTGCGTGTTCTGGGTGTAATCCGTCCATGTGTTGAAGAACTGGGTGGTTTAAGTCAGACCGGCCATGTTGGCGTGCTGGGAACCACAGGAACGGTTATGTCGGAATCTTATCCTCTGGAAATAAAAAAGCTTTTTCCGCATTTGACGGTGACTCAGGAAGCTTGCCCTATGTGGGTTTCCCTGGTTGAAAATGACGAGATCAGTTCAGAAGGGGCGCGCTATTTTGTAAAAAACAACCTCGATCAATTGTTTATCAGAGCACCTAAAACCGACACGATTATTCTGGGTTGCACCCATTACCCTTTGTTGTTGCCTGTGATTAGGGAGTTTGTGCCGGATCATGTGAAAATCGTGTCGCAGGGACCAATAGTTGCCAATAGTTTAAAAGATTATTTAAACAGACATCCAGGAATGAATCAAAGATTATCACGGGGTGGTGAGGTAACGTTTTATACTACAGAGTATCCTGAGCGCTTCAACCCATCCGCCTCGCTCTTTCTCGGCAGAACCGTGAACGCGATCCACGTTGAAACCGGCCATTGACAAATAATGGTGTTTTGTTACAAAAACTACTTGTACCAACCGGCATACATCATATAGTTATTCGCAATCTTATGAATCATTTCAGAAGTCTGATTGGGTTCAATATCCTTTACTTTTTTAGCCGGTACGCCTGCATAAACGCTGTTGGGCTCCACAATGGTACCACTTAATACCAAAGAATTGGCAGCTATGATGGAATTACTGCCTATGACGGCATGATCCAGAATGGTGGCACCTATGCCCACCAGCACATTGTCCTCTATCCTGGCGCCATGAATGGTTACGTTATGGCCTACTGACACATTATCGCCAATTTCTACGACTGACTTCTGGTATAGCGTGTGCAACACACAGCCATCCTGTATGTTTACCTTGTTGCCTATGCGTATGGAATTGACATCACCGCGCAAAACGGCATTGTACCATATGCTGCAGTCGTCCCCCATCACTACATCTCCAATGATGGTGGCATTTTCTGCCAGGAAAACATTTTTGCCAAATTGAGGTGTGAAGCCTCTAACTTCTTTTATCAGTGCCATGATTTTGTGTTTGTAGTGTTTTCAATTTCCGATTCACTGCAAAGTTAACAGTGGAGTGATAAAAGTGTTATAATTATCGAGATAATTGTTGTTAAATTCTGACAACTTGTCCCTGAGTTTTATAATGATTGAACGGTTTTTACGGAGAGTTTGCTTTTTTATGGCTGAACTTTTTATTTGGATGCATTCTTGATTACTACTTTCGATGGGCTTCCTTTAATCGTCAAGGCTTATCAAAAAGGTGATTCACCAATCGTTAGGGGCTGTAGTGGGATGATATAAATCAGTTCTTTCCTGAAATACTCTCTTCGAAGTTTTTGTTAATTAACAAATATTGAGATAATTTAGGCGTCTTGAATTTGTGAGGAGAATGTAGTTGCAGGAGTTATTTTTTAACCAGGTAAAGTCTTTATTATCAAATGGGAAAAAGTTCAAAAGTTATCGAGGTCGATAAAATATCCGTACGGTTTTCTGGTGATTCAGGTGATGGCATGCAGCTCACCGGAAATCTTTTTTCACAAACATCTGCCGTCTATGGGAATGATATTTCTACATTTCCTGATTTTCCAGCCGACATCAGAGCTCCGCAGGGAACCATCGGTGGTGTTTCGGGATATCAGGTGAATTTTGGTCAGGGAGTAGCCACGCCGGGTGACTTAACCGATGTTTTGGTGGCGATGAATCCGGCGGCCCTCACAGCCAATGGCTGCTTCATGAAAGCTGGTGGTACCATTATAATTGACGTGGATAGTTTTGATACCAAGGGATTGGAGAAAGCCGGCTATAAAACGGACGATCCGGTTTTTGAAGACAAGCTGGAAGGGTTTCATATCATTAAAGCGCCCATTAGTTCTTTAACACGTGAAAGTGTGAAAGAATTAGAGCTGGATAATAAAAGTGTGCTGCGCAGCAAGAATATGTTTGCATTGGGATTGGTCTATTGGCTTTTCAATCGCCCCATCGAACACACACAGGAATTCATAAGAGATAAGTTTAGGAGTAAACCCTTGATCATGGAAGCCAATCTCCAGGTTTTACAGGCAGGGTTTGATTATGGTTATACTATTCAGGCGGTTACGCCTTCCTATCACATTAGTCCAACGGAATTCCGGAAAGGAATCTACCGAAATTTAAATGGAAATAAGGCTGCAGCCTGGGGCTTTTTGCTGGCAGCTGAGAAAAGCGGTTTGCAATTGTTTTTGGGCTCATACCCCATTACCCCGGCTACTGAAATTCTTCAGGAATTGGCCGGTAGAAAGGATTTGGGTGTAAAAGTTTTTCAGGCTGAAGATGAAATCGCCGGGGTTTGCACGGCCATTGGGGCCAGCTTTTCAGGAGCTTTGGGGATTACATCGACTTCCGGACCGGGACTGGCACTTAAAACGGAAGCCATCGGACTGGCTGTTATGTCTGAGCTGCCGCTGGTTGTTATCAATGTACAGCGGGGCGGGCCTTCTACTGGCTTACCGACTAAAACGGAACAATCCGATCTGTTGCAGGCGCTTTTCGGACGCAATGGTGAAAGTCCGGTTGTTGTTATGGCGGCAAGCACCCCTGTTAACTGTTTCGATTACGCCTTTTATGCTTCTAAAATTGCCGTTGAGCATATGATTCCGGTTATTTTGCTGACCGATGGCTTTCTTGCCAATGGAACCCAGCAGTGGCGGGTCCCCGATGATGATGAATTTCCTGAAATTGTTGTTCCGCGCACGCAGCAAAAGGCGGGGGAATATAAACCTTATTGGCGCAATGCCGAAAGGTTAAACCGGGATTGGGTGTTTCCCGGCACCAAAGGGTTTGAACATCGTATCGGTGGATTGGAAAAGGATGCAGTAACGGGAAATATCTCGCATGATGGACCCAATCACCAGGTTATGGTGGATATTCGTCAGGCAAAACTGGAAAGAATCGCGGATTA
>DHVH01000246.1 GCA_002412555.1 Marinilabiliaceae bacterium UBA5213 | reverse complement strand
ATAATCCCGCTGAAACTGACTGCGGTCGTGATGCTCACCTTCCCGCACGGGTTGACCGGTGCGAAGTCCTGACAAAAGCTTTTCCCAATTCATGTACCTCAATTTATGGATGATCTATAACGCTCAAAAACACCTTTGCAGCCTACAGCAAAAAAAGAAATTTTGCCCAAAATTAAGCAATTTTCAAGACGGATGACACGAAATCACTCAAATATAAGCTATTAAAAGAAGTAGTAGTAGAGACACCCACAACTACAATTGATCAATTTATCACCAAAAAACAACTGTCCGTCAAACAAACGAAACCTTTCATCCGGATATTTAGTGTATTTATCAATAGTCATTTGCTTTATGTTCAACATATCACTTACTTTGCTGCCGTGATAGAAAAAAGCTACACAGTTATAGATCATTGATTTTAAGGTTGTTATGTGCCCATTGTTACAAAATAACGATTTTCTTTACAAGGGCATGCAGTCGGAAACAAGAAGTGCTTACCTCTTCATATCAGAATAAATTTCTGACCAAACAACTGCAAAATTCATATGATTTATTGCCTAGTCGCTTGAAAACTAGCACTTTAATTGTATGAGAATAAATAATTATTATTATTAGTAACTCTAACCATTTATCGATTATGAAATTGATGAGATCAAATTTAATGGGATTACTGCTTATGGCAGTTGCAATGTTCTCTGTAAGCTGTGACGATGACATCGAAACCTCCAGCTTAACTTTGGACCAAACACAGGAAGCCACCATCACTGCTTACCTGTATGCCGAATTAGACAAAACCAGCCTGGGACTTGAAAAGGCACCCAATGGCACCAAGGTATTTGTATCGGTGAACAACAGTGAGTTTAATTCGAGTGCTACAGGAAGCTGGATTGACACTGTATATGTACAAGACGGGAAAATTCAATCAGTGGTACCTGTCACCAGCAGTGGCGTTACAGTAAGAATTACACCAGCTGACTTCGTTCAAAATCAGGTGCAGCCTTACAATTCAACCTCAGCAACACTTTCAAAAATTTTCAAAGTAGCAGGTGGTAGCGCGGTGAGCAATGTAAAACCCGGAGAGAACCGTGTGCATGAAATCACGTATGCTGACGAAAGCTTTGATAACGAAGTCCAATTTGTAGAGAAGCGCTTCACCATTTGGGCCATTACCAATGTAGAGGATGGTTTGAAAGAAGTACCAGGTGCTGAAATCACATTTTACAATGGCGAATGGTCGAAAACCGTTACCAGTAGTTCTGTTGGTATTGTAGAAATCAGCCTCCCAAGAGGCTCAACTACTACAGCCGTCTTCACATTTAATAAGAAATGGGAAGCTGACAACAACAACCGTAAACTTTACAGATACACATCAGGCGTTGCCAGTTTCACTGTCTCCTCTCCAGTATTGGCTGACTTGAACTTTGGCGAAGGCACACTGTACGAGTAAACCACATCTTTTCCAAATTATAAAGATTAAAAGGCCGGCATGCTCAGCATGCCCGGCCTGAATCTAAAATCATTTAATTATAATATCAAATGAGATTAATATATTCAATTATATTTCTGGGAATGATGTCTGTGGTGACTTATGCTCAGGAAGACTACTCAGCTGCTTTTGAAGAAGAGCAACCAGTGGAAAATAAGCGGTCGGCCAGCGAATACTTTCCCAAAGCGGGAGACATCGGAATAGGTTTTGACGCTGCGCCATTCTTGAACTATTTAGGCAATGCCTTTAATGGTACACAAGGCAATTCGTTGAATTTAGGAGATAACACCTTATATTTCCGTTATTTTCTGACCGATAATGCAGCTGCCAGACTGGCTTTGCGTATCAACTCCAACAAAGATGTGCACAACTTCTATGTGGCAGATGATGCAGCGCAAATGAGTGACCCTTTGAGTCAGAATAAAGTGGAAGACCGTCGCACCGAGCTATTCACTAGCTACGAACTACGGGCTGGCTATCAGACTTTCAGAGGCCAAAACCGTCTGCGCGGTTTCTTCGGTGGAGATTTGTTCTTTGCCTATAGCAAATACTCGCAAGAGTTTGAATATGGCAATAAAATGACAGAGATCAACCCTGCGCCTACCACAGCCGCCTTTTCAGGTTCTGCAGCCCGCCGTGCAATCAAAACCAATTCAGGTGGACAGGTGAGCCTTGGATTAGGTGCCTTTACAGGTGCTGAGTACTATATTATGCCCAATGTGTGTATTGGTGCTGAGTTGGGACTCATCTATGCTCAAACGCTTGGTAGCCAATCCAACGCCCAGTACGAGACCATGGTCAACTCCATCTATGTGGTTGAAGACGTGGAAATCGCACCTGGCGACCGCACACGAAATCTCAATACGACTTTCCCATCTTCGTATGGCAACTTGTATCTGATGATTCAATTCTAATAATACACCCCCCTAACCCCATGAGAAAGGGACTGGCTAATCAAGCCAGTCCCTTTCTATTTTTCTCCAGTCAGGGAACAACCAACGTTGAAATGAAACCTTCGTTAGTATATTCTGGTGCGATACTGCTTCATCTCCCCGTCCAGCACCCTTGCCTTACCATCGGTGCAGCGATCTACCAGGAGCCAGAACGAAGGACCATGGTTCTTTTCAACCGTATGGCAGAGTTCATGGATCAACACATAATCAATGAGATGATCGGGCAGTCGCATCAAATGCAAATTCAGATTAATGTTATTCACGTTAGAGCAGCTTCCCCAGCGGCTCTTCAGATTTTTTACAAAAACCGCTTTGTAGCTAAAACGGAATTGTTGAGCCAATTCACTTAACCTAAGCGGCAGAAAGCGCTTAGCTTCGCGCCGCAAGGCCTCTTCAATACCGTAACGAATAGCTTCCTGAATAGGTCCGTTGGAAACCGGCAGGTGACCGGGGTACTGCACCTTTAAAATGCCATTGTACAAAAACAGTCGCACATCAGAGCGCTCTGCCTTTTCAATCTTTAGACTGAAAGCACGGGAACGGAACTGGGTATTTTCATCAAACACGGTGAACTCCGCTTCACGCACTTCCATTTTTTGGCGCGTTTGGATGATCCAATCCCTTTTTTGCTTGACAAATTCAATGGCCGATTGCATGGAATAACCGGGCGGAAATATGACCTGAACCCCTTCAAGTGGTTTAAGCCGAATAGACAAGCGCTTGCAGCGCCTGTCGGAGCGAAACAGCACCTCTCCAATAGCTTCTACATGTATAACGACTGGTAACTGTTTCAACATTTGGCACCTGGTTTAAGGCCAAAAATAAGCATTTTTTACTAGCCCTGCATTTACTCCTGGCCATAAACATACCAGTACAACAGTCCGGTAAGCAAAGAACCCCCGGCAATGTTCCCCAAAGTGGCGGGCAACAGGTTGTCCCATAAAAAGGAGCCCCAGGTGACATCAGCCCCATAGAAAATGGCGACTGGAATAAAAAACATATTGGCCACACTGTGTTCAAAGCCCATGGCTACAAAGGCCATGACCGGAAACCAGATGGCCATTACTTTACCGGGAATATCCTGGGCAGCAAAGGCCAACCAGACCGCCAAAGCCACCAACCAGTTGGCACCAATTCCTTTGGCAAAGACGGTGAAAAAAGAAGCTGAAGTCTTGGCTTCAGCAATACCCGTAACACTTTCCAGCCAGGGAGAAACGGCCAGTAGTCCGGTATGGTATGCCAGCACATAGGCCACAAACAAGGAACCCACAAAATTACCAACATACACCAGCGACCAGTTTTTTATTAGGGCCATGAAAGGGATTTTTCGGGATAAGACAGGCGGCACAAAATAGGCCGTATTGCCGGTAAACAAATCGGCACCACCCACCACACAAAGAATAAGTCCCAGGGGAAAGACCGCACCCATCATAAACTTTTGCAGTCCGGGGTTGTCAGCTGCCACACCCGGCATGCCTCCACCTATAACCACGGCCAATAGTCCGCCCAAGGCAATATAAGCACCCGCCAAAAATGCCAAAACCATTGTCTTTCTAACCGAAGTGTTGCTTCGCAACAGCGCCGCATCGGTCGCTTTATCAACCAACTCACGCGGTGTAAAATAGCCCATCCTGATATTGTTATTCTAGAATTTTAATTTTGATTGTCCGGCAAAAATAATTTTTATTTCAATTCACCACCACTTCTTTCACATAAGATTCAAAAATCTTTCTGGCCTTGTCGAGTTGCTCCAGCGTGTTGGACGGAACATCCGTAAGCGCATACTTCCATCCTAAAGACTCGTACTTATGTACGCCCAATTTATGATAAGGTTGTATTTCTAATTTCTCGACGTTTTTCATCCCAGACAGGTGTTGCCCCAAAGCATGTAAATCGGCTGGAGCATCGGAGTAGCCCGGCACCAACACATAGCGAATCCAGGTCGGCTGGTTAATTTCAGCCAGATAAGCGGCAAAAGCCATGGTGCGTTCGTTGGACATTCCCGTCAACTTCATATGCTGCGCCTTATCGATGTGCTTAATGTCCAGCAAAACCAAATCGGTATGCGCCATTAACTCCTTAGTAGTACTGGTAAGAATGCCACCGTTGGTATCGATACAGGTATTGAATCCCTTAAGCTTTAGCTGACTGAAAAGTTCAATCAACCCTTTGGCCTGCATCAGCGGCTCGCCGCCC
>DHVH01000052.1 GCA_002412555.1 Marinilabiliaceae bacterium UBA5213 | reverse complement strand
CCCATTTGCGGTTCTGCTCATCCCACTTACGGTTTTGCTCATTCCACTTCTGGTTCTCTTCATCCCACTTACGGTTTTGTTCGTTCCATTTGCGGCTTTGTTCTTCGCGGTCACGTCGCAACTCATCAAGGACACGGTCAAAACGATCTTCTGTCTGATTTTTGTCTGCAAAATGTCTGCGGGAAAGCTGTAAAAAAAACCGGTGTATTTCCGGATCTTCCTCCAGGATTGCCGGAAGCTCCTATAGAATAATTTCCTTGATCTGCTGCATCGTTAGCATGGGAGTCTCCATAAATTATTCGATCTTCCCCCCTGTTTTCTCCGGTTTTAATAACATTTTCATGGATTCCACCAAAACCGTCATATCGCCAAGCCGGTCGTCTGTTTGGCCTGTGGGGCCAGGGTAGGGGGTGAGGCTGGTTGCTTGGGATTTTTTCAGTTTGTTGTCATTCACTCTTGTCCAAAAACGGTTTTGACTAAAAAAATAGTTCACTAAAATCTTGAAAAGTTGCCTCCTTGTAAGGCATGGTTCGACTGCGAAGAAAAACCGATAGCCAAAAACAAGGAGGCAGATAGATGATACGGCATGCGAGTCTGTTTAGTCAATTGGTTGCTTTGTTCAATCGTTGTCAATTTCATAATCTGGTCTTTCGTCACAAAGCCGAACGTTATTGCAAGGGCTTTGACAGCTGGGATCATTTTGTAGCCATGCTATTTTGCCAATTGGCCCAAGCCAAAAGTTTACGGGAAATCTGCGGTGGCCTGTCCTGCTGTCTGGGCAAACTGCGCCATCTGGGGGTTAAAAGAGCACCCAACAAATCCACCCTGTCCTATGCCAATGCGCACCGGCCCTGGCAGATGTATCAAGCGCTTTTCTATCAGACGCTTGATGTGTGCAAATTGGCCGGTACCGGCAAACATCGATTCAAATTCAAGAACAAACTGTTATCGTTGGACAGCTCAACCATATCGCTGTGCTTATCACTTTTCCCATGGGCCAAATTCCGGCGTACCAAGGGGGCTGTAAAATTGCACCTGCTGTTGGATCATGATGGATACTTGCCAACCTACGCCTATATTTCCAACGGCAAAAAGCATGATGTCACCATTGCCCGCAAGGTGCCGCTCTCGCCGTATTCGATTGTTGCCATGGACAGAGGCTATAACGATTACAGCCTTTTTGCCAATTGGACCGAAAATCGCATTTTCTTTGTCACCCGATTAAAGGACAATGCCGATTATACGGTGGTCCATGAACGTGTCGTGCCGCAAAACCGGAATATACTTGCAGATCAGTTGATCCAGTTTAACGGTTATTATGCTCGAGAAAAATGCCCGCACATTCTGCGCAAGGTGGTTGTGTGGGATAAAGAGCAAGAGCGTCAAATCGTTCTTCTGACCAACCATCTTGAATTTGGGGCGACAACCATTTCGGCGATCTACAAGGACCGCTGGCAGATAGAGCTGTTTTTCAAAGCACTGAAGCAAAATCTAAAGGTTAAAACTTTCGTAGGAACCAGCGAAAACGCCCTTTATATTCAGATTTGGACAGCATTGATCGCCATGCTACTGATCAAGTACCTCCAGTTCAAATCCAAGTTCAACTGGTCATTATCGAATCTGGTTGCTTTTTTAAGGTGGAACCTTTTTACTTACAGGGATTTATGGGAATGGATCGATAAGCCTTTCGATGTTCTTCCTATTACTCCCGGTTTTGTCCAAAATCTACTGCCATTCAAAGGTCTTGGACAGCATATACTAAAACCGGCAACCTGATTTGGAAAAACCGAATCAGGCGCCTATAACCATTTGAAATTTAATACCGTGAATACCGTTTTTTAATTTATTTTGGACAGCAGTGTTGACACACATAATTTCAAGTCCAAAACCAACCAACATGGAAACAGATGGCGAAACGCATCATGCTGGAACAGATGTTAGGGTTTTTGCTTTAAAATTATCTAATTATTTTACCAGAGTCTTTATTTACTGCTTCTTTTTGTCCGTTTAACACGCAAGAGACATTTTCTTTACGGCTTTCTTTACTTATATAAGCTAATTAATAGCAGGGCTATATCTAAGCAATACACCGCCGTTCGATAAGGAGCGAGCTTCAAGCAAAGTAAGTTTCTGATAATTCAATCCGGGTTTGAAAGAATGATTCCCGTTTCCCAGAAGAACAGGTACAATAACCAAACGGTATTCATCGAACAATTTGGCATTAATTAAAGCCTGTGCCAAATTTCCGCTACCGAAAACAAACAAGTTACCTCCACCTTCCTGCTTTAGAATTTCAATTTCCGGGACAGCATCTTTTATAATAGTTGTATTATTCCATTCAGCGCTGATAAGAGTCGGAGAGCATACAATTTTTTTAATACTATTCATGAACCCAGCAATTTCATCAGTAGCTGTCTGCCAGTAATCCATCATTCCTTTATAAGTAACTTCGCCAAAGATCAGAAATTCAGCAGACTTTAACTGCTCAAGGGAAAAGTCTTCGAGTTCTCTTCCCCACACAAGATTATGAAAATCGAGATCCCACTTTTTCTCTCCCTCAAAATAGCCGTCAAGAGTAACCATGTCCCATAATATTAATTTTCTCATTTCCATTCTCCTTACATAGCCCTAACGCCCCGGCATGAGGAGCGGCGGCTTTTGCCGTCGCCCTCAATGCAATTGTGTACGCCCGGCACGGGCGTGAACTTATGGGGTGAAAGTCCCCTGTATGTGAATCCT
>DHVH01000273.1 GCA_002412555.1 Marinilabiliaceae bacterium UBA5213 | reverse complement strand
TTGGTTTGGAACCACCAATGGTGTTTTGAATGAGACTTACCGAAATCTGGATGGTACTTTTGCCTATGATCAGATTTATGAGGTGAATGCCGAAAGTGAAGCCGGTTCTGTTTTGGCCATGTCTAAATCTAAGAATTTTCATGATTGGTACGGTATTGTATCCACCTATACCACTACAGTAGCACAGACTATTGATGTGTATGGAGGTGTGGATATGCGTTATTATAAAGGCGTTCATACCAACGAATTGATTGATTTGTACGGTGGGGACTATTACATTGACCGATACAGAAGAAATGTGATGGCTGCCAATTTTTCTGGAGCCGGAACCGACGATTTTAGACTTAAAAAGCTTCAGGTAGGTGATGTCGTTTACCGCGATTATGATGGCCACGTTTTTCAGGCCGGCGGTTTTGGACAGGCTGAATACAATGTAGGTAGTTTAAGTGCCTTTGTTGCCGGTTCATTGTCGAATACCACGTATTGGCGTTATGATCGATTTTATTATGATGCTGACAATGCCAAATCGGACCATGTTGATTTTTGGGGGTATACCGTTAAAGGTGGTGCCAATTATAACCTTACCTCTGTGCACAACGTGTTTGCCAATGTGGGCTATATCAGTCGCGCCCCGTTTTTCTCCGGAGGCGCCTTCCTTAACTCAACAGTAAGTAATGCTACCAACCCGGATGCGATTAACGAGAAAATTTTCTCCATTGAAGCCGGTTATGGATTTAAGACTTCTTGGTTGAGTGCCGACTTGAACGTATACCGTACACTTTGGATGGATAAACTGTTGAGCCGATCTATAGATCTTAATGATGGCAATCGCGGAACTATTAACATGGAAGGCATTGATGCCCTGCATCAGGGTGTTGAGCTGGAGTTGACCGCCCGTCCTTACAGCTGGCTTGATCTTACCGGTATGTTGTCTATTGGCGATTGGCAATGGAATAATAATACCGTGGGTTATTTCTATAATGACGGAAGCCAGCCTCTGGCCGATATGCAGGGTAACATTGCTTCAGCAGCTGGTGCAGCGGACCATGCCAGTATGAAATTGAATCTTGAAGGCGTTCAAGTAGGCGGATCGGCACAGACCACAGCTGCCTTAGGTGCCAAGTTTAAAATCAATAAGGACCTGCGGACAGGTCTCGATTTCTACTATTTTGCACGGAATTTTGCCGACTGGAGTTTCAGTAGCAACGATTTGTTAATGTTTGGAGAAAAAAGTTATGCCAGTTCATGGGAAATGCCTGAAGCAGGAATTTTCGACTTCTTTGCCAGCTATGCCTTCCCTCTGGGTGGTACCAGAGCTGTTATTTCCGGAAATGTAAACAATGTGCTTGATCAGGAATACATCGCCGATGCAGTAGATGGTGGAACTGGCCAGTGGCAAAACGCCTACCAGTTGTTTTATGGCTTTGGTCGGACTTACAATGTAAGATTGAAAATTAATTTCTAAGAACCTGTTAATCGCGATACAATGAGAAATATACTTTTTTATATATTGAGTTCGCTGCTGGTAATGTTTACCGCTTGCGAATACAACGAGGAACATTTTCCCGAACTGGATGAGCTGACCCGCCCAGTAGATGTGAAGATGTTTGATTATGAGTTAACGGATGCAGATTATGCAGCCATTGCTAATTATGCAACCAATAAGTCGCTGGCTGCGACAGATGGTGTTTCCAGTGAATTGGAAAATTTAAAAACCACTCGTCAGTTCTCTTCCAGTCTGCCAGCATCCAAATATGTGCCTGCTTTTTTAGCAGCCAACTGGGCTACTGCCGATAATAAGTCAGCAGCTAAAGTATCGTATAATTGGGTAGATGTTCGTCCCGAATATTTAGCTGAATTGGCTTCTGCTAATATATATAAAGTATCTAGTGCCGATTATGAGGAAGTATGGGAAACAGATTTGTATCCATTCTTCACCCCGGCTAAGTCTTTAAGTCAGAATGTGGATGATATTTTGAAAGGGGCCTACCCTGAAGCTGAAGTGGGGGATATTGTGGCTGTGAGTTATAACTACTCAGCTAGCGAACCCATAACGGAAGGATTAATGGATATCGTTGTTGATGAGGATTTCAGTGGTATTGGGATTTCAGTTCCTGTTGATAATAACGGTTGGCATACTTTTGCTGAGGTTGGTACCAGACTTTGGGAAGGACGGACTTTTAGCGGTAATGTCTATCCTCAATTTACGGCGCACAATGCTGGAGGAGAGGCTGTTGCCTGGCTAATTTCACCGGAGATAGATTTGGCAGGTGCCACCAATCCTTCATTTAGTTTTGACGTTAATCTGGGCTTTTTCAATGCCTATTTAATGCAGGTGCTAATTTCTGAAGATTATAGCAGTGGCGATCCTACAACAGCCATATGGAAAGATGTTACGCACCAATTCGGCATTTACAGTGCGCCAAGTGGATATACCAATTTTTATGTAGCCGGCGTTTATGATCTATCGGCTTATACGGATAACTCCTTTCACATAGCGTTCCGCTATGCCGGAGATTCCAATAATGCTCAAACAACAACTTATCAGGTTGATAATGTTCAGGTTGGGAATGACAACACCGTTGTTAAGAAGGTCGCATTTACTGAGGATTTTGCAAGTGGCTTGGGAAGTTGGTCAAATATCACTGTGCAAGGCTCTAAAGCCTGGACTGTAAGTTCTTTTTCAGGTCAATTTCGTGCTGTTTACTCTGCGTTTGGAACTACAGGTGAGCAAGAAGGTTGGTTGGTTTCATCCGGAATTACTGTTCCCGCTTCCGGTGCGAGTCAACTGAAAGTTGACATGGCTGTGGGCTATTACAATGCTGATTGTTTATCTGTTTTGGTTTCGGAGGACTATACTGGTGATGTTGCCGCTGCAACCTGGACCGATGTCACTGATGCTTTTTCGTTTCCGGCTTCTGCCACAGGTTATACCCCTGTAGTGTCAGCCGGTGCCTTAACACTTAATGCTTACAAGGGCAAGGAGATTTTTGTGGCCTTTAAGTATGTGGGCAATGCCGCTGATGATCGCACCACTACTTATCAGATCTACGATGTTAATGTTGTAAGTTATGAGCGTGGGGAATTTATTCCGGTGAACCCATACACTACCGGAAACTATGCCCTTCTTAGTTTTGATGGAGGAGAATGGGAACCCTATACGAATGCTGTAATCTTAAGCGAATCAGATTATTCAGAAATGGGCTTCTCTTTTTTCAGCTCATCCAATAAGCCTGAAGATTATGTGCCCAACTATCTGAAGAAAAACTTCCCTTATGCTTTGGAAGGAGCTATGAAGACAGTTGTATATCTGTACGGTTCTGGTGCTGATTTAGCTGCCGAGGAGTATGTTTTTGAGTCGGGTGTGTGGACTAAAAATCTGATGGCTGAAGTGGTAACTGATCAGTTTGTAAAATCGAGTGGTAGCTGGGTCTGGAATCCAAGTATGGTAATAAATCTGTCTCCTGTGCGCAATGATCCATTTATCATGAGTTACTATCAGGCTGCCACTGATTGGGTTTGGGAACATATTGATCAGGCGGAGCTAGGTGCCTCCAATAAGGGCGAGGGCTACGTGAGCAGTTTTGGCAATAATGAGTATTATGCCGGAACGTCCGCCTTTTATAACAATGTAGATATGCGTGTTCAAGCTGCCCGCAATCAATACCCTGCTGGTTATGAAGGTAAGACGGATACCGAAGTTGTTGCCATGATGATGGAGCGACTAGGAGTAGTAATGGGTGAAGTATTATCGGTGCTGCATGCTGATGCCCGACCCATTGAAGGAGTTGAAATAACCTACACGGTTAATGTGGCCATTTTTACAGGAACTACAGTTTCTGATGTAACACATACAATTGTTTATAAGTTGATTGGTACTGGCCAATTTGAATTGGTCAGCGGACCAGATCCCATTGAATAGAGGTTGTGCGATAGTTTAATTAAAAACGGGGATTGTTTCACAGACAGTTCCCGTTTTTTTGTGTGCCCACAGTCGTGGACAGAATGATCCAACAAAGCATCGCGCAAAAACTGACCTCCATTTACAAGCCTCAGTTCTCATCTCATAGTCATGGATTTAGACCCAAAAGGAGCGCTCATAGCGCCCTTCGTAAGTGTCGGGATTACATTACCCAAGGTAATGTCTATACAGTAGTTATAGACTTGGAGCGGTACTTTGATACCGTTAACCACAGCAAGTTGATAGAGATACTATCGCGCACCATTAAAGATGTGCGTGTGGTATCAATTATCCACAAGTTTGGCTATGCCTTCTATCGCTATAGAGGTGAAGGAAGGCTGAGAATTTACCCCAAAAGTGTGGAGAAGTTGAAAGCCAGAATCAGAAAAATGACATCAAGAAGTAACGGGTGGGGCAACGAACGCAGGAAGCACTCGGTCAATATATTTAGGGCTGGGTTCAATATTTAAAACTGGTCGATATGCAAAAGTTACTGATAAAAACGGATAAGAACCATAGTAGCCAACCTTATAATGCTGAATATAAAAAATACAAAGCTTATGAGTGGGCGAACACAAGGAGAGACTTCTGGCATATAGCAAATAGTTTTATCCTATTCAGAACTGTCACAGACCAGCGGCTGCGTATGGCCGGATACGTTTTCTTATCAGATTTTTATAAAGCGGTATGAGTTGAATATTATGGAACCACCGTATACGAGAACCGTGCGTACGGTGGTGTGAGAGGACGAAAGGGGAATTAATCCCATTTCGTCTACTCGATTGTGCATCATGCTTATGTAGTTCGTAATATTAAGTTTTCATTAAGATTTAAACTAGCATTGTTAAACTGTTATTAAAAAAGGTTAAACAGAACTAGGGTTTTCTTGAAAATATTATTTTTGTAGCCCAACATACTTTCTCGCCCATCTTTCTCGCCTCCTTTATTAGGGGTACTTGTTTGTTAGAAAACATCTAATTATATACATATATGACGAATTATCTTAAATTTAAAAATTTAAAGTTTGCATACAAAATGGCCTTTGGGTTTGGTGTTATAATGTTGTCTTTGATTATTTATGCGGGTTACAATCTTTATTCCTTGTACCGGATTAATCTTAATAGTGAAGTCATTGATGCCTATACCCAACAGGCACTACAATTAAAGGACCGGCATATTGACCATCTGGAGTGGGTGAATGGATTGGGCCACATTATTATTTCGGAAAGAGACGGTGTGGGCGCTTTGGAACGAGATCCATCGAAATGCCGGTTTGGGCAAATGTATTACAGTGATCAACGGATGGTTCTGGAAGAAATGATTCCGGAGCTTAAGCCTATTCTGTCAAGTATGGAGCTGCCACATGCGCGTATTCACGCAGCGGCAGATAGTGTGGCCTATCTGATTCAGGTGAACGCCAATCGGGAGGCTTTGAGTGACGTGTATGTGCAGGAAGCAGAAGCTAACATGGAGATTTTAGGTGGGTTGTTGCATGAGGCAGAGGTGTTGATTGACCAGCAAATTGGTGTTTTGCAGGAAGATAGTTACGCACTGAAGGAGCGCATAGTGCTGGTAATCTCAATTCTTGGTTTGTTGTTGCTAGCTTTTTCGGTAGTCATTTCAGTGATGCTAACACGAAATATCCGCCGGGCTTTAAACGAATTTATTAGGGTGGCAGAGCAAATTGCAGCTGGAGATTTGACGGAAGATGTTGTATTTGAACAGGATGATGAATTGGGGCAATTGGCGGCAGCCTTAAGAAAAATGAAAAGCAGGTTAGAGGATATCATTGGATTTCTGAAAAGCGAGTCTGTTAACTTCGAAAACGTAAGTAAGGAGCTCAGTGCGGCTTCTGTTTCGCTGAGTGAGGGTGCCAGTGAGCAGGCCTCCTCGTTGGAGGAGATAAGTACTACTATGGAGGAGATGAATGCTTCCATTGAGCAGAATAGTGATCTGGCTCAAAAGACCGGGGGTGTTTCGCGGGTAGCAGCTGTGGGTATTCATGAAGTTGAGCAGAAATCGTTAAGCGCCTATGCGGCTAACGAGGTAATCGCCCAGCGCATTGCGGTTATAAGTGATATTGTATTTCAGACGAACATATTAGCCTTGAATGCTTCAGTTGAGGCCGCGCGTGCCGGAGAGCACGGCAAGGGTTTTGCGGTAGTTGCAGGTGAAGTCAGGAAGTTGGCCGATAGAAGTAAGGAGGCTGCTGATGAAATATTGAAAGTCGTGAAGGAAGGGTTGGAGTTGACCCGGCAGTCTAAGGTAAAATTGCAGGAGTTGATGCCTGAAGTTCAAAAAACGTCAGACTATCTGGCAGAGATCGCTGCTGCGGGGCAGGAGCAGACCAATGGCAGTGTTCAGATCAATACGGCTTTGCAGGAACTGAATATGGTTACCCAACATTCGGCCGGATCAAGCGAAGAGCTGGCAGCTGCAGCTCAGAATCTTGAAAGCAGAGCCCGTCAGCTGCGTGATACGGCTGGGTTTTTTAAAACCAATGAGCTGGAGGTGTATAGTGTTGTGGAGGAGGAAGCTGCACTGAGTTGTCCCGTCAATGGGGTGGATAGAAGTGAGGTTTTTTAACTACATAAATCATGCAAGGGAAAAAAACCTCCGCAGGAAATTATATTAAAGTTCTGCCGAGGTGGTGTTTAAACCTTATAAGTCAAAAATGTGACAGGGGCCGTTCGGTCGGACAGCCCCTGTCATATTTTATGCGCTTTCAACAATAATCAATACCCAAATAAAGTCATCATCTTCACAAAAAGATCGGTATTGTCATATATCCCTATGAAAGCTTCAGCACCCGGGCCGTAGGCAAAGGTGGGAATCATAACGGCTGTGTGATTGGTGGAGGTGTATCTGGCCGTTACTGAGTGCTTTTCAAAGCTGCCACCGTTGATGGTCATGCCGCCTGTTTCGTGGTCAGAGGTTACAATAACAAGGGTCTCACCATCTTTGGCAGCAAATTCAAGGGCGGCACCAACGGCCCGGTCGAAGTCCAGCATTTCACCAACAATGTAGGGTGTGCTGTTGGCGTGCCCACCCCAGTCGATTTGTGAGCCTTCTATCATTACAAAGAAGCCATTGGGATCGGCAGAAAGGACTTCAATGACTTTACGGGTGGCATCCGTCAGCATTTCACACCGGTCGCTATAATCAGCATTGTGGCCTTCAGCGGTAAAGATGGCCATGGGCGCCTTGTTAGCACCTTTGCTATCTTCAAGAGAGGTGAAAACCTGATAACCTTTCTTATTTAAGTCTTTGGTGAGGTCCCGTCCATCTTCACGCTGGTTGAAATGTTCCAGTCCGCCACCAATAAAAATATCTATGTCCGTTTTCAGAAAATCTGCCGCAATGGCCTCGTACATGTTACGAGAAGGCTGATGCGCAATAAAGGAAGCAGGGGTGGCGTGGGTAATTCCTGAGGTGGAAACCAGTCCGGTAGCTTTGCCATTTTTATCGCTGATTTGCAGGATGGTCGGGATGGCTTTGCCATTGGCATCTACAGCAATTGCGCCATTTTTAACCCGTTGTCCCGTAGCAATGGCTGTTCCGCCTGCAGCAGAATCGGTGATGTAATTGTCGGCACTCTGCGTGTGGGTAAAACCAATGTGCTTCATGTGGTTGATATTGAGCATGCCCCCGTTGACCGTGATGGCGGCAGACACCTGCGTGACACTCATACCGTCTGCAATTAGCAGTATGATGTTTTTTGGCGTCTTTCCAAAATCCCGCTCCTGTAGTTGTACCACTTTGTGGGGCTTGGGGTTGGTGTAACTGGCCAGAGAGTCGGCTGTTTGGGCGTATGTCTGCGCATATGCCTGTCCCACAAAAAAAGCTGTGACTGTTGCTAAAAGAAATATTTTTTTGACCATGATGTAGTATTTAATAATTTAATTATGGTACTAAATTACTGCTTTTTGATTTATTAGGGGATAAGTTCTGGTTAAATGTGTGTTAATTTGGGGGGAGGAAGGTTGTTAGGTTGTTAGGTCGATAGGTCGATAGGTCGATAGGTTGATAGGTTATTAGGTTATTAGGTTGAGAGGTTATTAGGTTGAGAGCTTGATAGGGGGATGGGAAAAATAGGTTGAGAGGCGAAGCGAAGCGGGATAATAGGGTAGGAAGGGTATAAAGGGTTGAGGGTTTATAGTTCAGGTTGGGTTGGGGGATTTAGTGAGAATGATTGTTATATTTGCTTGGTAATAAATCTAAGCATGCTTAAGTTTGCGTTCAATTAAAACAATTTATCCGGATGTACGGTATAGAAATAAATACGCTGTTATTTGCATTTGGGCTGACGCTTTTTGCTGGTCTGGCAACCGGTATCGGGAGTGCCATGGCATTTTTTGCCAAGCGCACCAATACAAAGTTCTTGTCACTAGCCCTCGGTTTTTCAGCAGGTGTGATGATTTATGTTTCTTTTGTTGAGATTTTTTTCAAGGCAAGGGAAGAGTTAACCGGGTTTTTAGGAGAAAGACCAGGCACCTGGGTGACGGTTGCTGCCTTTTTTGGCGGTATGCTGCTGATTGCTTTAATTGACCGGTTTATACCAAAGGGAGAAAACCCACATGAGATCAATCTGGTAGAAAATATGACCGAGGCACAGCGGCTTCAAAAGACCAAGGAGAAAAAGCTGATGCGCATGGGTATGATGACGGGACTGGCCATTGCCATACATAACTTTCCGGAGGGCCTGGCGACTTTCACAGCTGCTATAGCTGACCCGAATTTGGGTATTGCCATCGCAGTGGCCATTGCCATTCACAATATTCCCGAAGGTATTGCCATCTCGGTGCCTATTTATTATGCAACGGGTAGTCGACGAAAGGCTTTTAAGTGGAGTTTTTTATCGGGATTAGCTGAACCCATTGGTGCCATTTTTGGCTTTATGGTTTTGATGCCTTTTATGGGCCCTTTGTTGTTTGGAATTATCTTTGCCTCCGTGGCAGGTATTATGGTGTTTATCAGTCTGGATGAACTGCTGCCTGCTGCCCGGGAATATGGAGAGCATCACCTTTCTATTTACGGGATGTTTGGTGGGATGGTGGTGATGGCCCTCAGCTTATTAATGTTCATATAGTCTTTGCAAGAAGACGCCAAATACTGTCCCGAAAAATCGGGATAAACTATATTTTTGTTTTTGACCCCTTATCAAAGACTAAGATTTGTTTTTTATAGTCACTATTTTAATGAAAACAGGTTAGATTTTATGCGGAGGACGGAAAGGTTTAAGAATGTGATTGCCTGGTTTCAGGAACATATGCCAGTGGCAGAAACGGAACTGCACTATACCAATCCCTATGAATTATTGGTGGCCGTTATTCTTTCTGCCCAGTGTACCGATAAGCGGGTGAATTTGATCACGCCGCCATTTTTTGAGCGTTTCCCCACGGCTGAAGTACTTTCAAAGGCTGAAATAGCTGAAGTTTTTGAATACATTAAATCCTGTAGTTACCCCAACAATAAAAGCAAGAGTCTGGTCGGCATGGCCCAGAGGCTGGTGGGTGAGTTTAATAACGAGGTTCCCTCTGATGTAACAGAATTGCAGAAACTTCCTGGCGTTGGACGCAAAACCGCCAATGTGATAGCTTCTGTTGTGTTTGACAAGCCAGCCATGGCTGTAGATACGCATGTCTTTAGAGTGGCGGCGCGCATTGGCCTGACCAAAGATGCAAGAACACCTTTGGAGACAGAAAGGCAGTTGGTGAAGCACATTCCTGAGTCCTTGCTGTCCATTGCCCACCACTGGTTGATTTTACATGGCAGGTATGTGTGCGTGGCCCGTAAGCCTAAATGTGAGGCGTGCGGATTGCAACCCTTTTGTGATTATTACAGTCGGAACAACCCTGACAAAAGCCAACTATCGGGATTTGGAGAATAGCCAGTCGAGCAAGCCTGGCAGCTCAAAAGTGGGATCCCACGCATTGTGGTTGGCCTCCGGAAATTCTGTGTAAGTCACATCTGCTCCTGCCGCTTTAAGGGTTCGGTACATCTCCTGAGAAAACTTTACCGACACCACATCGTCCATGGTCCCATGGGTTATCCATAGCGAGGTGTACGGGGCATATTTGGCTGCAACTTTGACATTGCCACCTCCGCATATAGGAATGGCCGCCGCAAACAATTGCGGATTCCGGGACAGAATGTCAAAAGTCCCCATAGCGCCCATGGAAAGTCCCATGATGTAGAGGCGGTCGGGATCGACCGCTTCAGCGTCCAATAAGTGATGCACCAGATCTACAACCAGCTGCTGTTCAGTAACCGCAGATGCACCCATGTTTTCAAAGGTGTCGTTTCGTCCTTCCTTTAGGGTATTTCGAACGGCAATGTCCACCCAGTATTTGTTTTCCCGACATTGGGGAAAAACCACAATGGCCGGATAGTTTTGTCGGTTCTCCGAATCAGTGAATAGGTGTGCGCCATGTGTAAGTTGCTTTTCATTGTCGCTACCTCGTTCACCTGCCCCGTGCAAAAAAAGGACTAAAGGATAATTAGCGCCTCGGTCGTAGCTGTCAGGATAAAGAATCCGGTAAAGCAAAGTATCGCCTGATTCGCTTTGAAAAGCTTTCTTTTTGAACGCATTTCTTGAATTGGTTTGTGAATAGAAATGCAGTTTTACAGCAACAGGCAAATGGTCTGAAGGAAAGCGGTTGTCTTGAAAATCGGTAAGCGCACCATATTTAGCCACTTTAAAATCGTCAGACACAAAAACGTAGTCTATCCGGTTTTTCAGGGGCGCATTTAAACTGAAACCGGAAAAGGTGCCCACTGGTCCATACGGCTTGGTTATAGAAATGACATAGGCATCTTGCAGGAAGCCGGTTATGTGCTTGATCTGTTCTGTTTCCGGGGTAGAGTTGAGGTCACCGCAAAAAATCACGGGGTGATCTCCTGCGATTTCCCGAATTTTTTTCACCATTAACTTGCCGGATTCCTTCCGGGCAATGACCCCTTCATGGTCGAAATGCGCATTGAAAACAAAAAACGAAATACCGTTCTCCTTATCCAAAAATTGCGCCCAAGAGCAGACTCTGTGGCAGCAGGTGGCATCCCATCCCAGAGAAGGTTTATCAGGTGTTTCACTGAGCCAGAAGTCGCCCGACTGAAGCAAATCAAACCGCTCTTTTTTGTAGAATATGGCGGCATGCTCACCACCCTGAAGTCCGTCATCCCTTCCCGAACCCGTATAGGCAAACTCCTCCATGGTGAGTAAATCTTGAATTTGCCCATGAAAAGCTTCCTGGGTTCCGATGATATCGAACTCGTGGTAACGGATTAAATCTATCACCATGTCGCTGCGATTTGGCCAGGCGTTTTCGCCGTCGGATGCGGTGTTGAGGCGCAGATTATAGGAGGCCACATTGATGGGGGCATCCCGCTGGGCTGCCAGGGATAGTTGCCAGGTGGCAACAAAAAACACCAAAATTATCTTTTTCATTTTATTTTTTTTTTGTGCTCGAGCCGCACGGGCTTATACTTTTTTACTCATGTTGTGTTTGTCTTTTTTGGTATTCGTGATCCGCTACGCTCCAGCTGCAGCAAAAAAAAGTATACAAATTTTGCGTTTAGTGAGGGCAGTGAGCAAACTTGTTTGAGTCAATGCCGAGCGTAGCAAAATTCAGCGTAGCTAAAAAATGCCGCCACTGCAAGCAATTTCCTAAAAATTAAATTAATTTTAACCTCATTGTCACTATTATTTTTTTGCATTCGGTTGAACTCGTCATAAGCGATTTTCATACTAAAGAATTAAATCCAATGATGACTCGTTTCTAAAATCCGGGAACTCGCTTCTCCCGCTGCGCGGGACTCCGTTCACTCTTTTCACTTCGGCTCCAAAAGACAGCCCGGATTTTTTACGACCATAAATTTAATTCTATTAACGGAAATTTCTTGAGGTGGAAAGAAAATTCTGCTTTAAAAGAAACTTTTACAAACCCGTTAAACAGCATGCATTTTGAGGTTCTTATTTTTTTTGAAACAGGTGAAAACAAAAATACCTGGTTTTATGATAAGAGGCCGCTTAAAAAGCGGCCTCTTATGTGATAGTTTTTATTACTCAAGCGAAAAATCAGCGAAATTATCCGTGTCCGAATTAGGCCCAATAAATACCTTGAAGTCGCCAGCTTCAGCCTTCAGGCTCATGTCCTGATGATAGAAGGCCAGATCGTCAACGCCGAGCGTGAAGGTTACTTCTTTTGCTTCGCCCGGTTTTAGGTTGATCTTCTCGAAGGCTTTGAGTTCTTTCACGGGTGGTGTCAGACTTCTGATAACGTCTCTTATGTATAATTGAACGACCTCTTCCCCTTCAAAATCGCCGGTGTTGGTTACTGTAACAGAGGCTGTGAGCTGTCCTTCGGGATTAATACTTGCCTTGTCGACTCTAACATCGCTGTATTCAAAAGAAGTATAGCTTAGTCCGTACCCAAAAGCAAAAAGAGGTGAGTTGGGAACATCCAGATAGTTGGAACGGAATTTCTGGAATTCGTCGCCCGGGTTGGGGCGTCCCGTTGCCCTATGGTTATAGTAAATGGGCGTTTGGCCCACATTTCTGGGGAAGGTCATGGTGAGCTTGCCCGAGGGGTTATAGACGCCCAAAAGCACATCTGCAATGCCATTACCCGCTTCGATGCCGGCATGCCACGTCAGCAGCAGGGCATCTGCCAGTTCATTTTCTTCTTCCAGGGCGAGGGGGCGACCGCTCATTATCACCAAAACAAGAGGTTTTCCTGTCTGGGCCAGTGCCCTTACCAGTTTTTTCTGGTTTTCAGGCAGGGTGATGTCCGATCGGCTGGAGGATTCTCCACTCATTTCAGAGGCTTCACCTACTACGGCCACAATCACATCTGAGCTGTTGGCCATGGCTAATGCTTCGCTAAGCATTGCGTCTGGTGAACGCTCATCGATATCAATGCGCGTTCCAAAAACATTCACTTTTTCAGCAAATTTTGGGTCATCGCTAATGTTGGCCCCTTTAGCATATTGGATACTGGCGTTAGTACCCAGCGATTTTTGAAGGCCTTCAAAAAGAGGAATGGACATTTGCGGATCACCCGAAACGGCCCAGGTTCCCAGCATGTTGTTTTTGTTATTGGCCAGGGGGCCAATAAGGGCAATGCGACTGTTGCGTTTGAGGGGTAAGACTTGATTGTTATTTTTCAGAAGCACAGCAGAACGGGCAGCTACGTCGCGCGCAAAACTCCTGTTGGCCTCGGTAAGTATTCTGTTTGCAGGTTTGCTTTCGTCAATGTAACGGTAGGGATCGTCGAAAAGCCCCAGTTTGTATTTGGCTTCCAGTACTCTGCGGCATGCCATGGTGATGTCCGCTTCAGAAACCGTGCCTTCATCCAGTGAGTTTTTGAGGGTGGTCAGAAAGCCTTCACCCACCATATCCATATCCAATCCTGCCTTCAATGCCAGAGCCGATACGGTTTGCAAATCGCCCAATCCGTGGTCAATCATTTCATTGACCGAAGTGTAATCAGAAACCACAAAGCCATCAAAAGACCATTTCTCGCGCAGGATGTCCGTCAGCAGCCACTTGTTGGCAGAGGCCGGAATGCCATCTACATCGTTGAAGCTGGTCATAATACAGCCGGCACCTTCTTCAATGGCCGCTTTAAACGGTGGGAAATAGTCGTTGTACATACTTATCCGACTCATATCAACCGTGTTGTAGTCCCTGCCGCCCTCTGGTGCACCATATAAGGCAAAATGCTTAACCGTAGCCATCATGGTATTGGCGTCTGTCAGGTCGGTTCCCTGATAGCCACGTACCATAGCCCTGGCAATTTCAGAACCCAGATAAGGATCTTCCCCACCGCCTTCGGCCACGCGTCCCCAGCGGGCGTCGCGTGAGATGTCTACCATGGGTGAAAAGTTCCAGTTGAGTCCGTCGGCCGTTGCTTCTTCGGCAGCTACCCGTGCCGTTTTTTCAATCATGGCCATGTCCCAGCTGGCAGAAATGCCGAGGGGGATAGGGAAAACAGTTTTATAGCCGTGAATCACATCCGATCCGAATAGCATGGGGATTTTCAAGCGACTTTTTTCGACGGCCAAAGTCTGCGCCTGTCGAACCTTTTCGGGACCAGTCACGCCAAAGATACCTCCTACGTTGCCCTCAATTATCTTGGCCTCTACATCGGTACTAACAGCCGAACCGGTAGGGATTCCTCCTCCTGGTGTGATGAGGTTGAGCTGGCCAATTTTCTCTTCGATGGTCATTTGGCTCATCAGGTCATCAATAAAGCCATCCATTTCTGTCTCAGCAGTACGCTGAGTGCATGAAAAGGTGATGGCTGCCAATGCCAGGATGTAAATAAGTTGCTTCTTCATTGAATTGTGTTTTATATTTATATTTAAATTGATTTTATTTCACCTCAACTACTTTTGTCCGCCCCGAAATCCCGTTTTCATTGAACGCCTCCACTGAAAAGTAGTATTCCTGACCCACTGTCAGGCTCTTCATTTCCAGTTGATTATGGTCGTAAACCAACCAGGCGTTGTAAAGTTTATCGGGCGCTATTCCCCACAAAACATTGTAGCCCTGACAGTTATCCTGCTTGTCCCAGGTAATAAGCGCATCCCGGCGATCGTCATAGCGTTTAACTGCAAGGTTTTTCACCGGTTTTGGTATTTTACCATCTCCCAAGCCAAACACCCGCAATGCAGATATGGCTAAATGAGGTGTAGGTACGTGAATGTTTTTGTAACGGATGTAGCGGACTGTTTTGGGTAGTCCCAGTTCCACATAATCGTTGGGAGTATCTTTATAGCTGTTGCTGCGGTCAACCAAAACCTCCCAGTTGGCCCCGTCACGGGAACCTTCGATCACATAACGGTGATATAAACCGGGCATTCTGCCATACATGTCCGATTCATGATCGTGGTAGTTGACCTGAATGGCATGTACTTTCCCTGCTTTTTCGAGATCGATTTCGAGCCACTCGTTGTCGCCATTATTTTGTGCCAGCCAGAATGTTTTTACGTTCTCATCCACAACCTTCCCGGGATCATGTTGGGATTTTTGGGAGGACGCTTTCACCGGTTTTTTGTAGGAAAGCAGCATCCAGCCTGTATGTGTGCCGGCTTTTCCCGGAATACCAGGCGCATACTGCGGGTAATCGCCAAAAGAAGTATTGGCATGCATCAGGTTATCGTTATCAAAATAAATCGGATACATTACGATGCGCCGTTCCCATCCTATATTGGCTGCAAGCGCCATGGTGCCAAAATGCCAGTAGCTGTCTTGTGGACCGGTAACGATACTGCCGTGACCCGCGCCGTTGGCATAGCCTCCGGGTTTGTAAATTACCGGGTTGTTGGGGGCGTAAGCATAGGGTCCAAGGGGTGAGTCGCTCATATAAACCCCGTCGCCATAAACATTAAACTCGGTACCGGGGGCAGCATATTGCATATAGTATATTCCCATACGTTTTGTCAGCCAAGGGCCTTCGATGTATCCGCCAAGGGCTGTATCCGAGTGGTTTTCACCGAATCGTTCCCAGCCATGTTTGGCTTCATCCAGGTTGAACAACTCATGCGTTTCTGCTGAAGGTCGAAAGCGTTTCGATTTATCCAATTTTTTGGCTCGGATAGGGTAGGTGTTGGAAGAACCCCAGAAGACATACGTCTGCCCGTCGTCATCGATAAACAGGGCGGGATCCTGAAGGTTGTGCAAAATGCCATTTGTTGCCTTCCACTTGCCGTCTTTTGGGTTGTCGGTGTATAGTATACTCATAGAACCCGAAGGATCGCCGGTCATGTAGAGCAATGAATCTTTATAGTTGAAAGCTGCCGGAGCATTGCTCCCCATAAAAAACCACTGTTGGGGTGTGATAAAGGTCCAGTTGAGCAAATCTGCGGAATGCCAATAGCCCATCGACCGGGTAACAAACATGTAATACTCGCCCCTGAATTCCACCACAGCCGGATCGGCGCCCGATCGGTAGGAGAGGTCACTGTGGGCATCATAAATCATGTACGTATAATCGATATTTAATGGATTGCAGTATGTGTTCAACTGCGTATGCTGTGCCCAAATGCCAATTGAAAATAGCATAGATGCCATACAGGTGCATAGCGTCTTCCGGTAATTGATGTACTTCCTCATCATTCTAACTTTTTTAATTTCATCCTTGTCACTATTCATCTCCTTCGATGCTTTGACCCAACATGTGCTTTTCATTTTTTCTGCCTCTGAACCAGTAGTTTCGTATTAGAGTAGTTTTCACCATTGAATACCTGAACCAGATATAGCCCTGCATACAATCCCGAAACACCCACAGAAACACTTGTACCAGTGGGAGCAAGTTGTTCTTCCAATTGCAACCTGCCATCTGTTGAATAAATCTTCAACACGAGCGGTTTGCTGAGATCGGTATTCGGTAATTGAAGCGTAATTTGATCACTGGCTGGATTTGGGTAAATCTTCATTTGAGCGGAAAGTTCTGGCCTCACTATTGAGGTTGAAACTACATACTCAAAGCCCAGCTTGTCGAGTCCAGCCTGCAAATCGGCGTCCTTCATTACAGTATTCCATAGTAGTCCGGAGCGGTGGTTTTCTATCATCGAAACGATGGGTCCCTGGTCTATACCGATGTAGCTTTTCTTGACCCAGTTGTACTTTTCGTTAAAAGCATCGTAGGGGCCATAGATGCCAAAGAGGTCACGTCCCCTTTCGCGGTAGAAATACTTCAGAGCCTTCATGGATGCTTCAGGGAGATAGGGCATGCTGGCCAGAGCGGCTGTGGGACTAATAGTGCCATTGTCGTTGTAGATGGGTTCATGCGCCGTGTAGCCAAAAGGATCGTCACTGGCCGTCAGTCCCCAGCAGTGTTCGCTGTAACCATTGTGGATCAGCGGATTATCAATGGCGTAGGCATGGTGAATTTTCACCGTATTGACATACTCCTTCCAGTAATCGGCATATTGATCCGTCAATCCTTTAGGATTGATACCCAGATGGCTGTAGTGCAGCCAAAACAGGGGGCCGCCCCAGTTGGGTGAAAGGAATATCTCGTGGGTGTAGAACACCCGGCGGTTCACCATGTCACCATTTCTGGCCCAGCCTTGTTCATAAACTTCTTTAGGAATGCTGTGGGTAGGAGAGGCGGCCGCCATGATGTAAGTCACCAGCGCTTCATTCCAGCCAAAGACCTTCATGTTCATGGCGAAGTGGTTGTTAGGCGACCAGTGCCAGAAAAGGACGTTCTGGTCGCCGTTTCGGTACCAGTCCCACTCAATGGCCTCCCACAGTTGGGTGGCTTTCTCCCTTATTTGGATGGAGGTGTTGTCAGTGCCTAAAAAATAGTTGCGCACAGCCAACAAGCCCTGAGCTACAAAAGAAGTCTCCACAAGGTCTCCTCCGTCGTCATTAGTTGAAAAGGGCTGCGTTTGGTAGGTGTCGCCATTGTACCAGTGCGACCAGGCGCCATGGTGCCTTTCACAGGTCTCGAGTGAGGTGAGCATTTTCAGCACCCGCTCCTTTATGGCCTCAGGATCTTCATACGCCCGCTCATGTGCCACAATCATGGCCATCAGTCCCATGCCCGTTGCACCGGATGCCACCGTACTTCCGCCCACATGACTCCGTTCCATGGCCATGCCGCTATCGGCATGGGCACCTTCCCAGAAATAGCGAAAGCTGTAACGTTGAACCATGTCCATCAACTCATCATCCGTAAAATCCCTAATGGCCGCACTTGCTTCCACCGCCTGGGATGATTGTCCGGCAGTCTCCGCCACAATCCGGTAATGAATGGTGCTATTGTGGGATTGTTCCGGAACAAAATCAAGAAAAAAGGTCTCCCCGGTTGTATGGCGCAATTGATAGGTCTCCTGATTGTCGAAGGAGGCATATATTTTATAGGACATACCCTCCATTGGGTGGTTCCACCTGAGTTCTGCGTGACGGTCATAGCCTGTGGCTATGACCGTCTCTACAGGTGGAATGACCTCCGCATAGAGATGAAAGGACAGGGATAAAAAAAATGTGAGCAGGTAGCCTTGCATGGTCTATTCTCTTAGGTGTGGTGAATTGAATCCAAGTCTGGTTAAGCCGTTTTGAACGTCGCTGTTTTGCATAAACAATTCCCACAAGAGAGCACTTCTGTGGTTTTCAATCATTACGGCAATGGGTCCCTGGTCAATGGCCAGATACCTTTGTGGGTACCATTGGTATTCTTCGCTAAAAGCATCGTAAAAGCCGAAGGGGCCCCATATTTCATGCCCCAATTCCTCATAAAAATGACGCATCACCATCATGACTTCATCGGGTGCATAGGGCAGCGACGAAAGCGCTGCTGTTGGTGTGATAACGCCTAAATCTTCGACCGGGTTGTGACCCGCGTAGCCTGTGTTGTTCGACTGGCCTGACTGAGGCCTTTGATCTGTATGGCCGTTAAAGTAGCCGGCAGCACCTGGAACGCTGTAGCTGGCCGTTAATCCCCAGCTATTTTCGCCATAGCCCTTGTAGCCGTGTGGATTGTCAATGCAATGCTGGCGGTTGAGTAGCGTGTGAGCCACATTGTTTTCCCAGTAATCGGCATACTGATCGGTCAAACCTCTGGGATCCAGTCCCAGATAGGAGTAATGCGCCCAAAAGAGGGGACCTCCCTTATCAGAGTTAACCCTGTGCTTAAGCGTCAATGCCGGTTGTTGAGATGAGGCCTCAACAGAAATGGCTCCGCTGCCAGCCCAACCTTCATGGTAGACTTGTGGGTCGATGGGGAAAGTGGGTGAAGAGGCTGCCAGGATATAGGTGATCATGCACTCATCATAGCCATTAATTTTGTGGTTCATGGCCCATTGCTTGTCGGGCGACCAGTGCCAGTACAACACGTTTTCGCCGCCTTTGGTGTGCCAGTCCCATTCCACCTCGCGCCATAGCTGGTCAATTTTTTGTGCCAGCTGCTGTTCTTTGTTGTTGCCATCTGTGAAGTATTGTTTCACCGTCAGCAAGCCCTGAACCAGGAAGGCCGTTTCAACCAAATCACCGCCATTGTCGTTGGTGGAAAAGGGTTTGACCTTGCCAGTTTGGCCATCCAGCCAGTGCGGCCATACGCCATGAAAACGATCCGCTTTTTCCAAAAAGTCAACGACCCTGGTCAGGCGCTCAAGGCCTTCCTGACGGGTGATCCATCCGCGCTCTATACCTGCGATTATGGCCATCAATCCAAAGCCAGAACCTCCGGATGTAACAATATGGGCATCATTCTCAGGGTAGTGGCCATCGATGTGCAGCCGTTCGCGGGCCATGCCCGAGTTGGGTTCTGCACCATCCCAAAAATATTGAAAGGTGTAATACTGAACTGTGTCGAGCAGCTGCTCATCCGTCAAAACCTGCGTTTGCGTATCGTTGTTTTTGGGGGAGGATAAGCCACATCCGACCAGCAAAAAGGTTACTGATAGAGCAATGAAAATATATCTCATGGTGGTAGTGTTTTGTATAGAAAAATATAAGGATGTAACGGAAGATCTTCCG